>NZ_PYHT01000016.1:0-169990 GCF_003023875.1 Nocardia sp. MDA0666
TCCCACAGGCCGAAATCTATGGCGGTCGCGGGCAGACCCGCGGCACGACGATGAACAGCCAACGCATCCAGAAACACGTTCGCCGCAGCATAATTCGCCTGACCCGCCGCCAGCACCAAACCACCAGCCGACGACACCAACACGAACAACGACAACGACCGCTCACACGTCAACTCATGCAGAAACCACGCCGCATCCACCTTCGGCGCGAACACCGAATCAACACGCTCCGCCGTAATCGACTCCACCACACCGTTATCCGCAGCACCCGCCGCATGCACCACACCCACCAACGGAAACTCACCCGAAATACCGTCGACCAACTCGGACAACGCGTCACGATCCGACACATCACAGGCAACAACACGCACCCGCGCACCGAGCTCTTCCAACTCCTCACACAACCGCCCAGCACCAGGCGCAGCCGAACCCCGACGCGACGCCAAAAGAAGATGCGTCACACCGTGATTCACCACCAGATGCCGAGCCAGCAACGCACCCAGACCACCCGTCCCGCCGGTCACCAACACCGTGCCCGGCTGTAGGCGAACCGCGTCGCCGGCAGGGTGACGGGTCAAGCGCGGCACCGTGACGACCGCACCACGCACGGCGACCTCGGGCTCCCCCGGGACAGCGGCGGACAGCGACGCCACAGCCAATGGCTCGCGAGTCTCGTCGGAGCCGTCCGGGTCGTCCAGGTCGAGCAGGTGGAATCGATCCGGATGTTCGGCCTGCGCGGCCCGGACCAGCCCCCACACCGGCGCCTGCGCCAGATCCACCGTCTCCGAATCATTCACGGCCACAGCGTTTCTGGTGACGACGACCAAGCGTGACGCGGTGAAACGCGGATCGCTCAGCCACCGCTGCACGGTGTCGAGAACGCCGGTGACGACCTGCCGGGCCGCGGTCGGCGGCGCGCCCTCGCCCCGAGGACATTCGACGACGACGATCTGCGGAACGACCGGTTCCGTGGCCGCGTCCAGATCGGCGATCAACGCCTCGAGGTCGCGGTATCCGCGTATCTCCCCCGGATCGCGACCGGCGCCCAGCACCGCCACCCGGTTCGGGTCGAGGGGCACCGGCACACTCGGAACCGCGATCCACTCCACACCGAACAGATCCTGCGACACCCGGTTCGCGTCGAGATGCCGGGCCGTCACCGGGCGGGATACGAGGGCGGCCACCGACAGGACCGGTTCGCCCTGCGCATCGGCGATCCGCACGCCGAACTTCTCACCGTCCACAACGATCCGGACGCGCACCACCTCGGCCCCGGCCGCATGCAACGCCACGTTGTTCCAGGTGAACGGCAACGCCGGGGAGGTACCCCCTTCGCTGCGCAGGCCGTGCACGATCCGCACGTGCAGTGCGGCGTCGAACAGGGCCGGGTGGATGCCGAAGCTTCCGGCCTCCGCGGAGTCGGGCAGCGCGACCTCGGCGAACAGTTCGTTCCCGCGCTGCCATGCCGCTCGCAGACCTCGAAACGCGGGTCCGTAGCCGTAGCCGAGGTCGAGCAGTTCGTCGTAGACGCCGTCGATATCCAGCGGCCGCGCTCCGCTGGGCGGCCACGACCGGAGATCGAAATCGGGGACGACCCCACCCGTGGCGAGAGTGCCTTCGGCATGAATCACCCACGGTTCGTCCGTGGAGGGCCGCGAATGGATACTCAGTCGCCGCCGACCGGTGTCGTCGGCGGCGGCCACCACCACCTGCACCGACACACCGCCCTGGGCGGGCAGCGTCAACGGCGTGTGCAGCACGAGTTCTTCCAGCACATCGCAGCCCAGCAGGCCGCCGACGTGACCCGCGAGTTCGACGAATCCGGTGCCGGGCAGCAGGACCACGCCGAATACGCTGTGGTCGGCCAGCCACTCGACGGAATCCACCGTCCAGCGGCCGGTGAAGCTCACTCCGCCCGATTCCGGATGCGGTACGGCGGCGCCGAGCAGGGGATGTGACACGGCGTCGAGGCCGACGGCGGTGACCCCGCCCAGTTCGGCTCCCAGCCACGATTGCGCCAGCACCTGCCGCACGTCGAGCCAGAAGCGTTCGTGCCGGAAGGCGTAGGTGGGCAGGTCGATGCGCCGAGCTCCGGTCCCGGTGTACCAACCGGCCCAGTCGACATCGGCGCCGGTGACGAACAACCCGGCGACACCGGCCGACACTGTCGCGGCATCGGTACGGTCGCGGCGCGCCAATGCCACTACCGCCGGTGCACCGGTACGGGTGTCCTCGAGGCTCTGGGTGACCATGGGGGCCAGCACCGCATCCGGCCCGACCTCGGCGAAACGGGACACCCCCAACTCCGCCATCGCCGCCACCGCATCGGCGAACCGCACCGAATCCCGAACCTGATTCACCCAGTAGGACGGGTCGCACATGTCATCGGTCACCCTGGTACCGGTCACCGTCGATATCACAGCCACGCGCGGCCGCTCGAACACCACAGTGCTTATCGCCGAGGCGAACTCGGTGAGCATCGGCTCCATCAACGCCGAATGGAACGCGTGCGAGACGCGCAATCGCTTCGTCCGCCAACCACGACCGGAGCACATATCGGCCACCGCCAGCACATCGGCTTCGACACCGGACAGCACCACCGAGGACGGACCGTTCACCGCGGCGATCGACACCCCCGCGCTCAGCAGCGGCAATACGTCGGCCTCCGACGCACCCACCGCGACCATCGCCCCACCCGCAGGCAGCGCCTGCATCAGGCGACCACGCGCTCCCACCAGCACACACGCGTCCTCGAGGGACAACACACCCGCGATATGGGCGGCGGCAACCTCACCGATCGAATGACCCGCCACCACATCCGCACGGAACCCCCACGACTCGAGCAGCCGATACAACGCCACCTCGAACGCGAACAACCCCGCCTGCGCGAACACCGTCCGGTCGACCAGATCTTCGTCCGCCAACGCCTCCACCAGCGAAACAGTCTGTCCCAGAGCCGGATCCAACTCGGCCACAATGCGGTCGAAATGCTCGGCGAACACCGGATACACGCGCAGCCCGGCAGCCATCCCCGCCCACTGCGCACCCTGACCCGAGAACACCACACCCGTCGAACCCGGCACCACCCGACCCGACACCACACCGGACACCGACTCGCCCGCCGCCAGCGCACGCACTCCCGCGAGCAGATCCTCGCGGCCGCCGGCCAGCACGACGGCACGATGCTCGAAGACGGCACGCGTGGACGCCAGCGAGAAGCCGACATCGAGCGGATCCTGTTCTTCCGCAGCCGATTCCGGATTTCCGATGTGGGCCGCCAGGCGTGTGGCCTGATCCGCGAGTGCCGGACCACTGCGCGCCGAAATCACCCACGGCAGCAACCCGCCCACGGGTGCGGTCCCCGACGCCGGCTCGGCCACCGTGTCGGTCGCCGGTGCTTGTTCGACGATCACGTGCGCGTTGGTGCCGCTGATCCCGAACGAGGACACACCCGCGCGCCGCGGCCGATCCACCTCCGGCCACGGCACCGGCTCGGTCAGCAACTCGATACTGCCTTGCGCCCAATCGACCTTCGTACTCGGCCGATCCACATGCAGAGTCCTCGGCAACACACCGTGACGCATCGCCATGACCATCTTGATCACACCACCCACACCCGCAGCGGCTTGAGCGTGACCGATATTGGACTTGAGCGACCCCAACCAGAGGGGACTGCCGGCGTCCCGGCCCTGGCCGTAAGTGGCGAGCAGCGCCTGGGCCTCGATCGGATCACCCAAAGTCGTTCCGGTGCCGTGCGCTTCGACCGCATCCACATCCGTCGGCGACAGCCCCGCATTGGCCAGGGCCTGCCGGATCACCCGCCGCTGCGAGGGACCGTTGGGCGCCGTCAAACCATTGGACGCACCGTCCTGATTCACCGCCGAACCGGCGATGACCGCGAGAATTCGATGGCCGTTGCGCTGCGCATCGGAAAGGCGTTCCAAGACGAGAACTCCGACGCCCTCGGACCAGCCCACACCGTCGGCCGCGTCCGCGAACGACTTGCACCGGCCGTCCGGAGCCAAGCCGCGCTGGCGGCTGAATTCCACGAAGGTCTCCGGTGTCGCCATCAGCGTCACACCGCCGGCCAGCGCCAGATCGCATTCCCCGGACCGCAGCGATCCCGCGGCCAGATGCATCGCGACCAGCGACGACGAACACGCCGTATCGACCGTGACCGACGGGCCCTCGAAGCCGAACACATACGACACCCGGCCCGACGCAATGGATCCCGCATTCGCGTTGGCCGGATAGTCGTGATACATCATGCCGGTGAAGACGCCGGTCGCGCTGCCGCGCAGCGACCCCGCGTCCACACCGGAGCGCTCCAGAGCTTCCCACGACGTCTCCAACAGCAAGAACTGCTGCGGATCCATCATCGCGGCCTCGTTGGGGCTGATGCCGAAGAACGCGGGATCGAATTCACCGGCCGAATGCAGGAAACCACCCTCGCGGGTGTAGGTGCTGCCCGGCGTTTCCCCGGTCCGATCGTAGAGTCGCTCGACGTCCCACCCGCGATTCACCGGGAACTGCGAGGTGGCGTCGCCCCCCTCGGCTACCAGCCGCCACAGATCCTCCGGCGAATCCACCCCGCCCGGATACCGGCACGCCATTCCGACGATCGCGATCGGCTCCCGGAGGGCCGCGTCGAGTTTGCGATTGCGCGCCCGCAATCGCTCGGTTTCCTTGAGCGAGACCCGCAGCGCCTGCGCCAGCTTCTGCGTCTTGTCATCGGGATTCGTCATTCTCAGTCCTCTGATGAGCCGTTGTAGGCCAGGTCGATCAGGTCGTCGATGTCCAATTCGTCGATGGACTCGTCCACGACGCCTCGATCGGTGTCGTCTGTTTCAGCACGCGGTGTGTCACCGTCGCGCGCGAGTTCCAGGAGCGCGTCCAGCAGCCCCGCCGCCCGGAGCCGGGAGAGCGGGATCGTCCGAAGTGCCTGCCGAATCTCGTTCTCCGGCAATGTGTCCGGCTCATTCAGGTCGTTCTCGGTGAGCATTTCGACGAGATGGCCCGCGAGTGCCTGTGGCGTCGGATAGTCGAAAACGAGGGTCGCGGGCAGCGGCAGGCCCGTGACGGTTTTCAGGACGTTGCGGAACTCCACGGCGGTGACCGAGTCGAATCCCAGCTCGTTGAACGCCTTGTCCACATCCACGGCATTCGCGTGGGCGTGGCCCAGAATCGCTGCCACCTGCCCGCGCACGATCTCCACCAGCACGGCGGGACGTTCGTGGTCCGGGGTGTCGGCCACGCGGGCACGCAGTGCCGCGGCCGCACCCGACGCCGCGGTGCGTCGCTGCGGGACCAGGTCGGCGAACAGCGGTGGGACAGTTTCCGCACCGCGCAACGCATCCAGATCCAACCGGGCCAGCACCAGCGTCGCGGCATCGATGCGCGTGGCGGCATCGAACAGGGCGAGGCCGTGTTCGGCCGCCAGCGGCAGCACACCGGAGCGAGCTATCCGTTGCCGTGCGGCGGCATCGAGTTCGGCGGCCATACCGCCCTCGGCCTCCCACAGACCCCAGGCGAGGGATTGCCCGCACCGGCCGGATGCCCGCCGCTGCGCGGCCAGCGCATCCAGGCAGGCGTTGGCCGCGGCGTAGTTCCCCTGCCCGGCATTGCCGAATGGTCCTGCCACCGAACCGAACAGGACGAACGCCTTCAGCGGGAGGTCGCGGGTCAGGTCGTGCAACTGCAGGGCGGCGTCGACCTTGGGGCGCAGCACCGCGTCCAACCGGTCGGGGGTGAGCGAACCGATCGCACCGTCGTCGAGCACACCGGCCAGATGGAAGACGCCGGTCACCGGATGATCGGCCGGAACCGTGGACAATGCCGCGGCCAGGGCATCGCGGTCGGCGGCGTCACAGGCGGCGAAGTCGACTCGGGCCCCGAGGTTCTCCAGCTCGGCACGCAATGTCGTTGCGCCGGGGGCGGATTCACCCCGGCGGCTCAGCAGCAGCAGCCGGCGCGCACCGCGCGCGGTGACCAGGTGCCGGGCGAACAGGCCGCCGAGGTACCCGCTCGCACCCGTGACCAGAACGGTGTCGTCGGCGGTGAAGGGTTCGTCCGGGACAGTCGCCGCCGTGGGTGGGACTCGGGTCAGGCGGCCGGCGTAGGCCTGTCCGGCGCGGACGGCGATCTGTGGTTCGCCCGCGGCCACCACCCCGCCCGGCACGCCGGAGTCGGTATCGAGCAGGACGATCCGGCCCGGATGTTCGGTCTGCGCGGAACGTACCAGACCGCCCACCGCGGCGCCCGCGAGGTTCGTGATCGCCTCGCCCGCAACCGATATCGCGCCGCCGGTGCGGACCACCAGCACCGAATCGGCGAAGCGGGAGTCGGTCGTCCACGCCTGGAGGACGTGCAGCGCCTCATGCGTCGCCGCACGGACGGCGGTGGGATCGTCACCGGCCGGGCAGTCCCACACGACGAGGCCGGGGACGTCGTCGCCCAGCTCTGCCCATCGGGCCGTGGTCACCTCGGCATCGGGGAGCGCCACCGGTGTCCACCCGACCTCGAACAACGCATTCCGACCGGCGGCTCCCCCGGCGGTGAGCCGGGCCGGATCGATCGGCCGAGACGCGAGGTGCCGGACCGACGCCACGGGCATACCCGTCGAATCGGCGAGGTCCAGCGCGACGCCGTGGTCACCCTCCGGAGTGAGCCGGACCCGCAGCGAATCGCCCCCGCCCGCGTACACGGTGACGCCCGACCATTCGAACGGCAGTGCGATTTCCGTCGTGGGCATATCCGATGCCGAACGCACGGCGTGCAGCGCCGCATCGAGCAGTGCGGGATGCAGCCCGAATCCGGCCGCGTCGGCGCGCACGGATTCCGGCACCGCCACCTCGGCGTAGATTCCGCCGTCCTCGCCGCGCCAGACCGCGGTCAATGCCTGGAATACGGGCCCGTATCGGTAGCCCAGGGCATCGAGTGCGTCGTACACACCGTCGATGTCGACCGCAGTGGTGCCCGCCGGGGGCCAGGAGATCAGGTCGAAATCAGGCGCCGTGCCGGCTTGTGCGACAACGCCTTCGGCGTGCAGCGTCCAGGAGGGTACGGAATCGACCTCCCCGTCGGGGCAGGAGAAGATCCGCACGGCGCGGTGTCCGGTCTCGTCCGGTTCACCGACCGCCACGCGGATCGCGACGCCACCGGTCTCGGGTAGCGCCAGGGGCGCCCGGAGCACCAGCTCGTCGAGAGTAGGGCAGCCGACCTGCTCGCCGGCGTGCCGCGCGAGTTCGACGAATCCGGTGCCGGGAAACAACACCGTATCCATCACCCGGTGATCGGCCAGCCACGGCTGGGTCGGCACCGAGAGACGACCGCTGAGGGTGACGGCGCCGGAGTCGGGCTGCGACACCATCGCCGACAGCAAGGGATGTCCGGTGTCGACGAATCCCAGTGCCCGAGCACCACCGTCAGCGGCAGTGGTCCCGGCGTTCACCCAGTACCGCTGATGCTGAAAAGCATAGGTGGGCAGCTCGATTCGCCGGCTTCCGGTGCCGGCGTAGAGCCCGGCCCAGTTCACCTCGGCGCCGGTGACGAACAGCCCGGCCACACCGGCGATCACGCTCGTGGCATCGGCCCGGCCCCGATGCGCCAACGCCACCACGGCCGGGGCGTGGGGTGCTGCTCGTCCGTCCAGAGTCTGATCGACCATCGGATACAGCACGGCGTCCGGCCCGATTTCGGCGAAGCGGGACACTCCCATATCCGCCATGGCGGTCACCGCGTCGGCGAATCGGACCGCGTCGCGAACCTGCCCCACCCAGTACGCCGGATCGCACATCTCATCCACGACCTGCCTACCGGTCACGGTCGACACCAGTAGGACGGCGGGACGCGCGAACATGAGAGCCGCTATCGCCGAAGCGAATTCGCTGAGCATGGGTTCCATCAGCGACGAATGGAACGCATGGGAGACGCGCAGCCGTTTCGTCCGCCATCCGCGCTCGGCGCTCGCCTCGAGCACGGCGGTGACAGCGGCTTCGGCGCCGGACAGCACCACCGACGCGGGGCCGTTCACCGCGGCGATCGACACGCCCGCGCCCAGCAGCGGCAATACGTCGGCCTCCGACGCACCCACCGCGACCATCGCCCCACCGGCGGGCAACGCCTGCATCAGACGCCCGCGCGCGGCCACCAGCACACAGGCATCCTCGAGGGACAACACACCCGCGATGTGCGCGGCGGCGACCTCACCGATCGAATGACCGGCCACCACATCCGCACGCATACCCCACGACTCCAGAAGCCGGTAGAGCGCCACCTCGAACGCGAACAACCCCGCCTGCGCGAATACCGTGTGGTCGACCAGGTCATCGTCCGTCAGTGCGGCGGACAGCGAAACCTGCTGTCCCAGAGACGGTTCCAGCTCGCTCAAGATCGCGTCGAAGTGCTCGGCGAATACCGGGTAGGCACGGTGCAGTTCGGCGGCCATCCCGGCCCACTGCGCCCCCTGCCCCGAGAACACCATGCCGGTCGTCCCCGGCATCGCTCGGCTCGACACCACACCCGGGCCCGGCTCGCCGCGCCCCAGCGCTCGGATTCCGGCCCGCAGGGCGTCGCGCTCGGCCGATACGACCACCGCACGGTGGTCGAACATCGCTCTCGTCGCCAAGGAGAAGCCGATGTCGGCCGGATCATGTTCACGGGCGGCGAGATGTGATGCCAGCCGCCGGGCCTGGTCGGCGAGCGCCACACCGGTGCGCGCAGTCACCACCCACGGCAGTACGGCATCGGCCGGCACCGTCGTTACCGGTCGCGAACCGGTGTCCGGGGCCTGTTCGAGAATGACGTGCGCGTTGGTGCCGCTGATTCCGAACGAGGACACACCCGCGCGACGCGGGCGACCCACCTCCGGCCACTCGACCGGGTCGGTCAGCAACTCGATACTGCCTTGGGACCAGTCGACCTTCGTACTCGGCCGGTCGACATGCAACGTCTTCGGCAGCACGCCGTGGCGCATGGCCATGACCATCTTGATCACACCACCCACACCGGCAGCAGCCTGGGCATGACCGATATTCGACTTGAGCGACCCCAACCACAACGGCCGATCCGCAGCACGATCCTGACCGTAGGTGGCAAGCAACGCCTGAGCCTCGATCGGATCACCCAACGTCGTACCCGTACCGTGCGCCTCGACCGCATCCACATCCACCGGAGACAGACCCGCATTGGCCAACGCCTGCCGGATCACCCGCCGCTGCGACGGACCGTTCGGCGCCGTCAAACCATTCGACGCACCATCCTGATTCACCGCCGAACCCGCGATGAGCGCCAGCACCTGATGGCCGTTGCGCTGCGCATCGGACAGCCGTTCCAGCACGAGCACACCCACACCCTCAGCCCAGCCAACACCATCGGCCGCATCCGCGAACGACCTACACCGGCCATCGGGCGACAACCCGCGCTGACGACTGAACTCCACGAACGTCTCCGGCGTCGCCATCACCGTCACACCACCGGCCAACGCCAGATCACACTCACCGGACCGCAACGACTGCGCGGCCAGATGCATCGCCACCAGCGACGACGAACACGCCGTATCGACTGTCACGGCAGGGCCTTCGAAGCCGAACACATACGACACCCGGCCGGACGCAATGGATCCCGAGTTCGCACTGCCGGGGTAGTCGTGAAACGACATTCCGGCGAACACCCCGGTGGAGCTGCCCCGGAGCGAGGCCATATCGACACCCGATCGCTCCAGCGCCTCCCACGAGGTTTCGAGCAGCAACCGTTGCTGCGGATCCATCGCCCTGGCTTCATTGGGACTGATCCCGAAGAACTCGGCATCGAAATCGGCTGCCGTATAGAGGAATCCGCCGGTGCGGGCGTATGTCTTGCCCGGCGTGCCCGGCTCCGGGTCGTAGAGGGATTCGATATCCCAGCCGCGATCGACCGGCAGGTCGCCGTTGGTATCGACGCCGTCCGCCACCAGTCGCCACAGATCCTCGGGTGCGGACACCCCACCGGGATAGCGGCAACTCATCGCCACGATCGCGATCGGATCGTCGCCGGCGCGAGGGCGATCGGCTACGGTCTCGTCGACGCCGACGACGCCGGTCAGCTCCGCGGCGAGGAATCGGGCCACGACATGCGGGGTCGGATAGTCGAAGACGAGCGTGGCCGGGAGGTGCAGGCCGACCGCGGAACCGAGCTTCTTGCGCAATTCGACGCCGCCGAGAGAATCGACACCCAACTGCTGGAACGTGCGCCGCGGATCGACCTCGTCCGCCGACGTGTGCCCGAGAACTTCGGCGGTCACCGATCGAACGAGGTCGAGTGCCGCCGGCTCATCCACCGGAGCTCCACCCGCGATGCGGGCCGGCGCCCGGTCGCGAGCGGACGAGGGAGCGATGTCCCGTAGTAGTGCCGGAAGTTCGTCGCCGCGGTCGCGGAGGGCCGCCGTATCGATCCGCGCCGCCACCACCTGAGCGGAGTCGGTGGTGATCGCCAGATCGAACAACGCCAGCCCCTCGGCCACGGTCAGCGGGGGCAGACCCTGCCGCCGAATCCGCGCGACATCCCCGTCCGACAGTAGTGCGCCCAGGCCGGTCGCTTCCCACAGGCCGAAATCTATGGCGGTCGCGGGCAGACCCGCGGCACGACGATGAACAGCCAACGCATCCAGAAACACGTTCGCCGCAGCATAATTCGCCTGACCCGCCGCCAGCACCAAACCACCAGCCGACGACACCAACACGAACAACGACAACGACCGCTCACACGTCAACTCATGCAGAAACCACGCCGCATCCACCTTCGGCGCGAACACCGAATCAACACGCTCCGCCGTAATCGACTCCACCACACCGTTATCCGCAGCACCCGCCGCATGCACCACACCCACCAACGGAAACTCACCCGAAATACCGTCGACCAACTCGGACAACGCGTCACGATCCGACACATCACAGGCGACAACACGCACCCGCGCACCCAACGCCACCAGCTCATCACGCAACCGCTCGGCACCAGGCGCAGCCGAACCCCGACGCGACGCCAGAACAAGATGCGTCACACCGTGATTCACCACCAGATGCCGAGCCAGCAACGCACCCAGACCACCCGTCCCACCGGTCACCAACACCGTGCCCGATCCGAGCGCCCGGACCACCGTCGCCGCATCGTGGCGACGCAGCCGCGGAACCGACAGAGCTTCGCCCCGCAGCGCGATCTCGGGTTCTCCGCCCGTCGAAAAGGCGTATGTCGCAACTCTTCTCGCGCTCTGTTCCCAGACATCGTGATCCACGTCGAGAAGCTGGAAGCGGCCCGGATGCTCGGCCCGCGCGGCCCGCACCACACCCCACACCGGCGCCTGCGCGAGATTCACCGGGTCGGACGCATCGACGGAGACGGCACGGTCGGTCACCACGACCAGCCGCGAGCCGGTGAGCCGCGCATCGCGCAACCACAGGTGCACCGTCTCGAGCAGCTCGGCGACGATCCGCCGAGCCGCGAGCGGCGGCGCTCCCTCGAACGTCGGGCACTTCCACAACACGATGTCCGGGACGGCGGACTCGGCCGCGGCATCCAGGTCGGCGATCAGCGCCGCCGCATCGGGGTAACTCCGCACGTCCGCCGCGTTCCAGCCCACCACCGCGATGCGTTCCGGATCGACGGTGCGTGTCGAGCGCGCGGCAGCGGTCCACTCGACGCGCAGGAGCGATTCGGGGATCCCGTCGAGATTCCCGACCGGAGCAGCTGCGCCCACACCGGCTGGGCCACGGGAGGTTTCGAGCCAGAAGTGCCGGCGGTCGAAGGCATAGGTCGGCAGTTCCACCTGCCGCGGGTTCCGCCCGGTGAAGATCTCATTCCAGCGCACCGGCACTCCCCGGACGAACAGCCGTGCCGCGGCGGCCAGGATGTCGGCGGGTTCGTCCCGGTCGGCACGCAGTACGGGCACCGTGGCCGCGCCCTCGGGCAGGCAGTCGGCCGCGGCCGCGGACAGGACCGCGTCCGGCCCCACCTCGAGGAAGGTGTCCACGCCCTGCGCCCAGGCCGCGGCCGCGGCGTCGGCGAACCGGACGGGCAGGCGCACCTGATCGACCCAGTATCGCGGCGAGCACCACAGCTCGGGATCGGCCATCGCGCCGGTCACCGTGGAGATCACCGGAATTCGCGGCGGGTCGAACCGCAGGGTCTCGACCACCTCGGCGAAACGCTCCAGCATCGGTTCCATGAGTGCGGAGTGGAACGCATGACCGACACGCAACCGTTTGACGCGCCGCCCACGCGCTCGCAGGAGCTCGGCGAGTTCGTCCACGCGCTCCGCGTGGCCCGAGATCACTACTGCCGCAGGCCCGTTCACCGCGGCCACGTCCACGCCGTCCAGACCGTCGAGCAGTTCGGCGACCTCGGAAGCACCGGCCTGTACCGCGAGCATCGCTCCGCCGGAGGGCAATTCCTGCATCAACCGTCCGCGCGCCGCCACCAGCGCGCAGGCGTCGGACAGGTTCAGCACACCGGCCACGTGCGCGGCGGCGATCTCACCGATCGAATGCCCGAACACGACCTCCGGTGTGACACCCCATGTTTCGAGGAGCCGATGCAGCGCCACCTCGACCGCGAACAGCGCCGGCTGGGTCAGCCAGGTCCGGTCCAGGTCGGTTCCGGAGTCGATCGCCTCGCGCAACGAGCATCCGAGCAGCGGATCCAGGTGGGCGCAGATTTGGTCGAACACCTCCGCGAATGCAGGGAATCGCTGATACAGCTGCTGGCCCATCGCGGTCCGCTGCGATCCCTGACCGGCGAACATGACGGCCACCCGCGCCGGCTCCGCGACGCCGGTGGCGATTCCGGAACCCGGCTCACCGGCGGCCACCGTGGCCAGGCGACGCAGCATCGAGGCGTGGTCGTCTCCCAGCACCACGGCGCGATGGTCGAAGACCGCGCGGGTCGAGACCAGGGAATACGCCACATCGGCCACCGACAGGGCGGGATCGGCGATCAGGAATTCGCGCAGGCGCTCGGCCTGTGCCCGCAACGAGGTCTCCGACTTCGCCGACAGCACCCACGGAAATGCCTCGGCGACACCGCTTTCCGGGCCCACATCAGCGGCCTCGGCGGATTCGTCGGTGGCCGCCTGTTCGAGGATCACGTGCGCGTTGGTGCCGCTGATACCGAACGAGGACACCGCGGCCCGGCGGGGCCGGTCCGGTTCGGCCGGCCAATCCCGGCGCTCGGTGAGCAGTTCGACGGCACCGGCCGACCAGTCCACGCGGGGTGTCGGCTCGTCGACGTGCAGGGTGGGCGGCATCGCGCCGTGCCGCATGGACATGATCATCTTGAGTACGCCGCCCACACCCGCCGCGGCCACCGAGTGACCGATATTGGATTTCAGCGAGCCCAGCCACAGCGGACGGTCCGGCTCGCGGCCCTGCCCGTAGGTCGACAACAGAGCCTGTGCCTCGATCGGGTCACCCAGTACGGTGCCGGTGCCGTGTGCCTCCACCACGTCGACGTCGCCGGGCGACAGTCGCGCATCGGCCAGCGCCGCGCGGATCACCCGCTGCTGCGCGGGACCGTTCGGCACGGTCAGGCCGTTGGACGCACCGTCCTGATTGATCGCCGTGCCCCGGATCACCGCCCACACCCGATGCCCGCGCTGTCGCGCATCCGACAGTCGTTCCAGCACCAGCATTCCCGCGCCTTCGGACCAGCCGGTGCCGTCCGCGGCCGCCGCGAACGACTTGCACCGTCCGTCCGGCGCGAGCCCTCGCTGCCGGGAGAACTCCACGAACATTCCGGGTGAGCCCATGACCGTCACACCGCCCGCCAGCGCCATCGCGCACTCCCCCGAGCGCAACGCCTGTACCGCCAGATGCACCGCGACCAGCGACGAGGAACACGCGGTGTCCACCGAGACCGCCGGGCCCTCCAGCCCCAGGGCATAGGCCACGCGGCCGGAGACGACGCTGCCGGTGGTACCGGTCAGCAGGTAGCCGCGCAGGTCCACCGGGCCGTCGTGCAGCAGATCGGCATACTCTCCGTTCGCCGCGCCGGCGAAGACGCCGGTGTCGCTGCCCCGCACCGTCGACGGGTCGATACCGGCGCGTTCCAGCGCCTCCCACGACGTCTCCAGCAGAAGTCGCTGCTGCGGGTCCATCGCCAACGCCTCACGCGGCCCGATCCCGAAGAATTCGGCGTCGAATTCCGCCGCGTCGTAGAGGAATCCACCCGATCGGGTGTACGACTTCCCGCGCGCCTCGGGGTCCGGATCGTAGAGGCCGTCCACATCCCAGCCGCGATCGACCGGGAAGTCGCCGATCGCGTCGACACCGTCCGACACCAGGCGCCACAGATCCTCCGGAGACGCCACCCCGCCCGGAAAGCGACAGCCCGCACCCACCACCGCGATGGGTTCGGATTTCCGATCCTCTATCTCTCGCAGGCGTTGACGGGTGTGGCGAAGTTCGACGGTCAGCCGCTTCAGGTAATCGAGGTGCTTGGTGTCGTCGGCCATCTGAATAACCCAGAATCTTTCTACGCTAACGGAATTCGAGCCTGAAACCGGTGATCAGGCATCCAGTTCCCGGTCGAGAATCGCAAAGAGCTCCGCTTCGGAAGCGTTTTCCACATCGTCTTCGGGCAGGCCACCGTCGGGGTCGGTTCGAGCCGCCCAACTCGCGGCGACGGACTGCAACCGAGCCACGATCCGCCGCTTCTGCCCGTCGTCCCAATCGCCCAGTGCCAGCGCGGATTCCAAGTCGTCGAACACGGCGTCGATCGGCCGTGGCCGAACGTCCACGGGTGCGCCGGCCAGTTGTGTGTGCAGATGGCCGGCGAGCGCCTTCGGTGTCGGATAGTCGAAAACCACTGCGGCCGACAGCGACAGACCGGTGACGGATTTGAGCCGGTTGCGCAACTCGACCGCGCCGAGCGAATCGAACCCCAGATCCTGGAAGGTGCGATCGGGTGCGATCGCGGCCGCACCGTTGAGCCCTAGCACGGCCGCGATGTGGTCGCGCACGGTCTCGAGCACCATCTGCCGTTGCCGATCGGCGTCGAGTCCCGTAAGACGCCGCGGCAGTGGGGCAACCGCAGATGCGACTTCCTTCGTGGGGCGCGGGGCCGGCGGGGCCAGCGTCCGCAGCAACGGCGGCAGCATGCCGGCAGCGGCCCGGGCCCGGATCGCGGCGGTGTCCAGCGCCACGATCACCGGATGGGCCGTGCCGCGCGCGAGCGCCGCATCCCACCCGGCCAGCGCGGCCTCGTCCGAGAGGGCGGTGAATCCGGCCCGGTTCATCCGCGCCACATCGCTCGCGTCGAGGTGTCCGGCCATACCGCTCGTGCGCGCCCACGGGCCCCACACCACCGACTGGGCGGCCAGTCCACGGGCCCGGCGGTGGGCCGTCAGACCGTCGAGGAAGGTGTTCGCGGCGGCGTAGTTGCCCTGTCCCGGACCACCCACCGTGCCGGACACCGACGAGAACACCACGAACGCGGCCGGCTCGAGGTCCGCGGTCGCCTCGTGCAGGTACCAGGCGGCATCCACCTTGGGCGCCAGCACGGTATCGATGCGCTGCGGGGTCAACGAGGCGACAACTCCGTCGTCGAGCACGCCCGCGGCATGCACCACACCCGACAGTGGCCACCGTGCCGGCGCGTGGGCCCGCAGCCCGGCCACGGCGCCGGCGTCGGCGACATCGCAGGCGACCACCTTCACCTGCGCGCCCGCCCGCTCCAACTCGTCGCACAACGCCGCCGCACCGGCGGCCCGCATGCCGCTGCGGCTCACCAGCAGCAGCGACCGCACCCCGTGCGCGCGCACCAGATGCCGGGCCACAACGGCGCCCACGCCACCGGTGCCGCCGGTGATCAGCACCGTGCCCGCACCGAATACCGACGTGTCGCCGCCCGGCGCGGACGCCGGAGCGGAGCGGGTGAGCCGAGCGATGTGCGGGACACCGGCGCGCACCACCACTTCGGGTTCGCCCACCGCCAGCACCGTCGAGGCGAGGTGCTCGTCGACGCCGGAGTCGGTGTCGGCCAGCATGATTCGCCCCGGATCCTCCGCCTGCGCGGACCGCACCAACCCCCACACCGCCGCACCGGCGAGATCGGTCAGGTCCTCGCCCGGCAGCGCCACCGCGCCGCGGGTGACGACCACCAGGGTGCTCGACGCGAACCGGTCCCCAGCCTGCCACTCCTGCAGCACGCCGAGGACGCGGGCGACCTCGGTATGCGTGGCGGCCACGACGTCGGCGCCGGCGGTGCGCCCGGCCTCGACGACCACCACCGCGGGTACCGGCGCTTCCGGCTCCAGCCGATCCCACCACCCCACGCTCGCCTCGGCCGCCCCGGCTTCGGCCGTGGCCGGCGACCACACCAGCTCCAGTACCGGATCGGCGGCGGCCGCTGCCGCGAGCTGCGCCACCGGAGTCGCCCGCATGGTCACCGATCCCGACAGCACCGGCCGCCCGTGGCCGTCGGTGACTCCGATCGAGACCGACGATCCGCTCACGGTCAGGCGCACCCGCAGCAGCGACGCCTCGGTGGTGGCCAGCGACACAGACTCCCACGAGAACGGCAACACCACCTGTCCGCCACCGATCTCGAGCACATCTGCCAGCAGTCCCGCCTGCAGCGTCGCGTCGAGCAGTGCCGGGTGGATGCCGAATCCGTCGGCGCGGACACCGGTGTCCGCGCCGACGGCGATGTCGGCGAACACTTCCTCACCGCGTCGCCACAGGGCCCGCACCCCTCGAAAGGCGGGCCCCAGGGCGTAGTCGCGCGAGAGGAATTTGCCGTAGTCGATGTCGACGGCGGTGGCCGCGGCGGGCGGCCAGATCTCCGGAGCGGGCGCAGCCGCATCCGTGGTGGACAGCAGACCCTGGGCGTGCAGCACCCACTCGCCGTCGTGGTCGTGGGCACCGCGCGAGTAGATCGAGACCGGGCGCCGCGATGAATCGGATTCGGTTGCGCCGACGACTATTTGGATCGGCACACTGTCCGTCGCGGACAGTACCAGTGGCGACCGGAGCGTCAGTTCGTCCACGACGGGGCAGCCCGCCTCCGCGCCGGCACGCAGGGCGAGCTCCACGAACCCGGTCCCCGGCAACAACATGACCCCGCCGATGACATGGTCGGCCAGCCACGGTTGCGCCCGCGGCGACAGCTGACCGGACAACACGAGGCCGCCGTCCGCCATCGGCAACACCGCCTCCAGCAGCGGATGATCGATCGCGCGGAAACCGGCCGATTCGCCCCCGCCGGCGCCGGGCGCGGACGGGAGCCAGTAGCGCCGACGCTGAAAAGCGTAAGTGGGCAACGACACTCGCTGCACGTCCCGGCCTGCGAAGAATACGCTCCAGTCGACCTCGGCACCGGCCGTGTACATCTGCGCCAGGCAGTGCGCGAACTGCTCGACCTCGCCGCGCCCGCGACGCGCGGCCGCGACGACGGTCGGCTCCCCGTCGAGATCCTCCGGCAGGCATTGCGCGGTCATCGCCGTCAGCACCGCGTCGGGCCCGATTTCGACGAACCGCCGAACACCCGCGGCGACCAGGGAGTCGACTCCGGCCGCGAACCGGACGGGCTCGCGCACCTGGCGCACCCAGTAACCGGGGTCGAGCACTTCCTCGCCCGCGATCCGGCCGGACACATTCGACACGAGGGGAATCCGCGGGCGCTGGTACTCCACTTGCCGTGCGACGGACTCGAATTCGGCCAGCATCGGATCCATGCGATGGGAGTGGAAGGCATGTGAGACGGTCAGCTGTGCGGTCTTGTGGCCACGGTCGGCGAACCGCGCCCGATACGCCGCCACCGCGTCGTCGCCGCCGGAAATCACCACTGCGCCAGGCGAATTCACCGCCGCGACGGACACGCTCCGGTCTCCGGCGATCATCTCGGTCACCTCGGGTTCGGCCGCCGCGACGGCCAGCATGGCGCCACCCGTCGGCAACTGCCCCATCAGGCGACCGCGGGCGGCGACCAGACGGCAGGCGTCCGGCAGCGTCCACACACCGGCGATATACGCGGCGGCCAGCTCGCCGATCGAATGTCCGATCAGCACATCGGGTGTCACGCCGAACGAGTTCAGCAGCCGGTACAGCGCGACCTCGTAGGCGAACAGTGCGGGCTGGGTGAATTCGGTGCGATCGAGAACCGTGGCGTCTGCGCCGGTGACCATCACCTGCCGCAGCGACACCCCCAGCAGTGGATCGAACTGTGCGCAGATCTCGTCCAGCGCGGCGGCGAATGCCGGGAACGCCTCGTAGAGTTCACGTCCCATTCCGGCGCGCTGTGCGCCCTGGCCGGTGCACAGCAGCGCCGTCCTGCGCGTCACCGCCCGCCCCGTCACGACGGGCGAGCTCGCCGCACCCGGTTCCGCGAGGTCGGACAGCGCCGCGCGCAACGCGTCGCGACCGTCCGCGAGCACCGCGGCCCGCCATTCGAATCGGGTGCGGGTCGTGAGCAGGGAATAGGCGAGGTCGTCGACGGTGAGGTCGGGGTGTTCGTCGACCCATCGCACGAGGGCGGCTGCCTGCCCCCGCAAACCCTCCTCGGATTTCGCCGAGATCAGCACCGGGGTGAGGCCGGATGCGACCGCATCCTGTTCCGGGGCCGGATCCGCGGGTTCGGCAGCGGGCTCCGGTGCGGGCGCCTCCTCGAGAATCACATGCGCGTTGGTTCCGCTGGCGCCGAAGGAGGACACACCGGCGCGCCGGACCCGGTCCCCGGCCGGCCACGGCTCCGCGGCGGTCAGCAGTCGCACCGCTCCGGCCGACCAGTCGACATGCGGTGTCGGCGCATCGACATGCAATGTCGCGGGCAGCATTTCGTGCCGCAATGCCTGCACCATCTTGATCACACCGCCGACACCGGCCGCGGCCGAGGTGTGGCCGATATTCGATTTCAGCGAGCCGATCCGCAGCGGATCACCGGCCCGGTCGCGGCCGTAGGCGGCGATCAGCGCCTGCGCCTCGATCGGATCGCCGAGGGTGGTGCCGGTGCCGTGCGCTTCGACCGCGTCGACATCGGCAGGTGCCAGCCCGGCGTTCGCCAGCGCCCGCGCGATCACCTTCTCCTGCGCCGGACCGTTCGGTGCGGTCAACTGGTTGCTGGCGCCGTCCTGGTTGACCGCGCTGCCGCGCACCACCGCGAGGATGCGGTGGCCGTGGCGGCGAGCATCCGACAGTCGCTCGACCGCCAGCATGCCGAGGCCGTCGGAGAATCCGGTCCCGTTCGCCGCCGCGGCGAAGGCCTTGCACCGCGCGTCCGGGGACAACGCCCGCTGGCGGCCGAAGGCGATCAGCAGACCGGGATCCGACATCACGGTGACCCCGCCGACCAGGGCGAGCGAGACATCGCCCTGCCGCAATGCCTGGCAGGCCAGATGCAAGGCCACCAGCGAGGACGAGCATGCGGTGTCCACCGAGAGCGCCGGACCCTTTAATCCGAAGGTGAACGCGACGCGGCCGGAGAGCACACTGGCCGAAACCCCGAGGAACGCATGACCTTCCGTCTCGGCGGTGAGCCCCGGTGAACCGACGCGCGGCCCGTAGTCCTGGTGGATCACACCGGCGAACACGCCGGTGTCGCTGCCGCGCAGCGATGCCGGGTCGAGGCCGGCGTCCTCCAGCGCCTCCCAGGCCGCTTCGAGGAACAGGCGCTGCTGCGGATCCATCGCCTCGGCCGCGCGCGGCCCGATGCCGAAGAAGGCCGCGTCGAAATCGCCTGCGGTGTCGAGGAATCCGCCTTCCCGGGTGTAGACGGTGCCCGGTGCGTCGGGATCGGTGTCGAACAGGCGCTCGAGGTCCCAGCCCCGGTCGGCCGGGAAGGGGCCGATCGCGTCGGCGCCGGCGGCGACCAGATCCCACAGCCGATCCGGAGTGTCGGCGCCACCCGGATAGCGGCAGCTCATGCCGACGATCGCGATCGGTTCGCCGGCGCGGTCCTCCAAATCCCGGATCTGCTTCTTGGCGGCGCGCAGGTCGCCGGTCAGCTTCCGCAGATACCGGCTGAGCCGTTCCTCGTTGCTCGTATCGGGGGTGCTCATGCGGGGCCAAACTCCTCGTCGATCAGGTCGAACAGCTCACTGTCGGAAGTGAATTCGAGATCGTCGTAATCACCGTCCGACGACGTGCCCCCCAGAAAATCGCGCAGGCGCTCGCTGACGCCCCGCAGGCCGGCCACCGTCCGGTCGCTGTCGTCACCGCCGGTGATGATGCGCTCGAGCAGCGCCTCGAGCCGCGCGATGTCGTCGGGCGCCGCCGCCGAGGTCGGCGACTGCGGCGCCGTCACGGTGGTTTGCGCCAGCAGATAGTCGGCGACTTCGGCCGCCGTCGGATAGTCGAAGACCAGAGTCGAGGGCAGCGACAGCCCCGTCACCTTCGACAACCGATTGCGGAACTCCACGCCGCCGAGCGAATCGAAGCCGAGTTCGCTGAAACCGCGGTCGGCGCCGATATCGTCGGCCGAGCCGTAACCCAGTACCGCCGCGACGTTCTCGCGCACGAGATCGAGAGCGACCCCGCGCCGCTTCTCCTCCGCGACCTCGTGCAGACGCTCCCCGAGCGAGACGTCACTGCGCGAGGCGGTGGCCGTCCGGCCGGACGTGCGCACGAATCCGCGCAGCACCGCCGGTACCGAGCCGCTATGTGCCTCCATGCGCAGCGTGTCGGTGTCCAAGTACACCAGCACCGGCGCAGGTTCGGCCGCGGTGAGCGATTCGTCGAACAACCGCAGCCCCTCGGCGCGGTCCAGCGGAGCCAGCCCCAGACGTTCCAGCCGCGCCAGCGCGGTGCGGTCCAGCACCCCGGTCATGCCGATGTCCTGCTGCCACGGCCCCCACGCGAGCGACAGGGCCGGCAATCCCTCGGCGCGGCGCCGGACCGCCAGGGCGTCCAGGAAGCTGTTGGCGGCGGCGTAATTCGCCTGTCCGGCCGAGCCGATCGACCCGGCGATCGATGAGAACAGCACGAACGCGGACAGATCCATCTCTCGGGTGAGTTCGTGCAGATGCCACGCCGCCTCGGCCTTCGCCGCGAGCACCCGGTCGACGCCCGCGTCGGTGAGGGTATGGAACGCGCTGTCGTCGAGAACGCCCGCGGTGTGGACGACGCCGGTGAGCGGATGGTCGCGCGTGTCGTCGGTCAGCAGATCACGCAGTGCGGCACGGTCACTCACATCGCACGCGGCGATCCGCACCTGCGCGCCGAGCCCGGACAGGTCCGCCGACAGTTCCGCCGCGCCGTCCGCACGGTCACCACGCCGGGAGACCAGCAGCAGTCGCCGCACCCCGTGTGCGGTGACGAGATGCCGCGCCAGCAGGGCACCCAGTCCCCCGGTGCCACCGGTGATCAGGACCGTGCCGGCGCCGAACGACACCATCTCGGCCGGGTACGCGGACAGCGGCTCGAGCCGCGGCGCCAGGAAGCGATCGCCGCGAACCGCCAGCTGCGGCTCGCCGGTGGTGATCGCAGCCCGGACGGATTCGGCCGAAATCACCGTTTCATCCGTATCGAGCAACACGATCCGTCCGGGGTACTCGGTTTGGGCGCTCCGGATCAATCCCCACACCGCCGCCGCCGCGGCGTCGGGGATCTCGCCGGGCAGCGCCGCCGCACGGGTGGTCACCACGACCAGCTGCGACGGTGCGACACGCTCGTCGGCCAGCCACTCGCGCACCACCCGCAGCGCGCTCTTCACCCGATCGCCCGTGGCCGGAGATGAATCATCCTGTGTCACAGCATGTTCGGACCACACCACCACGTCGGGAGCCGTCGCACGGGCGGCGATCGCCGCCTGATCCGGATAACGCTCCTCGATGCCGGACACCCCCGTCGCGCCCAGCAGAACCGTACTTCCGTGCGTTGGGGTCGCCGGGACATCGACTGTCGTCCATCGCATTCCGTATCGCGCGGCTCGCCCGCCCGAGAGCGTGGCCCGGAACTGCTGGACGTCGTAGGAGCGCATGACCACTTCGTCGATGGTCACCACCGCATTGCCGTCCCGGTCGGTGGCCACGACACTGATCGCCTCGCTGCTGCGCCGAACCGCCATCACCCGCAGGGAGCCGACCGGCGCGGTGCGATGGATCTGCGTTGCGCCCCAGCGGAACAGGAGTTTGCCCTCGGCCGGATTGCCCTGGTGGTCCGGCCAGATCAGGCAGGCGAGCCCGGCATGCATGACCATGTCGAACAGCGCCGGATGCAGCCGGAACCGCTCGGCCGGAACCTCCCCGTCCAACGCGACCTCGGAGAAGACGGTGTCCCCGCTGCGCCAGGCCGCCTCGACGCCGATGAACGAGGGTCCGTATTCCAGTCCGGCGGCCCGCGCCACCTGCGCCGGAATCCAGTCGGTGTCCACCGGTTCGGCGTCGGCGGGCGGCCACGGCTCGGTGCGCAGCATGTCCACGAGTCCGATGTCGGTGAGCTGCTCGGCGCTCAGCACGCCGCTGGCGTTCCGGGACCACTCGCAATCGGGCGCCTCGGCCAGGCGGTAGTGGACTGTGAACGAACGGCGTCCCGTGGCGTCCGGTGCCCGCACCAGCACCTGGAGTTCGACCTCGCCCTCGGCAGGGGGCAGGATCGGCGCCTCGAGCGTCAACTCCTCCACCGCGGCACAGCCGATGCGCTCACCGGCGACCAGCAGCATCTCCATCAGCGCGGCACTCGGTACCAGCACGACACCGTAGGTGGTGTGGTCGGCGAGCCACGGATGGGTGCGCTGCGCGAGCCGCCCGGTGAACAGCCATTCGTCGCGGTCGGCCACCCGCACCACCTCGGTGAGCAGCGGATGCTCCGATGCGGCCGGACGATCCGCACGCGGCGGCTCGAGCCAGTACCGGCGATGGTCGAATGCGTAGGTGGGCAATGCGGTTCGTGACGCCGGGCGGCCCGCGAACAGCCGATTCCAGTCGACGGCCAGCCCGGCGGTGTGGGCATGGGCGAGCATCGTCAGGAACTGCTCGACCTCGTCGTGGTCGCGGCGGGCCGCCGCGGCGACCACGGACCGCTGCTCGACCTCCTCGGTGAGCGTCTGCCGCGTCATCGCCGCCAGCACCGCGTCGGGCCCGATTTCGAGGAACCGGCGCGCACCCGCGGCCACCAGTGCGTCGATACCCGGCGCGAACCGCACCGCGGCACGCACCTGCGACACCCAATAGCCCGGGTCCACGATCTCGTCGCCGGCGAGGGCACCGGAAACATTCGACACCAACGGGATTCGCGGCGCCCGGAAGGTGACGCCGTCCGCGACGGCACGGAATTCGGCCAGCATCGGCTCCATCCGAGCGGAATGGAACGCGTGCGACACCCGAAGACGACTGGTCTTGCGTCCCTCGCCGGAGAACTGCCGATCGAGCTGCGCGACGACGTCCTCGTCGCCCGAAATCACCACGGCGCCGGGGGAATTCACCGCGGCCAGGGATACCCGGTCACCGAATGCCTCGATCGCCGTGGCCACGTCGGCTTCGGGCGCGGCGATCGCCAGCATCGCCCCGCCCGTCGGCAGCGCGTCCATCAACCGGCCACGCGCCGCCACCAGTGTGCAGGCATCGTCGAGCGACCACACCCCGGCGACATATGCGGCGGCCAGTTCACCGATCGAATGCCCGATCAGTAGATCGGGGACCACGCCGAACGACTCGACGAGCCGGTACAGCGCCACCTCGAACGCGAACAGGGCCGGCTGCGTCAGCCGGGTCCGATCCAATACCCCGTCCGGTGCGGCTGCGTCCCGATCGTCCGCACGGCCGGTGAACATCACCTGCCGCAGCGAACATCCCAGCAGCGGATCGAATCGGGCACAGACCTCGTCCAGCGCCGCGGCGAAGACCGGGAACGCCGCGGCCAGTCCGGCGCCCATACCGGCGCGCTGCGCGCCCTGACCGGTGAACAGGAATGCGGTCTTTCCGGAGCGCGCCGAGCCGGAAACCACTGTAGGAGTGATATTTCCGGCCGCGAGCCGGGTCAGCGCGGTGAGCATTTCGTCGCGCTCACCGCCGAGCACCACCGCCCGGAACTCGTGATGGGTACGGGTGGTGAGCAGCGAATAGGCCACGTCCACGGGGTCGGCGCCGGCGTGGTCGTCCAGCCACTGCCGCAGTTTCGCCGCCTGTGCTCCGAGCGCGGTCTCGCTCTTGGCCGACACCAGCCAGGGCATCGGCAGGTGCGGGCCGTCGGCGACCGGCGCCGAGACCGGGGGGCGCGGGGCCGGTGCCTCCTCGACGATCAAGTGGGCGTTCGTACCGCTGACACCGAAGGAGGAGACGCCCGCCCGCCGAACGCTCTTCCCGGCCCGCCAGGGTTCCGCACGGGACAGCAGACGCACGTCTCCCGCAGACCAATCCACGTGCGGCGACGGCGTTTCCGCGTGCAGGGTCGGTGGCAGGGTTTCGTGGCGCAGCGCCTGCACCATCTTGATCACGCCACCGACACCGGCGGCCGCGACGGTATGACCGATATTCGATTTGATCGAACCGATGCGCAGCGGCTCGCGGTCCCCCCGGTCGCGACCGTAGGCGGCGATCAACGCGTTGGCCTCGATCGGATCGCCCAGTGGCGTACCGGTTCCGTGCGCCTCCACCGCGTCCACATCGGCGGGTGTGAGGCCGGCGGCCGCGAGGGCCTGGCCGATCACTCGCTCCTGCGAGGGGCCGTTCGGCGCGGTCAGGCCGTTGCTCGCACCGTCCTGGTTGACCGCGCTGCCCCGGATCACCGCCAGGATCTCGTGACCCTGCCGCTGCGCATCCGACAACCGCTCCAGCACCAGGACGCCGACACCCTCGGAGAACGCGACACCGTCGGCCGCTGCGGAGAACGCCTTGCACCGGCCGTCCGGTGACAGGCCGCGCTGCCGCGCGAAATCGACGGAGAGATAAGGAGTGGCCGCCACGGTCACACCACCCGCCAGCGCCAGCGACGTTTCGCCCTGACGCAGCGCCTGGCACGCCAGATGCAACGCCACCAGCGACGACGAGCAGGCGGTGTCGATCGTGACCGCCGGCCCCTCCAACCCGAAGACGTAGGCCACGCGCCCGGAGACCACGCTGTGGGTGGTGCCGGTCAGCCGGAAACCCTCCAGATCGCCGGTCACGTGATCGACATAGCCCGAGGCGCAGGCGCCCGCGAAGACACCGGTATCGCTGCCGCGCAACGTCATCGGGTCGATGCCGGAGTGTTCCAGCGCTTCCCAGGACGTTTCCAGCAGCAGCCGCTGCTGCGGGTCCATCGCCAGCGCCTCACGCGGGCTGATGCCGAAGAATCCGGCGTCGAAATCGCCTGCGGTGCCGAGGAACCCACCACCGCGGCTGTACACGGTGCCGGGCTTGCCGGGATCCGGGTCGATCAGCCGCGCCAGGTCCCACCCGCGATCGTCCGGGAATTCGGTGGTGGCATCGGTTCCCGAGGACACGAGATCCCACAACTGTTCGGGGCTGTCGACACCACCCGGGAATCGGCAGCTCATGCCGACGATCGCGATGGGTTCGTCCGCGCGGGCCCGCCGGGGCGCGCGGACCGGGCGGGCGGAGTCGGTGCCCTCGATCTTGGCGCGCAGCAGGGCGGCGACCGCGTCGGCGGTCGGGTGATCGAAGACCAGGGTCGACGGCAGCTGCACGCCGGTGGCCTTCGACAGCCGGTTGCGGAATTCCACGCCGCCGAGCGAATCGAATCCCAGGGCGTCGAAACGCGCCCCGGGGTCGACGTCCGCGGCGGAAGTGTGCCCGAGCACGGCGGCCGCGTGTTCGCGGACCAACTCGAGCACCACCTCCGCGCGGGCGCTGTCGGGAACCTCGCTCAGGCGGGCGGCCAATGCGCCGGATGCGGCTGCGGGCCGGTCGGTTTTCCGTTCCGCGGTCCGGGGCAGGAAGCCGCGCAGCGCCGCGGGCACCACACCGTGGCGGGCTTCGCGCCGCAGCTGCGCCGGATCGAACCGCATCGCCACCGCGTACGCGTCCCCGCGACCGATGGCGGTGTCGAACAGTCGCAGACCTTCGGCGTCGCCGAGCGGGCGCAGGCCGAGCCGCTCCCAGCGTGCGACCGCGCTGCGGTCGAGGTCGCCGGTCATCCCGCCGGCGGAATTCCACGGTCCCCACGCCATCGACACCGCGGGCAGCCCCGCGGCCCGCCGGGCGTGGGCCAGCGCGTCGAGACAGGCGTTGGCGGCGGCGTAGTTCGCCTGGCCGGCCGATCCGATCGTCGCAGCGACGGAGGAGAACAGCACGAATGCTGTCAGGTCACTGGTGAGTTCGTGCAGGTGGTGGGCGGCGGCGGCCTTCGCGTCGAATACCCGCCGCAGCTGTTCGGCGTCGAGTCCGGCCAGGGTGGCGTCGTCGAGCACACCGGCCGCGTGGATGACCGCGGTCAGCGGATGCTCGGGCGCGATCGAGCCGAGCAGACCGCGCACGGCCGCCCGATCGCCGACGTCACAGGCCGCCACCTCGACGGTGGCGCCGGCCTCCGCGAGTTCGTCGGCCAATTCCGTTGCACCGGGGGCGTTCTCGCCTCGCCGCGAGACCAGCAGCAGCCGACGGACGCCGTGCCGGGAGACCAGGTGACGGGCGACAAGCGCACCGAGACCGCCGGTGCCACCGGTGAGCAGAACGGTGCCGTCGCCGAACGCGGGCTCCTGCCGGTACTCGTCGCGCACCCGCGCCAGCCTGGGCACGAGTACCGCTCCGCGTCGCGCCGCGACCTGGGGCTCGTCGGCCGCGAGCACCGCATCGAGGACCGTCCGCGCGTCCCGGCCCGCGGCCGTCGAGTCGTCGGCGTCGACGAGGAGGAACCGGCCCGGATATTCGGATTGGGCGCTGCGGATCAGCCCCCGGAGGGCAGCGGCGGCGGGATCCGGTGTCTCGCCCGGCAGCGCGGCGCCGTTGCCCGTGGTCACGATCAACCGGGTCCCGGCCAGGCGTTCTTCGGTCAGCCAGGACTGCACCGTCGCCAGCACCGACTCCAGGTGCGTGCGGACGGCCGCCGGGTCGCCGGATGCGGATCCGATGTCCGGACGCCAGACGACGGTTTCCGGAATCGGCTGTGCGGCGGCGACTTCCGCGGGCGTCGCATAGCACGCGTCGATGCCGGCGAGCGGCTCGGAACCGAGTACGGCCATCCGGTTCGCGGAGACGCTCGTCGGCGCCGCCATGGGCGTCCACTGCAGCTCGTAGAGACCGGCGTCGTCCGCGGTCATGGTGCCGCGCAGCTGTAGCACGTCGTAGGGCCGCATGACGACCGCGTCTACGGAGACGACCGGCCGGCCCGAATCGTCCACGGTCGCCACCGAGATCGTCTCCGGCCCGGAGGCAACGGCGATGACACGCAACCGCGTCGCCTTGACCAGCGGCTGATGCAACCGTGCCCCACCCCAGCGGAACAACAGCCGGCCGGTGTCCGGGTCGCCGTCCTGATCGCGCCAGACGAGTCCGGCCAGACCGGCGTGCATCACCAGATCGAGCAGCGCCGGATGCAGATCGAACCGTTCCGGATCGGATGCGGCCACGGTGTCCAGGGCGATCTCGGAGAAGACCGTATCGTCCCGCTGCCACGCGGCCTCGACCCCGAGGAACGCCGGACCGTACTCGAGGCCGGATCCGGTGGCGATCTGCTCGGGAATCCAAGCGGTATCGAGCGTTTCGGCGTCGGCGGGGGGCCACGGCTCGTCGCGCAGGCGGTCCAGCAGCGCGTCGCCGCCCTCCCACGCGGGGGCCAGCACGCCACTGGCATTGCGCACCCACTCCCCCGCTCGACGGAAGTGGAAGACGAACGACCGTCGCCCGCTCGGATCCGGCTCCCGCACCGACACCTGGAGCTCGACCTCGTCGTCACCCGACGGCAGGATCGGCGCCTCCAGGGTGAGCTCGTCGAGGACACCGCATCCGATACGGCCGCCCGCGACCAGCAGGAATTCCACGAGGGTCGCGCTCGGCAACACGACGGTGCCGTAGGTCATGTGGTCGGCCACCCAGGGATCCGACGACAGCGAGAACCGGCCGGTGAAGACGAATTCGTCCGTACCGGCCACCGGCACCACGCCGGTGAGCAGCGGGTGGGCCGAGGGGTCGCCGGCGGTCTCCCGCGGCGGCAACCAGAAGCGCTGGTGCCGGAAAGCGTAGGTGGGCAACGGAACTCGACGTCGCGGCCGGTGCCCGAACAGGGGCGTCCAATCCACCCGCACGCCCGCGACGTGCGCGTGCGCCAGCATGGTCAGCAACTGCCGGATTTCGTCGTGATCGCGGCGCGCGGCGGCGGCCACCGTGGCGTCCGCGGTCTCCGGCAGGCTCCGGCGGGTCAGCGCCGCCAGCACCGCATCCGGTCCCAACTCCAGGAATCGGCGCACGCCCGAGGTTGCCAGCGTCTCGATCCCCGGCGCGAATCGCACCGCGGCCCGCACCTGCCGCACCCAGTACGCCGGTTCCAGTATCTCGTCCCCGGCGAGCTGACCGGACACATTCGACACCATCGGCAGCCGGGGCCGATGGTAGGTCAATTCCGCTGCTACCGACTCGAATTCGGCCAGCATCGGGTCCATCCGATGCGAGTGGAAGGCATGGCCGACCCGCAACCGCGTCGTCTTCGCGCCCCGCTCGGCGAATCGCGCCTCGATCCGCTCGATCGCCTCCTCGTCCCCCGAAACCACCAGGGCTCCAGGCGCGTTCACGGCGGCAACCGACACCCGGCCCGGATGCTCGGCAACGGCGTCGTTCACCTCCGCCTCGGTCGCCGCGACCGCCGACATCGCGCCACCGGCGGGCAGGGCGCCCATGAGCCGGCCCCGCGCCGCCACCAACCGGCAGGCATCCGCGAGCGACCACAGCCCCGCCAGATGCGCCGCCGCGAGTTCGCCGATGGAATGGCCGATCAGCACATCCGCTGTGACACCGAACGATTCGAGCAGGCGATACATCGCCACCTCGAAGGCGAACAGGGCCGGCTGCGTGAACTCGGTGCGATCCAGCAGTGCGGCGTCGCCGAACATGACCTCACGCAGCGAACGGTTCAGCACCGGGTCGAACTGCGCGCACACCGAATCCAGCGCCTCGGCGAAAACCGGGAACGCCTCGTACAGGCCCGCGCCCATACCGATCCGCTGGGCGCCCTGACCGGTGAACAGGAACGCCGTCCGCCCCGAACCGGCGACGCCGTCGACGATATCGATCCCCGGACGCGCCGCGGCGAGATCGGCCAGACGCGCGAGCACATCCTCCCGATCGCGGCCGAAAACCACACTGCGCGAATCCAAGTGCGCACGGTCGGCGGCCAGCGCCTGGGCGACCTCGGCGATATCGGCCTGCGGACGCTCCGACAACCAGGTGTGCAGCGTCGCCGCCTGTGCCCGCAGCCCCGCCTCCCCCCTGCCCGAGATCAGCAACGGGATGCTCGCGACGTCGGTAACCGGCTGTGCCGCAGCACTTTCGACACTCTGCGGGGCCGGCGCTTCCTCGAGGATCACGTGAGCGTTGGTGCCGCTGATCCCGAACGACGACACACCGGCCCGGCGCACCCGATCGCCGGTGGGCCACGGTTCGGCGTCGGTCAGCAGCCGCACCGCACCGGTCGCCCAGTCCACGTGCGGGGACGGCGTGGCGGCGTGCAATGTGCGTGGCAACCGCTCGTGGCGCAGCGCCTGCACCATCTTGATCACACCCGCCACTCCGGCGGCGGCCACGGTATGACCGATATTCGATTTCAGGGACCCGATCCGCAACGGTTCCCCACGGTCGCGTCCGTAGGCGGCGATCAACGCCTGCGCCTCGATCGGATCACCCAGCGTGGTGCCGGTGCCGTGCGCCTCGACGGCGTCGACGTCGCCGGCCGATATTCCCGCATTGGCAAGGGCCTGCGCGATCACCCGTTCCTGCGACGGACCGTTCGGGGCGGTCAGACCGTTGCTCGCACCGTCCTGGTTCACCGCACTGCCGCGGACGACGGCCACGATGTCGTGGCCCAGCCGCTGTGCGTCCGACAGTCGTTCCAGCACCAGCACGCCGGAACCCTCCGACCAGGCCACACCGTCGGCGGCGGCGGAGAACGCCTTGCATCGGCCGTCCGGTGCGAGACCGCGCTGCCGCGAGAAGTCGACGTACAGGTAGGGACTGGCCGCGACGGTGACACCACCGGCGAGCACCAGCGAACTGTCGCCCTGACGCAGCGCCTGACAGGCCAGGTGCAACGCCACCAGCGACGACGAGCACGCGGTATCGACCGTCACCGCCGGACCTTCCAGGCCGAACACGTAGGCGACGCGGCCGGAGATGACACTGTGCGACGTGCCGGTCAGCCGGAAACCCTCCAGGTCGCCGGTCACCCGTCCGGCATAGCCCGACGAGCAGGCGCCGACGAACACACCGGTATCGCTGCCGCGCAGCGAGGTCGGGTCGATACCCGCGTCCTCCAGGGCTTCCCACGATGTTTCGAGCAGCAGGCGCTGTTGCGGATCCATCGCCAGCGCTTCCCGCGGGCTGATCCCGAAGAACGCCGGATCGAAATCGGCTGCGCCACTGAGGAATCCACCGTGGCGGGTGTAGACCGTACCGGGTTTTCCCGGATCCGGATCGAAGAGCCGGTCCAGGTCCCATCCGCGATCGGTGGGGAATTCGCCGATCGCATCCCGGCCCGCGGCCACCAGATCCCACAGGTCCTGCGCGGATCGCACCCCGCCGGGGAAACGGGCGCTCATGCCGACGATCGCGATCGGTTCGTCCGCGGTACCGCGCCGCGCCGCCCGCCGGTGCCCGCGCTCGACGCCGGTGATCCGTTCCCGCAGCAGTGTGGCGACCGCGGTCGCGGTCGGATGGTCGAAGACGAGCGACGCCGGCAGGGGAATTCCGGTGGCCCGCGTCAACCGATTCTGCAGTTGCACGCCGCTGACGGAGTCGAAGCCGAACTCGGTGAACGGCAACGTGGGGTGGATCGCCTCGGCCGACTCGTGACCGAGGACGGCCGCGGCCTGCTCGCGAACGATGTCGAGAACGAGGGTGTCGTACTGATATTCGGGAACGTCCCGCAGTCGCCGCGCCAGCGGTGTGTCATCCCAGGCCGCCGTCTGTTCGTCACCGTCGGCCTCGGCCTCCGGAATCCGTCCGGCGGTCGCGGCGCGGGCGACCGGCGTACCGGACGCGACCGTGCGACGCTGAAACGCGTACGGCGGCAAGTCGACTCGCGATCCCCCCGGCACCAGCGCTCGCGGCGCCACGGGCATTCCGGCGCAGAATGCCTGGGCCAGCGAGGCCAGGAACCGTTCCGGCCCGCCCTCGCCGCGGCGCAACGACCCGACGACCGCTACCTCCGCGCCCGCACCGGCCGCTTCGGCGGTCACCCCCACACCCATGGTCAGCACCGGATGCGGACTCGTCTCGACGAAACCGTCGACACCGTCGGCGATGAGCGCGGTGACGGCATCGGCGAATCGAACCGGCTCCCGCAGGGACCGGTACCAGTAGTCGGCATCCAGTTCCGCGGTATCCACCCGATCGGCGGTCACCGTGGAGAACATCGGCACCGCCCCGGTGCGCGGGCGGATGGGCGCGAGTTCCGTGAGCAGCCGCGCGCGGACCCGCTCGACCGCCTTCGAATGTGATGCGTAGTCCACCGGAATCCGGCGGGCCCACACTCCGTCCCCCGCACAGGCGGCGACGAACTCCGCGACCGCCTCGACGTCACCGGCGATGACACTCTGGGCGGGCCCGTTCACCGCGGCCATCGACAGCCGATCGCCGTACGCGGCCAGGCGTTCGCGCAGCGCGTCCGCGCCGAGCCCGATCGAGGCCATCGCGCCCTGCCCGGCCAGTTCCTCGGCCACCGCCCGCGACCGCAGCGCCACCACCCGCGCGGCGTCGGACAGCGACAGCCCACCGGCGATGTGCGCGGCCGCGATCTCACCCTGCGAATGACCGATCACCACATCCGGTTCCACACCGGCCGCGCGCCACATCCGCGCCAGCGAGACCATCACCGCGAACAGCACGGGTTGCACCACGTCCACCCGGTCCAGTGGGGGCGCGTCGTGCGCACCACGCAGCACGGCCGTCAGCGACCAGTCCACGTAGGGCGCCAACGCCGCGTCGCATTCGGCGATCGACTCCGCGAACGCGCCGCCCGCGTCCAGCAGGCCCAGCGCCATACCCTCCCATTGGCTTCCCTGTCCTGGGAAGACGAAGGCGATCCGCCGTGGCGCGGCCCGCCCGACAGGGGGTTCGATCGCCACCGCGGGCGCGGCCGGGTCGGCCAGGGCCGCCAAGCCCGCCAGCAGGTCGTCACGGTCCCGGCCGACGACGCTGCCGCGCCATTCCATTCGGGCGCGCGTGGTCAGCAGGGAGAAACCCACGTCGGCCGCGGTCGGCTCCGGATGGCGCAGCAGCCATTCCCGCAGCCGGGCCGCCTGTGCCCGGACGCCGCCCTCGCTCCGAGCCGAGACCACCCACGCCACCGCGCCGGTGTCGTCGTCCGCCGTGGCCGGGCCGGGTCCGGGCGCCTCCTCCACGATCACGTGGGCATTCGAGCCGCCCATGCCGAACGACGACACCCCGGCCCGGCGCACTGCGGCCGCGGGCCAGTTCTCGGTATCGGTGACGACGCGTAAAGCCAAGTCGCCGAGAGGAATTCGCGGATTCGGCGTCTCGAAGTTCAGGCTGGCGACCAGTTCCCGGCGGGATAGGCAGAGCACGGTCTTGACCAGGCCCGCGATACCCGAAGCGCCCTCCAGGTGACCGATATTGGTCTTGACCGAGCCGACGGCCAGCGGGGTGTCGCGATCCGGGCCGTAGGTGTCACCGAGCGCGGCCGCCTCCACAGGATCACCGGCCGGTGTTCCCGTGCCGTGCAGTTCGACGTACTGCACCGACGGCGCGTCGACACCCGCCGCGGTCAGCGCCGCGCGGATCGCCGCCGCTTGCGCGTCACGGCTGGGCGCGCTCAGCACGCGACGCTCGTTACCGGTCGCGACCGCACTGCCGCGGATCACGGCATGGATCCGGTCGCCGTCGGCGATGGCGCGGTCCAGCGGTTTCAGCACCACCATGGCGCCGCCCTCACCCCGGACGAAGCCATCGGCCCGCGCGTCGAAGGTGTAGCAGGCGCCGAGTGCCGACTGTGCGCCGAACTGCTCGATCCGCTCGCTGCTGGTCGGCGACAGAATCAGATTCAGACCGCCGGCCAGCGCCAGCTCACTTTCCCCGCTGCGCAGGCTCTCGCAGGCCAGATGCACCGCGACCAGCGACGACGCCTGGGCGCTGTCGACCAGGACGCTCGGGCCGCCGAAACCGAAGTAGTTCGAGACGCGGTTGGCGATGATGCCGCGCCCGACTCCCCACAGCGAGTGGCGGCCGACGCCCGGGCCACCCTGCGAAGCGAGGAGTTCGGCGAAATCGCTCCCGGTACAACCCAAGAACACGCCGTGCCGCCGGCCGTCGCTCGGCGCGGCGGTCAGGCCGGCGTCCTCGAGCGCCTCCCAGCCCAGTTCCAGTGCCAGCAGTTGCTGTGGATCGATCGCCCGCGCTTCGTTGGGCGAGATCCCGAAGAAGTCCGCGTCGAAATCTCCTGCGGTACTCAGGAAACCGGCGCGCTCGGTGATGTTCTCCCGCCCGGCCGGCGCCGCGCCGATCGCGGCGCGCCCGTCTCTGAGCAGCTGCCAATAACCGTCGAGATCGGCCGCCCCCGGCATTCTGCAGGACATACCGACGATAGCGACGGCATTTGCCGATCCGGTCACCTCTGAAATTCCTTCCTCGATGAACGCGCGAACTCGCGAACGCCCTCACCATTGCCCGGGAGGGTACGAATTCTGCTTCTATACAACGTTTTTCGACGCGTTCACGGCCCAGCGAAGAGTCCCGAACGATATATGAGCGTCATCCACACGTAGCCGGATTCGCCTCGGAGCAGACGAGGCCGTCCGCTCCGATATGACGGATTCCGTACGGCAACCGATCCGCGCGCAACCGAAAACGGGAGCGCCGGAAGGTAGGCCGGAGTGTCGAGGCGCGCGGAGAAGAGGTAGTGCCCGAGCGGGATGCGTACGCCGCATCTACGCGACGGCGCCGTGATCTATCACAAGGATCCCTTTCGGGGTTCGTACAACAGCACAGGACTCATAGTTACTGAACAGTATTTGGCCGTTCCTGGTCTTACCAGCAGTGGGAATAGTGTGATGTGCGCCGCTGCCCTGCGATCGGTATCGAGGCCGAAAACCGCGCACTGCCTGCGGGTTCGCCGTGTCGGAGCGACAACGCCCCGGCGCCTCGCGCGCCGTGAACCGTCGACGCGCCGCCACCGGTCCGCGCCGAGTCGCTGTGAGGTCACACAGGGCCACAGCGAGAACACACAAAGCCCCAGCAGGAACACCCCGGCAGGAAAACAGACCCCGATGGAAACGAAAAAGGTCCCGGAACCTTCTGGTTCCGGGACCTCTTCACTAGTAGCGGGGACAGGATTTGAACCTGCGACCTCTGGGTTATGAGCCCAGCGAGCTACCGAGCTGCTCCACCCCGCGTCGGTGAACACAACATTACACACGAGTCGACAGACGTAGCAAATCCGGTGGTCAGGACCAGTTTCGACGAGCAATCGACGCGATCTCGACCATCGGCCGCCACAGCTTCCCGCCCGCGAAATACCGTCCGGCCACGCTCGCAGATCGCATCGCCACCGACCACCCAAATCTCACACACGAAGCCCGAATCGGACGAACCGGCGACTCGATACAGAAGCCTCGCAACACCTCGAATGGGGAGAACTCGCTTGGGAAACGCGCGCGTTTCCAAAAAGCGGGCCAGAAAAACGTGACCCAGACCACTATTTTCACGTGATTCACCGCACATAACGACCACATAACGAACGACCGGAATGCTCGAACACTGCATAGCCAACCTGCATCGACGCTCGAATCCGGTTATTCGCTTCATGCAATTGTCTCTGTTATCAAGACGTGATCTGCCGAGATCTGTTCGTTATGGTCGAGTGCGGCCCGGATCGAACCCGTGATGGGCATCCAGACCCGAACCGCTGCACACCGGCAACCCTGCCCCGCGGTTCGGGGATCCCCGACCTCCTGGGGGCAGGGACGCGGCGGAACATCGCCGGGCCGGCGGGCGCAGGGAGGGACACCACCATGAACAAGAACCGGAAGATCAGCAGTCGCGCCCTCGGCTTCGCCGCCGTCGCCGGCGCCCTTGTTGCCGTCCCGTTCGCAGCTTCCACCACTGCTTCGGCTGCGCCCGCCCACGACTGGGACGGTGTCGCGCAGTGCGAGAGCGGCGGCAACTGGAATATCAACACCGGCAACGGCTACTACGGCGGTCTGCAGTTCACGCAGTCCACCTGGAGCGCCAACGGCGGCAACGGCTCGCCGCAGAACGCGAGCAAGGACGAACAGATCCGCGTCGCGGAGAACGTGCTGCAGACCCAGGGCCCCGGCGCCTGGCCGGTGTGCGGCCAGTACCTGCGCTACGCGCCCGCCGAGGAGGCCCAGCCGGCCCCGGCCCCGCAGCCCGAGCCGGCCGCTCCGGTGCAGCTGCCGAACGATCGCCAGGACCTGATCAACAAGGCCACCGACGCCGGCCAGCAGGCCGCGCAGCGGTTCGGTGTGGGTCACCAGTTCCAGCAGATCCTCGAGCAGAACAGCGGTCTGATCGACTCCCTGGGCCGCTGAGCCGCGGCGCGGTAGTTCCGCGCACGCTGCGACCCGAACACATTCGGCGCTGCCATCCTCGTGATGGCAGCGCCGAAAGTCGTTGTGGGACGAATGTCGTTGTGGGACGAATGTCGTTGTGCAGGCCCTACACGAACGGCGCCCCGGATGATCCGGGGCGCCGTCGTCGTCGATCACCGGCCAGCCGCTAACCGCCGGCCTTGTTGTAGGCGTCGATGGCCTTCTGCAGGCCTTCCAGCGCCTTGCCCAACTGCCCGAGATCACCGGACTTCTGCGCGTCCTCGACTCCCTTCAGGGCGTCGTTGAGCTCCTTGACCGCAGCATCCTTGCCCGCCGACCCGGTCGTCGGCGGCGGCGCCGTCGAGGAAGGCGGCGGAGTGTTCTGGTTCGACGGCGGTGGTGAGGTACTGCCCTGCTGGCCGGGCGGGTTGATCGCCGCCTGCCCGGGCTGCTGGGTCGTCGCGGCGCCCAATCCGTCCTGGACGTCGTTGAGGGCATCGCCCAGCGTGGACTGATAGCCCACCTTGTCGCCGTAGGAGGCCAGGACCTTCACCAGCTGTGGGAACGACGCCGTGGTCGGCCCGCTGTTGCGCTCCAGATACCAGGGTTCGACGTAGAGGATGCCGCCCTCGCCGATGGGCAGGGTGAGCAGATTCCCGTATTTGATCTTGTTGGTGTTACCACCGGTCAGCAATGTCCGGTCGTTCGAGACCCGGGCATCGGTGGTCATCGACGTCTGGACCTGTTGCGGGCCGGGTGTCTGCGAATCCGTCGGCAGCTTGAGCACCGTGAACTTGCCGTAGTTCTCCGGATCCGACGCCACCTGGATGTAGGCCGCGAGGAACTGGCGTTTGAAGCCGACCATCGCACTGGTCAGATTGAACTGCGGCCGACCGGTTTTCGGATCGCCGATGAGCACGTAGTACGGCGGCTGATGGGCGTTGGTCGGGGTGTCGGAGGTCGGATCGTTGGGGACCGACCAGAACGCGTTGTTGGTGAAGAACTCGCGCGGATCGTTCACGTGGTAGCGCGCCAGCATCTCGCGCTGCACCTTGAACAGATCCTCCGGATACCGGAAGTGCGCGGCCAGCTCCGGCGAGATCTCGCTCTGCGGCTTCACCGAGTTCGGGAACACCCCGCGCCAGGCGTTGAGCACCGGATCGGTGGGATCCACGTCGTAGAGGTTGACCGTGCCGTCGTAGGCGTCGACCGTGGCCTTGACGGAGTTGCGGATGTAGCTGACTTCCTTGCGCGGCAGCGTGCGACCGGTGTTCTGGTCGATGCTGTCCTCGACCACGCCTTCCAGCGAGGTGCGTTGCGCATAGGGGAAGTTGTCCAGCGTGGTGTAGGCGTCGACGATCCAGAGGATGCGCCCGTTCACCACCGCCGGATACATGTCACCGTCGGTGGTCAGCCACGGTGCCACCTGCTGCACGCGGCTGCGCGGATCGCGGTTGTAGATGATCTTCGAATCCGAGCCGATGGCGCCGGAGAACAGGATGTTGCGTTCGGCGTACTTGGCGGCGAAGGCGAGCCGGTTGAACCAGTTGCCGATCGGGACACCGCCCTTGCCGGTGTAGGTGTACTGATCGGTGCCGGTGTCGTATTCGCGCGGCGGCTGGTTGTTCCCGCCCACGATGGCGTAGTCGGCATCGGATTTGGAGATCATCTCGCCGTAGTAGATGCGCGGCTGATCGACCGGGATGGCCTGCTTGTCCTTGGGCGTGAACAGATCGCTCACCGTCGACTTGTCGCCGACGTTGAAGACCGGATATCCGTACCCGCCGCTGGAGCTGCTGGTGCCGGCGCCGGTGGCGGCCTGCTGAGTTTCCTTCGGCGGGGCCACGTTCACCCGGTTGGCCGGGGACGCGACGAAGCCGTCGCCGTGGGTGTAGACGGTGTGCTTGTTGATCCAGTCGGTCTGGTTACCGGACAGGTTCTGCGGCACCAGTTCGCGGGCGGCGACGATGTAGTCCTGCTTCTCGCCGTTGATGGTGTAGCGGTCGATGTCCAGCGGGTCCGGGAAGCCGTAGAAGTTCTGCAGCTGCTGGCGCTGGATGAACGTCTGGGTCAGCAGATTCGGATCCAGCAGCCGGATATTGCCGATGGTCTGCTGATCGGCCGGAATCGATCCCGGATCCTTGGTCTGCGAACCCTTGTAGTCGACGTAGGAGACCTTGTCGTCGGTGAGCCCGTAGGCCTGCCGGGTCGCCGTGATGTTGCGTTCGATATAGGTCGCTTCCTTGGTGGCGGCGTTCGGGCGCACCTCGAACTGCTCGACCACCAACGGCCACACCGCGCCGACCAGGATCGACGACAGCAACAGCAGGGCGGCCGCCATCGCGGGCACGCGCAGATCGCGCAGCACCACCCCGGCGAAGAACGCGACGGCGCAGATGATCGCGATCGACATCAGGATCAGCTTGGCCGGCAGCACCGCGTTGATATCGGTGTAGGAACCACCGGTGAAGGTGGGCTCCTTGCGGGTGCTCGACAGCAGCGAGTACCGGTCGAACCAGTAGGCGACCGCCTTCAGCACCACGAACGTGCCCGCGATCAGCGCGAGCTGGATGCGGGCCGGGCGGGTCAGTGTGCCCTCACGACCGGACAGCCGCAGCCCGCCGAAGATGTAGTGCGTGACGAGATTCGCGAAGAACGCGATCACCACGGCCACGAACAGCCAGTTCAGCAGCAGCTTGTAGAACGGCAGATCGAAGGCGTAGAAACCGACGTCGATGTGGAACTGCGGATCCTTGATCCCGAACGAGCCGCCGTGCAGGAACAGCTGCACCGTGACCCAGCTCGACTGGGCGACCAGACCCGACAGCAGGCCGACCAGTACCGGGATGCCGATGCCGAACAGTCGCAACCGGCCCATCACGGTGGTGCGGTAGCGCGCGATCGGATCGCTGGGACCGGACACCGGGACGAAGACCGGGCGGGTGCGATAGGCGGCCAGCAGCGCCAGCCAGACCAGTGCCCCGACCACGACCGCGACGATGAGGAACAACAGCAGCCGGGTGACGAGCACCGTGGTGAACACTTGGCGGAAGCCGACCTCGCCGAACCACAACCAGTTGGTGTACGCGTCGGTCAACCGCGGGCCGACCAGCAGCAACGCCGCAATCACGAGCGCGGTGATCAGCAATATCCGGCTGCGTCGAGACAGCGAAGGTAAGCCTGTCGGGGGGCGCATGCCCACGATGCCACTCTCCCAGGTCCGGCGGCGTACCGAAGCGATTGTCGGCCGATACACCGCAGTCCGATGATGCGTCCGGTCCCTGCGGACCGTCTCTCGCGCCCCACTCTACGTAAAACGGGACGGCTTGGATCGCGATGGCTCCGGTATGCCGTGGCGGGGACGCGGGCGCTCGTGGTGGACGTACAGTGTCGGCCGTGACTGTGGACAATCCCTCCTCCGCCCTGTACCGCTGTATCCGGGACGTGGCCGAGTTCGCCGACGCCGAGGGCTGGGATCAGCCGCCGCAGTTGTTCGCGCTGGTACCGACCGCCGACCTGGTGGCCGCCGAGCCGACGCTCGAGGATCAGCTCGACGACGGGGCCGCCTTGACTCCCATTGCCCAGGAACCGCTTCCCGACGATCTGAGCGGCGATCCGATGGCCCTCGACGAATTCCTCGCCACCACCAGCTGGCCGCCCGCCGTCGAGGGGGTGGTGCTGGTCCAGCAGATCGTGGTGCTGCCGCCGAACGCCGAACACACGCTCGACGAGGCCATCGCACCGCTGCTGGCCGACCGCGACGCCGCCGACCGCGCCGGTCGCGACGCCGCGCAGACTCATCCCGAGCGCCGCGACGCCCGGCTCTACGCCGGTGTGCTGCGCGACGGAGTCGCGTTGTGCCTGTTGCAGTTACGCCCCGAAGAGGACGAGGCGTTCCCCGATCTGGATCTGCGCACCGCGCCGAATCTGGCCCCCAACCTGATCGACGCGCTGCGCCACACGCTCGAGAACGAGCCGGACTAACCGCAACTGGGGGCGGGACGTCCGGCGTTGATGTCGTCGAGCGACTGCACCGCGGTGGACAACGTGTCGACCTTCACCAGTTTCAGGCCGTCCGGGGTGCGCTGGCGAGCCTCGTTGCAGTTGTCGGCGGGGACCAGGAACGTCTCCGCACCGGCGTCACGGGCCGCGATCATCTTGTACTGGATACCGCCGATGGGGCCGACCTTGCCCTGCGGATCGATGGTTCCGGTACCGGCGACGAAGCGTCCGCCGTTGAGCTCGCCGGGGCTGAGCTTGTCGACCAGGGCCAGGCTGAACATCAGACCGGCCGAGGGGCCACCGATATCGGCGAGGTTGAAATCGACCTGCAGCGGACCGGCAGGCACCTCCTGCGGGGTGACGCCGAGGTAGGCCTTGTTCGAATCGTCCGGGCGCGCACCGAGTTTCACCTCGACCGTCTGTTCCACGCCGCCGCGGCGGATCACCATCGGGATCGTCGTGCCCGGGGCGGCGCCCTGCACCGCGTCGATCACGTCCTTGGAGGTCGTGATCGGTTTCCCGTTCACGCTCACCAGTTCGTCACCCTTCTGCAGCACCGCTTTGGCCGGGCCGTCGTCGGCCACCACGCGCACCTGGACCTTGGTCGGGTACTTCAGGAAGTTCAGCGCGGCCAGTTCGGCGTTGTCCTCGGACTCCTTGAAATCGGCCTGGTTGGACTTGTCCACCTGGTCGCGAGGAACGCCGGGCGGGTAGACCTCGGCGCGCGGCACCAAGCCGTAGCGGCCGTCCACCCACAAGCCCATCGCCTCGAATATATTCAGCCCGTCGCGAACGGACACCGTCGTCATGTTCAGGTGTCCCGAGGTCGGATCCACCGCGGCACCCTGCACCGCCACGACCTGCTTGCCCTCCACCTCACCGAGGGTATTGAAGGTGGGACCAGGGCCGAGAGCGACGAACGGCACCGTCACCGCACTGCCCACCACACCGAGGACGAGCACGGGCACCAGAGCCGCTATCAAGGTGATGATCCGACGATTCACCCGGCCCACAGTAGCGGCTCCACGATCACCATCCGCGTAGCCTTGGGGGCATGAGCGACGTGCCCTTCGGATTCTCGAACCGCGACGACGATCCCGACCGTGACAAGCGTGACGATCAGGCCGGTTCCGGAGCGAACAACCCCTTCGCCTTCGGTATGGGGTCTTCGGGCGCGGCCGGATTCGATCCCGCCGCCTTCGGGCAGATGCTGACCTCGCTCGGGCAGATGTTCTCCACCATGAGCCAGCCGGGCGGCCAGGCGAGCCCGGTCAACTACGACGTCGCCAAGCGGCTGGCTCGCCAGCAGTTGGGTTCGACGGTCGCGCCGATCTCCGACGGTGCGCAGCGCGCAGTCAGCGATGCCGCGCATCTGGCCGAGCTGTGGTTGGACGCGGCGACGACGCTGCCCGCCGGGGCCACCAAGACGGTCGCGTGGTCGCCCAACGATTGGATCGAGCAGACACTGCCGACCTGGAAGCGGCTGTGCGATCCGGTCGCCGAGCAGGTCTCGGGTATGTGGAGTTCGACACTGCCGGAGGAGGCCAAGCAGTTCGCCGGGCCGATGCTCGGCATGCTCGGGCAGATGGGCGGTCTAGCCTTCGGCTCGCAGCTGGGGCAGGCGCTGGGACAGCTCGCCCAGGAGGTCCTGACCTCCACCGATATCGGGCTGCCGCTGGGTCCGGCCGGAACCGCGGCGCTGCTGCCCAGCGCGATCAGCGAATTCAGCAAGGGCCTGGAGCTTCCCGAAAGCGAGATCCTGGTTTATCTGGCCGCCCGCGAGGCCGCCCACCAGCGATTGTTCGCCCACGTGCCGTGGCTGCGGCAGCAGGTGCTGGGCGCGGTCGAGGATTACGCGCGTGGCATCCGGATGGACTTCTCCGCGATCGAGGAGGCCGCGCAGAACATCGATCCGATGTCGCTGACCGATCCGTCGAAACTCGAGGAACTGCTGTCGCAGGGCACCTTCGAACCGCAGACCACCCCCGAGCAGAAGGCCGCGCTGGAGCGGCTGGAAACACTGCTGGCGCTGATCGAGGGCTGGGTTCAGGTCGTGGTGGCCGAGGCCGTCGGCGACCGGCTGCCCGGTGCGGGCGCGCTGGCCGAGACGCTGCGGCGCCGCCGCGCCACCGGGGGTCCGGCCGAGCAGACCTTCGCCACCCTGGTCGGCTTGGAGCTGCGTCCGCGCAAGCTGCGGGAGGCCGCCACGCTGTGGCAGCGGCTGACCACCGACGCGGGGATGTCGGCGCGCGACGCGGTGTGGGCGCATCCGGATCTGCTGCCCAGTTCCGAGGATCTCGACAAGCCGAGCGGTTTCATCGACGGTGTGATCGGGGGTGGCGCCAACGTTTTCGACGATCCGCTGGCGCAGCTGGCCGAGACCGAGGCGCGTGAACGCCGCGAAGGCGCTGCGGCGCAACAGGAGCGGCCGAACAAGGACGCGGACGGCGGCAAGGACACGGAAGGCACTGCCGCCCAGGGCGATTCCGCTTCGGGCGCGAATCCGTCCGACGCCGACGACGAGCGCGGCGACAACGAGGATCGCTGACCGTCTTCGGCGCAGTCCGGGCGGCGCGGTTCAGCCCAGTCGCGCTTCGGCGGTCGCGTAGCCGAACAGCTTGCGCCCCTTGGACAATGCGTCGACCACGACGGTCACCATGCGGCGACGTGAACTGAGCCAGCCGACCTGACCGCCGAACAGTATCGACGCCGGAGCGTCGGAGTCGACGGGCAGATAGTGCATCTTGGGCGCGTACTGCACCCGCAGTTTCGTCAGTGCGGTCGGATCGCCGAGCCAGCGGCCGAGATAGCCGGCGACCAGCCCGAGCGTCAGCATGCCCGGCACCGCCCCCGTCGTGGTGCCGGACCGGTGCGGATCCACGACGCCGGCGTGGCGCACCACATCGTCGGCCGCGACCGTGACGGTATCGGCGGGCAGATCCGCGCCGACCGCCAGCGGGCCGAGGTCGACGATCGGACGCGGTAGCGACGGTTGGATCCGGTCCCGTTGCGGCGTGCGCAGACGCCGCTGCGCCGGGACCGGTTCGAGATCGTGCGGCCGTTGGGGCGCACCGGATCGCGCACAGGTTCCGGGCTGGGTGTGCACCAGCAGGGTGGAGGAGCCGCTGGTCACGACCTGACCGTCGTCGTCGCGCAACAGGGTGGTCACCGAGACCACGTCGTAGTCGCGGTAGTGGCGGAAGGATTCGAATCCGATTTCGCAGCTGATGCGGTCGCCGGCCAGCAGCGGGCGCACGATTTCCAGCGTGCGGTCGGCGTGCACGACACACCCGCCGTGAAAACCCGGCACGAGTGCGTCCAGCGTGCGTTCCTCGGCGCGCATCCACACCGTGGTGGCGAAGGTCGGCGGGGCTACCAGGGCATCGAATCCGCGCGCGGCGGCGGCACGTTCGTCGCGGTGGATGGGGTCGGTGGCGCCTATCGCCCGGGCGTACTCGCGAATCGCGTCCGCGGCGATCGGCCCATCGCCGCGGGTTCGAAACCGATGTTCGCCGTGCAGCGACGCCACCGGTGGCACGCCGAGGGATGCGCTGACCATATTGCTCCTTTAACCGACCCGAATCGACCCGATTGTCGGCCGCCGGTGGCCGGGCGTTAGCATTCTCCGCGCCGGTCTGGAAAATTCACGGCGAGTCGTCGGCCGGATTTGTGAAACGGTGCGTTCACACTCACGCCGCGACATCACCCGAAGCGCCCTGTGGACAACGCCGAACCTGTGGATAACCAGCAGTTTTCCCGCGGCCGTGCCTCGGCCCGCCGACAATACTGAGCCCATGACGTTGTCACACGCACGTGGACCGATGTTGCATCCGCGGGTGGCGGTTCTGCGCCGGCCCTCGGGAGCGGTGCAATTGGGATGGGATCCCGAACGCGCGGTACTCCTGCACCCGCCCGCCGTCGACACCGATGCGGTCGTCGCGTTCGTCCGGCTGCTCGACGGTCTGCACAGCCATCCCCAGCTCCTGTGGGAGGCCGGGCAACTCGGCCTCGGTGGCGTGGCCCTGGAACTACTACGAGATATCGACGCGGCCGGACTGCTGATCCGGCCGCAGGCCCGCCGCACTCGCGTGCGAACGGTGCATGTGCACGGCCGCGGGCCCCTGGCGGATGCGCTGCACAGCGGTATCCGGCAACTGGGCATCACGCCGACGCGGTCGAGCGAATATCGCAGCGGCACATCGGATTCGCTGCCGACCTCCGATCTGGTGATTCTCACCGACGCGCTGGTCCCGGTGCCGGAGCTGGTCAGCATGCTGCTGGTGCGCCGAATCCCGCACCTGCAGGTCCGCATCCGCGACGGGCACGGTGTGATCGGGCCGCTGGTACTACCCGGCGGCACCAGCTGTCTGCGCTGCGCCGATCTGACCCGCACCGAATTCGACGCCGAATGGCCGCATCTGGCGGCGCAGCTGCTCGGCCGGACCGGCTACGCCTCCCCCGCCACCATTGCCGCCACCGCCGCCCTGACATTGCGCGAAATCGAATCGATCATCGAGGGCGCCGCCGACGACCCGCCCCGAACCCTGGACACCACACTGGAATTGGATCCGCACACCAGGCGCATCGCCCGGCGTCGCTGGACACCACACGCCGACTGCGCCTGCCGCCGAATCGCAGCCACGGGGGCAGGAGCGCCGGACGGCGCTCGCACGGTCTCCGTCGCCGGAGGACAGGTATGAGCGCGACGAAGGTGGCCCGGGCGGTGACAGAGTCTCGCCTCAGTGATACCGCCGATGTTGCGCACGAGGGCCGGGCCGTTGTCGCCTCGTCCGCGAGGTGGGTTGGTGTCGTCGGCTCAGCGCTCGTCGAAGGCCGAGTCGGTGAAAGACCAGACTGCCGCGGGGCGTCCGGTGGCCTTAATTCGCATCCGTTCCCCGGTGCGGGTGAGCCCGGGGATCGCGGCCAGGGTGCGGTTGAGGTTGCCCGGGTCGGGACGAGTGCCCGACAACGCGGTCGCGAGGGCGACCGCGCGCGTTGCGGGAAACTGCTCGCCGATCAGCGGGCGGGTGAACGCGAGGTCTTTCCACAGCATGTCGGCGAGTCGTACCCGGGCGACCTCGACGATCATGTTGTGGTCGAAGGCCAGCGGCGGAACGTCGTCGAACGGAACCCATCGCACACCGAGAAAGGGTGCGATGCTGCCGGTTTCACCATTGTCCGGTCCGTCGGCACCGCCGGAGACATCGCCGCTCATCTGCTGAGCACCAGCAGAAGCATCCGGCCCGGGCTGCTCGGCGATGGCGGACTCCCAGCCGTTCGATTGCTCGAAACCGGCCGAATCATCAGTTCTCGATTGCTCGGCACCCGCAGCTGCTGCGGCGTGACCGAGAACCGCCCACATCGCGATCGAGAGCGTCGGACCGCGTGGATCGCGATTCGGCTCGTCGAACGTGACCAGCTGCCCGACGGCGAGGATCGCATCGTCGGGCACACCCAGTTTGCTGTGTACCGCGCGGCGCGCCGCCGTCGCGAGCCGCTCACCGCGGCCGAGCAGCACACCCGGCAGGGCGAGCTCGCCCGCGAACGGATCCCACTGCCGGGGCGCCACTGCGAAGGTCACGGTCGTGTCGTCGTCGCCGAACCGAAGCGCGACGACATCGAGCGATACGGCGGATTGCTGCTCCACGGCGAACCATCATGCCGCAGCCGCGACCCGGGCCACGCGATCGGCACGATCGGGCCCGTGCCCGGTCAGCACCACGGGCGCGCCCAGCCGGCGTTCCAGGAATTCCGGAACATCCGCCGGCAGCGGTACGAGATCCGGAGTGCTGTGCGCGACGAGGCCGGTCAACCACCGCTGATGGTCCAGATCCCGCCAGGGACCGCAATCGAGCCGATCCCGATATCCGTCCGGGGCGAAATACCCTGCGGCGGTGCGCATATCGTCGCGGGCCGCCACCAGATCCAGATGGTTGACGGCGAGCGCGTCGATTCCCCCGCACGCCTCCACGGCATAGCGTAGCAGGATCGGATCCAGATGCCCGACGCGGAAGACGCCCTGATATGGGCCGGTGGCGTTGTACGGCTCAGGGATCGACAATGCCGCATCCTCGGTCGGAAAGGGGCCCGCGCCGTGGCGAGTCTGGTACGCACGTGTCACTCCAAGTACGGTGCCCGGTTGCCCGATGCGCGCCAGCATGGCGCGGGCATGGCGGGGCTCCACCGTCGACCAGGTGGTGTAGGGATGCAGGCCCCGCCACTCGTCGAGCAGCACGCCCTGGGCGCCCTCGAAGATCAGCCGGCCCGCGGCGGCGAATACCGCGAGTTGCTCACCCGGCACCAGCGCCACCGACCGCGCGAATTCCGTATAGGCCTCGATCAGGGCGTCGATCGGTTCGTGGCCGTGCCGCCCGCTCGCCAGCAGCGGTGCGAAGTGCCGCTCCAGCGCGATCAGTTTGCGGCGCAGGATATCCGGAGTGCGACAGTCCCGGACCAGGGGCGCATCGTGGTCGAGGGCGTAGCGCACGGTCTCCCCGATGCCCATCCCGCAGGAACCGTGCCGGGCGGCACCCCGCGCATCCTCGCGGCAGCGGTTGGCGGCTCCGTGGATCGGAGTGGTCAGCAGCGCCCGCTCGTCGACGAAGATCGAGCCCAGCGGATCGGCGAGGCCCAGTGCGGTCAGCGCTTCGGCCTCGGCGGCCAGGGCGATCGGATCCACGAGCACGTGCCGCGACAGAACTGTCGGTACGCCCGACAGCGTGCCCGATCCGAACTGCCGGAAGGTGTGTCGCCGGCCGTCGGCGATCACGGTGTGCGCGGCCTGCGCGCCACCGTTGAAGCGCACGACGGCCGCGACGTCCGAGCCGGCCTGTGGCGAGCACAGCCAATCCACGGTGGCGCCCTTCCCGGCGTCGCCGAATCCCAGATCGACCACGATCACATGCCGGTCGCCGAACATGGTGATTTCCCTTCGCTTTTCGGATCGGATTCGCGGTCAGAACCGGACGTCGTCGTCGCCCGGGGTCGCCGCCGGCAGCGCGCCCGCGGTGCGAGGACCGACGGGAGTACCGATCGGGGCCAGTGCGTTACCGACGACGTCGGCGGCGTCGGCGGACCCGATATCGCGCAGATCGGCCAGCCCGGCACCCAGATCCACGCGGTCCTCGCCGATGCCGATCGTCAGGGCGATGAGTTCGCACACCGCCGCCGGATCGTCCAGGCGCAGGACCCGCTCCCCGAGCACTCCCCGCCAGTGCTCGAGGATTTCCGGATCGGTGTAGTAGTGGGATTGATTCGGCAGGATGTAATACACGTGCCACCGATCGGCCAGCTCGCGGTAGATCGAGGGAACCGAAATGTCTCGGGGCACATCGTCGCCGATCACCCGGCGCACGTGCCCGGCGGCGAGGCGCGGCTTGTTCAGCTCGTCGCCCACGATGAACAGATACCCCTTGCGTCCGCGCTTGTCCCACGCATCGGTCGCCGTGTGCCGAGCCATGAAATACGCTGCCAGCTCGTAACTTTCGGATTTCTGCCCGCCTCCGCCGCCTTCGAGCAGAATCAGCCGCAACTGTTCGTCCATCCGATTGTCGGATTCGAACTGCCCGATCTGCAGCGGCACCCGATCACAGTCGGCATCGCCGATCCCGCCGAACAGAATCTGCGGATCCTCGGCGTACCCCTTGCGCTGCAGCAGTCCGTGCAGGGTAGCCAGCTTCTCCTGCATGATGCGCGGGACCCGCCCCATCGACCCGGTGACGTCGAACAGCACCGCGATCGGCAGCGAGGCCCCGTGCTCGGCGGAGTCGCGCGACTCACGCGCTCCGACGCCGAAGGGGTCGAGCAGCGGATGGGCGACCCATTCCGTACAGGGCTTGGCCCGCATGTCGGCGGTATAGCCGAAGTCGTCGAGTCCGCGGGCGGCGCGGAAGGTGCGGGCGGCGTTGTAGGCGCTGTCGTCCCACTGTCCGTATCCCATGGTGATCACTGTCCTTTCGGTAGTTCGAACGGCCGGAAGCGGCGGGGGCCGTACAGCCGGTCGAGCAGGTCGTCGAATTCGTCGAGCAGGGTGCGGGCGTCGGGCCGCAGCCTCGGTGCCGATTGCAGACATCCCTCGGCGAAGGCGCGCATCGGCGCGGGCGCGCGGGCGCCGAGCATGGTGAGCAGCAGCCGGTGGGCCAGATACACATCGGTACGCGGGCAGACCCCGGTGCCGATCTCGGGCGGATAGTCGATCGAGGCCGGCGTGGCGGCGGGCACCCGCCCGGGCCGGGTGGCGAACGACCAGCCCACCAGCACCACCCCGTGCAGTCGCGGATGGATGAGCACGTTCTCCGCGGAGACCGCGGTGTGCACCCAGTGCGCGGTCGCGGCACCGGCCAGGCAGCGCAGCAGCCGCCGGTGCATCCAGGCGTAGTCGCGCGGATCGAGCCCTCGCGGAAAGGCGGCGCGGACCTGGGTCAACGGCACGAACCCCTCGGTCAGCGCGTCGAGCACATCGATCGCGCGAACCTCGCCGGAGGCGGTATCGGTGTGGTCGACGGTGTCGATCAGGCGCGGAAAGTACGGCGCCAGCCACTCGTGCTCCCCGGTGAGTGCGGCGATATCCGTCAGCGCGTTCCGCTCGTTCGCCAGCAGCGAATTCGCGGCCGAGCGCCGTGCGATCTTCACCACTGCGGCCGAATCGGTGCGGTACACATCCGCGACGGAACCCCGGGCATGTATCGCGCCGAGGCGATACCGTCCCCGCACACCACACACCTCGAAGGCCTGCCCGGCCGCCAGCCAGCTCCGGTACAACTCGCCGAGGCGAACGAAAGCCGCGGTTGCCCGCTCGGCCTCGGCGGCGGGCACCCGATCCGGATGCAGCGCGGCGGCCAGCCGCAGATACGTCCGATGCGCGGTGCGGCGAGCGGCGGAATCCGTTGTCGCCGCGCCGAACAGATCTTCCGCGCGTCGCACCTCCCGAATGGCCGCCGCGACCTCTCGCGTTGTCGTCATAGTTTTAGTCTATACGACTAAAACACCTCCGGCCAGACCTCCGGGCCAACTTTTAGTCGAAGCCACTAAAACTTGTGGCGGCGGCCCGCCGACCACCACGGATGAGCCGTTTCCCATGCGCTCGCGCGCACCGATGATTACTGAGACCAGCCCCACTGTGACCGATGACACGTCTCGGTCCGGGGGTGGAGTTCACGCAATTCACATGGCACGCGACACGGTGGGTCAGCCATGATGGGGGTGTGTCTGAGATCGTGCGCCGTAGCTCATCCCGCAACGCCAAGTTGGCGAAGATTCCACTCGGTATCGCGGGACGGGCCGCTGTGGGGTTCGGCCGCAAACTCGCCGGCGGCGACAAGGGCGAGATCAATGCCGAGTTGAACCAGAAGGCCGCCGAGCAGATTTTCTCCGTTCTCGGCGAGCTCAAGGGCGGCGCAATGAAATTCGGGCAGGCGCTGTCGGTGATGGAGGCCGCCGTACCCGAGGAGTTCGGCGAGCACTATCGCGAGGCGCTGACCAAACTGCAGGCCGCGGCCCCGCCGCTGCCTGCCGCCGCGGTGCACCGCGTCCTGGATCAACAGCTGGGCACGGCGTGGCGCAAGCGCTTTCGCTCCTTCGACGACGCGCCCACCGCCTCGGCCAGTATCGGACAGGTGCACAAGGCCGAATGGTCCGACGGCCGCACGGTGGCGGTGAAGGTCCAATACCCCGGTGCCGACGAGGCGCTGCGCGCGGACCTCAAGACTCTCAACAGGATGGCCGGGATGATCGGCGCCGTCGTCCCCGGCGCCGACGTCAAACCCATCCTCGCCGAGATCACCGAACGGACCGAGGAAGAGCTCGATTACCGCACCGAGGCCGCCAACCAGCGCCGTTTCGCCAAGGCCTTCGACGGCCACCCGCGGTTCCTGGTGCCCAAGGTGGTGGCCGGGGCGCCGAAGGTGATCGTCACCGAATGGCTCGATGGCACCGCAGTGTCCAAAATCATCAAACGAGGCCAGGAGGATCCGGCGGGCACGGTCGAGCTGCGCAACCGCGTGGCAACGCTGATGGGTGAATTCCACTTCTCCTCCCCCGCCCTGGCCGGACTGCTGCATGCCGACCCACATCCCGGCAATTTCATGATGCTCGACGACGGCCGGTTGGCGGTGCTGGATTTCGGCGCCTGCGCGCCGCTGCCCGACGGGTTCCCGCCGGTACTCGGCCAGATGGTGGCGATGGCGGTCGAGGATCGGTTCGAGGAACTGACCGATCTGATGTACAGCAATGGCTGGGTGATTCCCGGCCGCACCGTCACGCATGCGGAGATCGCCGACTATCTGCGTCCGTTCACCGATCCCATCCGCGAGGATTCGTTCCACTTCACCCGCGAGTGGATGCAGCGCGTGGCGGGCAGGGCCACCGATGTGAGTAGCCCGGAGATGAAAACCGGTATGTCACTGCAACTTCCGGCCCAACACATCATGGTGTTCCGGGTGCTGATGGGTTCGATCGGCATCTGCGCACAGCTCGACGCCGAGGTGCCGTTCATGAGGCTGATGCACGACTGGGTGCCGGGCTACGCCGAATACCGCAGCGCCAGTTGATCCTTCGCCCCGCCGGGCGCCGAATATGGGACAAGCCCCGCATCCGACATCGGATGCGGGGCTTGTTCGTGTTCCCAGAAGTGGCCGAGGCGGATCCGCGCTCGGCCCGAACCGGCGCCGATCACGCCAGTGCGACCTTCCGCGGGCGGCCGCGCGGCCGCTTGCGGGCGATCACGACGCCCTGTTCGAAGATCTCGCCACCCCAGACGCCCCAGGGCTCACCGCGATCCAGGGCGGCGGCGAGGCAGCCCTTGCGGATCGGGCAGGAAGCGCACAGTGTCTTGGCCTCTTCCAGCTGGGTGGGGCTTTCGGCGAACCACAGGTCCGGGTCACCGACTCGGCAGGGCAGCGCGAGCGCGACACCGCGGGTGCGGGCCGGCCTCGAGGCCTGGGTCGATCGGCATGTCGCGCGAGTAACGGTCGCGGTGGACACGTCTTGCTCCTTCAGCTCGTGCAGCGGTCGTTTCGTTGTCTTCCGCGAAACCGGTGCCGGTGGCTGGAGGCCGAAAAAGAACTGTGGCCACGGTTTCGCTTCGGGCGATCCGTGGCCAGGAGGCTGCGGTAGCTGGTGCTACCTGAACCGACTTCGATGTCGGCTACTGATCACGGTCGCTGGGTGTGCGTTGCGGAGGCGGACTGCCTGCAGATTCGCCGTCATACGATCGGCTTCCACTGCGAAGGCGTCGGCTGCGTCGGTGTGGAAACCGATGTGTGCCTGATGCCAACCCCACTCGGACTTGTCTGCGGCAATTGCATATGCGGGCGCTTGCGGTCGAGCACCGATAATGCTGGCGACAGACAGACCGGTCCCCTGCAAGGCGAGGACCCCCCGGGAGGCGGACACGACAGAAACCACCGGTGCCACAACGCTTCTCGAAGCGAGAGTCACGATGTTGTTCATTTTGTCTACCTCCCTCCTACTCGTTATCCGACTGATCACTGTGCGCACCGGAATGCCCTCCCAGCGCGTGATCACCACCCTACGGGTGCGATACACAACCGCACAACCTATTTTTCACCTGCGGTTTTGTCATTCGCGGCACGCCCGCCGGATCACCGGTTGCGCACCCGTGATCGCACGATCGCCAGTAGCTCCGGACCGAACTGCTGCGACTTCTGTTGTCCGATGCCCGGAATCGCGGCCAGCGCGTCCTCGTCCATCGGCACCTGTTCCGCGATCGCGGTCAGCGTTTTGACGCTCACCACCGCGAACGGTTTGATCTGCAACTCCTCGGCCCGCTGCCGCCGCCATTCCTGCAGCGCGCCGAGCAGTTCGGTGTCGACCTCGGCCGGACAGCCCGAACACCGACCGAGCAGCGTGTCGGTGGAATTGAGCAGCGAACGCCCGCACACCCGGCAGACCGGCAGCCGGCGGCCGCGACCGCCCCGCGGCCCCGCCTGCTGAGCGACCATCGACGCCGGGGAATCCTCCGGCACCAGCCCGGTGAGGAATCGGCTGCGGCGCCGGTTGCGCCGCCGGCCGTCGGCGCGCGACAGCGCCCAGGACAACCGCAGATGTTCGCGTGCGCGGGTCACGCCCACGTAGAGCAGCCGCCGTTCCTCCTCCAGCGCGGCCTCGTCGGTCACCGCGCCGCCCTCACCGAGCACATGGGCGATGGGCAGGGTGCCGTCGGTCAGCCCGACCAGGAAGACCGCATCCCATTCCAGCCCCTTGGCGGCGTGCAGCGAGGCGAGGGTGACGCCCTGTACGGTCGGTGGGTGGCGGGACTCGGCGCGGACGGCCAATTCCCGTAGCAGCCCGGCGAATTCGAGGGCGGGATCGTGGGCGGCGAGTTCCTCGGTGAGCTGTACCAGGGCCACCAGCGATGACCAGCGCTCGCGAGCCTGCGCACCGGCCGGCTCCTCGGCGGTGAGTCCCAGCCGGGCGAGGACGGCGCGCACGAGCGTCACGACCTCGGGACCGCGGGCCTCGGGCAGGTCGTCGCGGGCTCCGGCCTGGCGCAGCGCCTGCACCGCCTGCCGGACCTCGGCCCGCTGGAAGAACCCCTCGCCGCCGCGGACCTGATAGGCAATGCCCGCCTCGGTCAGCGCCTGCTCGTACACCTCGGACTGGGCGTTGATGCGATACAGCACGGCGATCTCGGCGGCCGGAACACCCCGCCCGAGCAGGCCGGCGATGCCCTTGGCGACGGCGGTGGCCTCGGCGACCTCGTCGTCGTATTCGGCGAAGGACGGTTCCGGCCCGTCGGCGCGCTGCCCGACCAACTGCAGCCGGGTCCCCGCGATGCGGCCGCGCGCGGCGCCGATCACACGATTGGCCAGCGACACCACCTGCGGCGTCGACCGGTAGTCCCGTTCCAGCCGGACGACGGTGGCGTCGGGGAACCGGCGGGAGAAATCGAGCAGATAGGCCGGGCTGGCGCCGGTGAACGAGTAGATCGTCTGGTTGGCGTCGCCGACCACGGTCAGGTCGTCGCGATCGCCGAGCCACGCGTCGAGGACGCGCTGCTGCAGCGGGGTGACGTCCTGATATTCGTCGACGACGAAGCACCGGTAGCGACCGCGGAACTCCTCGGCCACGGCCGGGTAGTCCTCGAGCGCGGCGGCGGTGTGCAGCAGCAGATCGTCGAAATCGAGCAGCAGACCGTCCGGGGTGTTCTTCAACGTCTCGTAGCCGGTGTAGACGACCGCGATCTTGTCCGCCTGATACGGAATGTCGCGGTGGTGACGCTGGGCGGCGCCGGCGTAGTCCTCCGGCGCGATGAGCGAGGCCTTCGCCCATTCGATCTCGCCCGCCAGATCACGCACGTTCTCCGTCGCCGTCGGCAGGCCCACGCGCTGGGCGGCCTGGGCGACGACCGCGAATTTGGAGTCGATGAGCTTCCACGGCACATCGCCGACGATCTGGGGCCAGAAGTACTTCAGCTGCCGCAGCGCCGCGGCGTGGAACGTGCGTGCCTGGACCGTCTGCGCGTCACCACCCAGGCCGAGCGCGCGCAACCGGGCCCGCAGCTCACCGGCCGCCCGGGCCGTGAAGGTCACCGCCAGCACTTGGTCGGCGCGCACATGCCCGGCCGAGACCAGATGCGCGATGCGGTGGGTGATGGTCCTGGTCTTGCCGGTGCCCGCGCCCGCGATCACACACACCGGCCCGCGCGGCGCCCGCACCGCGGCGGCCTGCTCGGGGTCGAGCCCGTCGAGCCGCAGGCTGGTCGATGAGGTCGGGGCAGGCACGCGCTCCATCATGACAGGCACCACCGACATCCGCGCCGCCGCGACGACGCCCCTCGGTTGCCCGGTGTCACGGGCGCGCGGCGCGTTGCCCTCGGCCGGCGCGAGCGTCGCTCAACTCCGCGCGTCGCGCAGCGTCCGCAATGCTGCGGCGAAGCCGGCGGTCCGAGCCTGCAAGGGACCGAAGAAGGACCGGTCGCAGTCCTCCACCGCGACGATCGCGCGATTCACCAGTGCCACACCGGCTTTCGTGGGTACCAGGGATTTCGCGCGCCGGTCGTGCGGATGATCGCGCCGCTCGATCAGGCCCTTCTGTTCGAGGGCGCGCAGTACCTGGGAGGTCATCATCGGGTCGGTGGCGGCATGGGCGGCCAGATCGCGCTGCGTGATGGGGGTGTCGGCATTCGATCCGCCGAACCACGTCAGCGCGGCCAGGAGAACGAACTGCACGTGAGTGAGGTCGAACGGGGCCAGCGCCGCGCGTACCGCCGCCTGCCACCGGTTGGTCACCTGCCACAGCAACAGGCCCGGACTCTCGTCGGCACTACCGAATTGCGTTCGCAGCGAGTGAGTTTCGTCGCTCACCGGGCCGCCCTCGACCGCTCGCCCGCGTCCTCTCCCAGCATGGCCTGCGAGATGACCGCGAAATCGTGCGCGCTCAGTTCCACCACACCGCGCCGCAACACGATTCCCCAGTTGGGGACGCTGGTGAGATCGAGATCACCGCGTACCGTATCGATCGCGACGTCGTGCGCGTCCGGGCGATAGGTCACCGCGCGCCGCCACGGCCGGAAGCAGCCGCCCGGATCCTCCGCCTGCCACGCGGGCCCGTCGTCGACCGTGCCGATCGCGGTGAACGACTTGACCGGCTCCCCCTCGCGCATACCGGTTCTGGGCGAGTAGTAGACGAGCCCGTCACCCGGTCGCATCCGTTCGACCGCGGCACGCTTGCCGTGATTGGCCTGCACGATGCCGAGCGCCACCCCGCGACGCACGTGATCGCGGGAGACGACGGCCAGCCAGTACTTGTTCATGATGTCCTCCTCGAACGATTCAGTGAGTGCCCGGAACCGATTCAGTGGGCGCCCGGAACGACGGGGCGCGCCTCGGCCGTCTCGACCAGCGCCGCGAGGTCGCGATGGACGGAGTCGGCCAATCCGCCGCCCATCAGCGCCGACCACAGCCGGCGCAGCGGGCCGGTCATCGAGATGGTCACCGTGAGCTCGGTGCCCGCGGCCGTCCGCACCACGCGATGGGCGAAGGTCAGCCGAGCGCCGAACAGTCGCGAGACGTCGACGAACTCCTCATCGGTCAGCTTCTCGACCACGAACGCGACCTTCGGTCCACCTTTCGGCTTCAAGGTCCCCGTGGCGCCCTCGACGAAGGGACCGTCCAGCCGGACCCACTCGGTGTCGGCGTTCCATTCCGGCCAGGCGGCCATATCGGCCCAGACCGCGAAGAAGTCGGCGGGCGCGGCGGTGGATACGGCGTGAGCTGCGGCGATCTGTGTCATGTATTTAGTATGCGCGCTTACTATCTGTTTGACAAGCCCCCTCCGGCAAAGGTCACAACCAGCCGTGGGAACACGGAAAACCGATTGGATGTTCAATCAGGCGTGACTGCTACTGACCTGACCATGTACTCGACGACCTGGTGCGGATACTGCCGCCGCCTCAAGAAGCAACTCGACGAGGCGGGGATCACCTACACCGTCGTCGACATCGAACAGGACCCCGAAGCGGCCGAATTCGTCGGCAGCGTGAACGGTGGCAACCACGTGGTGCCGACCGTCAAGTACTCCGACGGATCCACTGCCACCAATCCGAGCCTCGCCCAGGTGAAGACCGCGCTCGCCGCGATCGGCTGACCGGCGGCGAGTCGCGGGCGAATCAGCCTGCCGCAGCCCAGGATTCGACGATGGTGCGGGCGATGGAGATGGAGCCCGGCAGCAGTAGCCGCTGCTGCTCGGCATTTCCGGTGTCGCCGGTGACCGAACCCCACGCACCCGCGGCCAGCGCCGTGCGCACCTCGTCGCGGGTGAACCAGTGGGCCTCGGCGATCTCGCCGTCGGAGAAGACCAGCGGCGCGTCGGGATCGGCGACCGCGGCGAACCCCAGCATGAGCGAACGTGGCAGCGGCCACGGCTGGCTGCCGAGATAGCGGATATCGCGCACCGCGACGCCGACCTCCTCGCGGACCTCGCGCTCGACGCAGCGTTCCAGCGACTCCCCCGCCTCCACGAAACCGGCCAGCAGCGAGAACATCTTCTCCGGCCAGTTCTGCTGACGGCCCAGCAGGACCCGGTCGCCGCCGTCGTGCACCAGGCAGATGATGGCCGGGTCGATACGCGGGAATTCCTCGTGCCCGGAAGCGTTGACGCGCGACCAGCCGGCATTGGACACCGTGGTCGGGCTGCCGTCGATGGCGCTGTAGCCGGCGCGGTCGTGCCAGTTCAGCAGCGCCAGTGCGGTGGACAGGATGCCGAGGATCACATCGTCGAGGTGCAGCGCGCTGCCCACCACCCGCAGATCCATCAGCTGACCGTCGAGTTCGCTGTCGCGAACCGCCCAGATGTGCGCGCCGTCGACCACACCCAGCAGAACCGCCTCCGGCGCCGGCTCGGCCGCATAGTTCAGCGCCGCTTCCAGGACGAGCTGATCACCGTCGATCCGGACCTGCCCCCGCCGGTTCATCCGCACCAGTTTGGCCTCGGCCCACCCTTGTTTCAGCGCCTGCTCGTCCGAGCGCAACGTCTCGGCCCGATCGAGGGCGGAACGCGACAGCAGGGGAAGACCATTCAGTTCGAATACCGACACGCTTCGAGCGTATCGCGCTGGTCGCGCGGGCCCGGAGGAGGAACCCTGCCGGGCGCCGCCGTCCGGGCTATTTGTGCACGCGGCGGATGTAGAGCAGTTTGTCGCCGGTTTCCAGGGCGTCCACCTCGGGCTCGTCGACCCGGATCAGCGTGCCCTCCCGGACCACGCCGAGCACGATATCGCGCAGATGCCGCGGCGAGCCGCCGACCTCGTCGGATTCCACGTCCCGCTCGGCGATCGCGAAACCGGCCTCGGGGGTGAGCAGGTCCTCGATCATGTCGACGACGCTGGGGGTGGTGGTCGCGATACCGAGCAGCCGGCCCGCCGTCTCCGAGGAGACCACGACCGAATCGGCACCGGATTGCCGCAACAGATGAGTGTTCTCGGCCTCGCGGATCGAGGCGACGATCTTGGCCTTGGCGTTGAGTTCCCGTGCGGTGAGCGTGACCAGCACCGCGGTGTCGTCGCGGTTCGCGGCGATGACCAGAGAGGCCGCGTGCTGGGCTCCGGCCAGCCGCAGCACATCCGATTGCGTCGCCGAGCCGTGCACCGTCACCAGCCCGGCGTTGGCCGCGGCCTCCAGCACGGTCGCGTCGGTGTCGACCACCACGATCTCGGCCGGTTGCACCCCGTCGCCGAGCATGGCGTCGACCGCGGTCCGGCCCTTCGTGCCGTAACCGACGACCACGGTGTGATTACGCACCTTCTGCCTCCATCGCTGAATTTTGAACGCCTGTCGTGACCGCTCGGTGAGCACCTGCAGGGTGGTACCGACCAAGACGATCAGGAACAGCACGCGCAGCGGGGTGATGACGATCGTGTTGACCAGCCGCGCCTGCTCCGTGATCGGGGCGATGTCGCCGTAGCCGGTGGTCGACAGCGAGACCGTCGAGTAGTAGGCGGCGTCGAGCAGGGTCAGCTCCTCGCCGCGGTTGTCGTGATATCCCGCGCGGCCGAAATAGACCACCAATGTCGCCGCCACCAGCAGCAGTACCGCGAACGCGACCCGGCGGGTCAGCGAGACCCAGGGACTGGTCCGGATCTCCGGAATACGCAGAATGCCGACCAGCGCGTAATCGGGGCGTTCCGTCAAACGGCCCAGACCTCGTGAGCTGTCACCGAACACGGCATCCCCCGGACATGTCGTTGCTCACCTGTGCCACAGATCGGCAGCGTACCGGCCGGATGCCGACTCCACGGACTGGGCACGCGAGTGGGAACTGCCCGGCGTGAGTGGGCGGGAGCGGAGGCGGCAGCGGAGCGTTTCCACGGAGCGACCCCACTCACGCCGAAAACAACACAGCGTGAGTGGGCGGGAGCGGAGGCGGCAGCGCGAGAGCGTGAGTGCGCGGGGGCGGATGCGGCAGCGTAGCGTCACCACGGAGCGACCCCACTCGCGGCGGAGAGAGCGCGGCAGCCGGGGCGAAGAAAGGACACAGCATGAGTGACGCCGGTCGAACCTCGCAGCGGCGAGCGGTGCTGATGAGTACCGCGCTGTTCGGCATGGGCGCCCTGCATTTCGTGGCGCCCAAGCCCTTCGATTCGATCGTGCCGCCCGCTCTCCCGGGCCGGGCCCGGACCTACACCTACGCGTCGGGTGTGGCCGAAATCGGTGTGGCGGCCGCCTTGGCGGCTCCGCGCACCAGGCGACTCGGCGGCCGGCTGGCGGCGCTGTTGTTCCTGGCGGTCTTCCCGGCCAACATCCAGTTCGCCGCCGATTCGGTGCGAAATCCGAAGGCGGCCAAGGCGATCAAGTGGGTGTCGGTGCTGCGGTTGCCGTTCCAGGTGCCGATGATCACCCAGGCCCTGCGCATCAGCCGCGACGCCGCCTGAGCGGCAACGACTTTCACCCGGGCGGGTAGTCCGGGTCGAAATCGGCGTCGGACACCGGGTCCGGCGGCAGCTCGTCGCCGTACTCCTCGTCGGGCGGAAGGTCGTCGGCGGGTTCCGGACCGGACCGATCCCGCGGGTCAGCCGGCGGCGCCCAGGCGGGCGCGACCTCGGCGATGAGATCGGCCAGCTCGGCCGGCCCCGGCAGTTCGGCGGGCGCGACCGTCCGGCCGCTGCGGACGTAATGGAAGGCGGCGCCGACCTTGTCGAGGACGAGCTCTTCGGCTTCCCCGGTCTGCGCGGCCATCATGCGGGCCCAGGCCACCCGGTAGACGGCCAGCTGCATCGCGACCGAGCGTTCTTCCGCGCGTGACGGTTCCGCGCCGGTCTTCCAGTCCACGACCAGCCAGCGGCCGCCGGGTTCGCTGAACACCGCGTCCATGCGGCCGCGAATGAGGGTGCCGCCGATGCTGGTCTCGAATCCCACTTCGACGTCGATGGGGTTGCGGTCGGCCCAGGGCGAAGCCAGGAACGCCTCCTGCAATCGGATCAGGTCGGCGTCGCCCGCACCGCTGTCGGCCGCGCCGGGCAGTTCGTCGAAATCGAGCAACCCGACCGCACCGAACCAGCGCTGCAACCAGGCGTGGAAGGCGGTGCCGCGCCGGGCCAGCGGGCTCGGCGGGTACGGCAGCGGCCGCCGCAGCCGGGCCGCGAGCTTGGTCGGATCGGCCCGCATATCGACCAGCGCGGTGGCGGGCAGCTGCGCGGGCAACTCCACTTCGTGGATGCCCTCGACCGTCGCGAAATGCTCGGTGAGCAGGGCGTCCACATCGTCGGCCCAACCTTCGGGATCCGGATCGTGGTCGGGTGCCGCGCCGTCCTCCGATCCGTTGCCGCCGGACGCCGTGCCGTCCGCGCCGGGGGTCGCCGGGTCGTGCGTCAGGTCGGCGAACAAATCCAGCTGGCGCGGGGATTCGAGTTCGCTCGTGGCGTCGTGGGCCCGGCGGGAGGGAACCGGGGGGATCTCGGCCCGGGCGGGAGCGGTTCGGCCATTCGCCGGCTGTGTGCGATGCTCTCGAGGTTCGGGCGGAAGGTGTGCGAGCGCGGTGCGGACCAGGGCCGCACCCGCTTCGACCGCTTGCCGCCGCACGCCGAGCGGGTCGCGGGGCCAGTCGGCTACGGCGGGATTGTCGGTGAAGGGATTGGGTGCGTCGGGGGGTGGTGGGTCGGCCCAGAGGTCGACGCGCACGGTGCCGTGTCCGGGGGACTGCGGATGTTCGGTCCACCGTTTCAGTTCGAGCAGGAAATCCGAGGGCCCCTTCGGCGTGGAACCGGTCTCGGCCCAGTGGTGGGCCGAAACGAACAGTGCGCGTTCGGTTCTGGTGAGCGCGACGTAGAACAGGCGGCGTTCCTCGTCGAGGCGGCGGCGGGCCAGCGCCTCCTTGTGCTGTTTGATCGCCCGTTCCAGATCCGTGCGGTCGTACAGTTCGGTGAGGTCGAGGACCGGAACCCCGTCGCACACGGGCGCGGAATCCGGTGTGTCGCCGTCGTTGTCGCGTTGCCGGTCGCCACGCAGCGAGGTGGGGAGTTCGGCGAGTGCGCCGAGCCAGGTCGCGGCGGCGTTCCCGGAGGGGAACAGGCCGCGCGATACGTGCGGTACGGCCACGACCTCCCATTCCAGCCCCTTGGCCGCGTGCACGGTGAGCACTTGGACGCGGTCGTGCGCCACCTCGACTTCGCCCGGCTCCAAACCGTTCTCGACCTCTTCGGCGGCGGCGAGGAAGCTCAGCAGGCCGGGCAGGGTCGCACGGTGGTCACCGGCATATCCCGCGACCACGTCGGCGAAGGCGTCCAGATGTTCGCGCCCCGCACCGGCGCCCGCGGCCGCGCGGCGGGTCTGGGTTTCCACACCGACCCCGATCGTGCGTTCCACATCGGCGACCAGTTCCGGCAGCGACTGACCGCTGCGTTCACGCAGCGCCGCCAGCTCCCGCCCCAGTGCGACGATGCGCGCGTGGCCGAGCTCCGAATACCGTTGCGCCGGACCGGGGTCGGCGATCGCATCCGCGATGCCGGCTTGTTCGGCGGGTTCGGGTGCCACGGCCCGCAGCGCATCCGTCAGCCCCGCGGCGTCGGTGATCGGTTCCGCGCGGCCCGGCGTCCCGGCGATCGACAGCTCCCGCGCCCGCGCCGACAACGCCTTCAGATCACTCACGCCCAACCGCCAGCGCGCGCCGGTGAGGATGCGCATCGCGGCGCTGCCGGCCGAAGGATCGGCGATCAACCGCAGGGTGGCGACGATATCGGCCACTTCCGGGGTGGCGAGCAGGCCGCCCAGGCCGACGATCTCCACCGGCAGCCCCCGGGCGCGCAACGCCTCGGCCAGCGGCGCGGCGTCGGCGTTGCGGCGCACCAGGACCGCGGAGGTCGGGGGCGGCCGTCCGGCGTCGGCACACTGCTCCCATTCCGCCGCGATCCGTTCGGCAACCCACTTCCGTTCGTCGGCAACGGTTTCGGTGAGAGCCAGCGCGACGGTTCCGGCCGTAGCCTGGGGCCGGGGGCGCAGCGCGTCGACGCTGACCCCGCCCTCGGCGCCGCGCAGTGGTTCGGCGACCAGATTCGCCAGATCCAGCGCCTCCGGCGGATTGCGCCAGCTCGTCAGCAGTGGCAACACCGGCGCGGCGACCTTCGGGGCGGCCGGAAAATCGGTGGTGAAGCGGGGCAGGTTGGCCGCCGACGCACCGCGCCAGCCGTAGATGGACTGCATCGGATCGCCGACCGCGGTCACCGCCGGGCGGGTGGCGAAATCCGTCTCCGGCGCCTCGCCGATACCGACCGCGCCGCGGTCACCGAACAGTGCCGCGAGCAGAATGCGCTGGGCGTGACCGGTGTCCTGATATTCGTCCAGCAGCACCAGGCGAAACCGCTCGCATTCCGCCGCACCGACCTCGGCGTGCGTGGCAGCCAGCCGCGCGGCCAGCGACATCTGCGAGCCGAAATCCAGTGCGCCCCTGCGCCGTAACTCCTCGCCGAGCCGCGCGACCAGCGGCAGCAGCGCCACCCGGTCCTGCTGGGCTTTGACGATCCCGCGCAGCTCCTGATTCGGGCCGCCGCGCTGGCGCGGACCGGGAGGCAGCGTTTCCACCAGCCGTTCCAGCTCCCGATGCGCCACCGCCAACTGCTCGGGTGCCACCAGATGTTCGGCGAGCTGACCGGACAGCGCGAGCACCGCCTCCGTGACCGATACCGGGGTGCGCTCGGTATCGAGATCGCCGTCCCACCCGGTGACCACGCGATGCGCGAGCTGCCACAGCTGGGTTTCGGTGAGCAGTGTGGCCGAGGGCTCCACGGGCAGCAGCAGACCGTGTTCGGACAGCAGCCGCCCGGCGTAGGAGTGGTAGGTGCTGATCTCCGGCTCGGATCCGACCAGGGTCGCGCGCAGCCGCCCGGTGCTGTCGATCTCGCGCAGCAGCGGCGATCCGGCCAGCCGCGCCAGGCGGGTGCGAATGCGAGTCGTCAACTGCTGCGCGGCTTTTCGGGTGAACGTCAGCCCCAGCACCGCGTCCGGTGCCACCAGCCGGTTGGCGACCATCCAGACCACCCGCGCGGCCATCGTCTCGGTCTTGCCCGCGCCCGCACCGGCCACCACGAGGGTCGGGCCGAGCGGTGCGGCGATGACGGCGGACTGTTCGTCGGTGGGTGGCGGCAGGCCCAGTGCGTGCGCCAACTGCTCCGGCGTGATCGTCATCGATCCGTCACCTGGCGGCCCGTGTCCTGCACGGGGCAACTGCCGGCGACCTGGCAGTGCCGGCAGCCGTCGTTGCGCATGGCCAGGAAGCCGGGCCCGCGGGTGGCTGCCGCCGCATCGTGAATGGCCTTGCGCCACTGGGCGATACCGTCGGAATCGAGGGCGGCCTGCAACCGCTCGGTGGCTCCGTCGCGGCTCGGTTTGGCCACGTAGACGAGTCGGGCGCCGCCCGGTTCGATCCGGTCGCCGTCCACCTCCGCCGAGAACCCGCCCGCCCCGGCGGCCACCTGGTAGGTCGCCAGCTGGGCGTGATCCTGCGCGGCCTGTTTGGAGATCGGGGTCTTGCCGGTCTTGACGTCGACGATGACGAAACGGCCCAGCGCGTCACGCTCCACCCGGTCGACGCGGCCGCGGATCCGCACCGGCACCTCGTCCGGGTCACGGGCCGGCAGAACGCAGTCCACCGGCACCTCGACACCGACCTCGGCCAGCTCGGCCCGGGTGTTGCGCAACCAGGCGAGGAAGGTGTCGACCATCGATTCGGTGCGGCGCAGTTCCAGCCGGGAGTGCCAGCTGTGCGGGCCGTCCTCCCCGGAACTCGGGTCGACGGCCTTCCAGGCCTTGACCAGCGCCGCCTTCACCTGTTCCTCGGTCACTCGCCCGGCCAGCGCCTGGACCAGCGTGTGCACCAGATTGCCCTTGACGGCATGCGGATTGTCCCCGTCGCTGCCGCCGTGTCGTTCCAGCGCCCAGCGCAGCGGACAGGTCTGCAACAGCTCGACCGTCGACGGCGACAACGCGACCGGCCCGTCACCGTCGTCCCACAGCGCCAGTTCCGAACTCGGGTCCGCGATGCCGTACCACTCGTCCGGATGGGCGCCGCGCACACCGGCCGCGGCCAGACGGGCCAATTGGGTGGCGGCCCGGTCCCGGCGGGCCGGATCGGCGCCGTCGTCACAGACCACGCCGCGCAATTCGGCGATCAGGGCCTGTGCGACCAGTGCGCGCCCCGGATCGACCGGCGGCGGAATACGTCCCGGCTCCCCCGGTTCCGCCTCCGGATCGAGTTCGGCCAGGAATCGGGACGGCACCAGATCGCGGTCGCCGGTGACGGATTCGACCGCTGTCACCAGCAGGCTGTGCCGGGCCCGGCTGCACGCCATCAGCAGCAGCCGGCGCTCCTCGGCGAGGATCGGCGCGGCCCGGCTGACCTGTTCCCCCGGATCGGCCACGCCCCCGATGAGGTCGACCAGTTCCTCGATGCCGAGCAGGGTCCCGCGCGGACGCAGGTTGGGCCAGATGCCCTCCTGCACTCCGGCGACGGCCACCACATCCCATTCCCGGCCGGCCGCGGCGTGCGCGCTGACGATCGCCACCGCGTCACCGGGTTCGGTCAGCGGAGCCGAATCCTGGTTGATCTCCTGCTGTTCCAGATATTCGACGAATCCCTCGACGGATGCGCCGGGCAGCCGGTCGACGTAGGCGGCAGCGGCATCGAACAGACCGACGGCGGCATCCAGGTCGCGGTCGGCCTGCACGGCACCGGCGCCGCCGCGCTCGGACTGCGCCACCCAGCGCTTCTCCAGCCGCGACGCGGTCCACAACGCCCACAACGCATCCTCGACCCCGGCCCCGCGCCGCAGCGCCCGCCGCGCCCGGTCGACCGCCCGCAGTACCCGCACCAGCGGCGCCACCTCGACCTCGGTGAGCCGATCGAGCAGGGTGCGATCACCGACTCCGGTGATGAGGTCGCGCAGTACGACCGCCGAGGACCGGTCGAGTTCGGAGTAGGGCGCGAGGGCCTCCGGCGACTCCTCGACTGTCGATGAACCGCGCGCCGGCTCGCCGTCGGCGCCCGGCTGCGCATCGTCGGGGCCGCCAACCCTCGACTCCGTCCGGGGATACCCGCGCTCGATCAGCGCGCGGCGAACGCCGCGGCGCAGTCGTCGCAGACTGATCTGATCGGCTCCACCCAGCGGCCCGAGCAGCAGATCGAGCGCATCGTCCTCGGAGAACATCTCCGGGCGCCCGCGTTCGACCACGAGCAGGGCGCGCAGCGACTGCAGCATCCACGCCGCGCCGCGCCGCCGGGCCAGCGGGGTGTCCGGTTTCGGTTGCAGTACCGGCACTCCCGCGGCGGTGAGCGCACGGCGCAGCGGGCCCAGCGACAGCGGCACCGAGCGCACGACGACCGCCATCCGCGACCACGGCACCTCCGCGGTGAGATGCGCCCGCCGCAGGTGGTCGGCGATCAGCGCCGCCTCCTTGGCCGGGGTGGTGAGAACCCGCACCAGCGCCTGGCCGTCGACGGCGGGATCGCCGAGAAGATGGGGTCCGCCGGTCCGCACGTCGAAGCGGTGTTCGGTCCGGCCCGGCATGCGGGCGGCGATCCGGGCGACCGCATCGTGCACCGCCGGGGCGCAGCGATGATCGTCGTGCAGGACGATCCGGCGTTCGGGTGGGGCGTCGGGTTCGGTGACGAAACGGGTATCCGCACCCCGGAAACTGAAGACCGCCTGATCCGGGTCGCCGGCCACGACGGTGGTCGCCGGGCCGGATCCGATCGCGCGAATCAGTTGTGCGGCAAGCGGATCCACATGCTGGGCGTCGTCGACCAGCAGGGTGCGGATGCGCTCGCGCTCGGCGGTGAGCAGTTCCTCGTCCTCGATCAGCACGTCCAGTGCGGCGCCGACCAGTTCGGCGGCGTCCAGGGCGGGGGCGCTGGCCTCGGGCGCTTGGACGCCGACCGACCAGCGCAACAGCATCGACTGTTCGTAGCGCTGCGCGAACGATCCGGCCGCCTCCCATTCCTCGCGTTCGTGCAGGCGCCCCAGTTCGATCAGATCCTCGGGTCCCAGATCGCGCTCGGTGGCGCGCAACATCAGGTCGCGCAGTTGCTCGGCGAAACCGTTGGTGCCGAGCGCGGCGTGCAGGCGCGGTGGCCACAGCACCTCGGCGCCGGACGACATGTCGGCGAGTTCGCCGCGCAACATCTCGCGCAGCACCACGTCCTGCTCGGCGCCGGTCAGCAGCCGCGGCGGCGGATTGCCGCGGGCGGCAGCGTGCGTGCGCAGGATCGCGAAGGCGTAGGAGTGCACCGTGCGCACCATCGGCTCACGTCCGGCGCCCGGCACCCCGCCGAGTTCGGGTGCGAGCGCGGTCAACTGCCGGGTGAGAGCGTTGCGGACCCGTAGCGCGGCCTGTTTGGAATGGGTGAGTACCAGCACCGATTCCGGATCGGCGCCCGCGACGATGCGATCGGCGGCGAGATCGGTGAGCAGCGCGGTTTTCCCGGTGCCGGGCCCGCCCAGCACCTGCCAGGGCCGCCAGCCCGGGTCCGCGCCCGACCCACCCGCGAACAGCGTTCGGACATCGGCACCCCATTCGCGTAACCGGGGTGCGGTCTCACTGCGGCGCACCAGTCGCACCGAGCTATCCGATCGCATCACACGCGCTATTTCAACAGACACCCCCGACAGGATCGAATTCCGTGACAGCAAACGCACCCCGTGCATCCGATGTGTCCGTGTTGTGATCGGCGCCACGCCTGCCCGGGCGATATTCACGAATTCGCACCGGTCTCTGCCTGCGGTCGATAATGCCTGGTAGAGAGCTTGTGCGTCGTGCCGCACCGCATCGCGTCGGGGCCGCTGCGAATATCGGGCCGAAAATCCCACCGCCGCAGTCGTTCCCCGGCGGTTCACCGGCGCGGCCAGCGCCCGGCAATCCCCGTGCCCGATTCTCGAGAACGGAACGCACCGGTCGCACCGCCGCGGCGCCGACGGCACAATGATCGGGTGCCCGACGCCCATATTCATCGATTCGGCCCCGCCGACGGTCCGCTCGTCCTCGCCCTGCACGGCCTGACCGGACACGGGCGGCGGTGGAGCGCGCTGGCCGACGGGCAGCTGCCCGAGGTTCGCGTCGTCGCTCCCGACCTGCGTGGCCACGGGCGGGCGAGTTCGCTGCCGCCGTGGACCTTCGAGCAGATCGTCGACGATCTGGTTCCGCTGCTCACCGAACCGGCGGTGGTCGTGGCGCATTCGTTCGGAGCGGCGGTCGCCGTCCATCTGTCCCGCCACCGCCCCGATCTGGTCCGCGCACTGGTGCTGCTCGATCCCGCGATCGGCCTCGATCCGGTTCTGCTTCACGACATCGCCGAGGCGGGGCTGGCGCGACCGGACTACGCCGACATCGCCGAGGCGCGCCACGACAAACTCGAGACGGCCTGGGCCGATGTGGACCCCGAACTCCTCGACGCCGAACTCGCCGAACACCTGGTCGATACTCCCGAGGGCCGGGTCACGTGGCGGATGAGCCTGCCCGCCGTCACGTCCTACTGGAGTCAGCTGGCGCGCGAGCTGGTCCTGCCGCCGCCGCACATTCCGACCGTGCTGGTCCGCGCCGGTAAATCCCCGTTCGTCACCCCCGCGACCGTCGAGGCGTTCGCGACGCTGCCGGATTTCACGTTGCGCGAATTCGATTGCGATCACATGGTCGCCCAGGCGCGTGCCGCCGAGACCGCGGCCGTAATCCGGTCGGTGCTCTGATGCCCACGACGGACGCCGAGATCGAACGGGTGCGGGAACTGGTCGCGGCCATCCCGCCCGGCCGGGTCGCCACCTACGGTGATATCGCGGCGGCGGCCGGACTGTCGACGCCGCGAACCGTCGGCTGGATCATGCGCACCGACTCCGCCGATCTGCCCTGGCATCGGGTGCTGCGCGCCGACGGCACCCCGGCGAGCCATCTGGTCCAGCGCCAGTTGCGCAGGCTGGCCGAGGAGGGCTGCCCGATCCGCGGCGACCGCGTGGACCTGGCCGCCGCCCGCCACCGATTCGACAACTGACGGCATCGTCGGCAATCCGACAGTGACGGCATCGCCGGATCCGGCTGTCGACCTCGGCGTCGGCCCGTCGATATCCGAATTCGCCCATTACTCCGGTTCGGCGGTTACCGTGGAGGAATGACCACCCGTCTGGCGTGCGTGGTGTTCGATGCGATCCGGCCACGGAACGTGGCGCGGTTCTGGGCGGAGTTGCTCGACTGGCAGATCACCGTGGACCGTCCGCACGCGGTCGAGGTGGCTGCTTCCGATCCGGATGCCGCCGATGTGTCGTTGATGTTCGTGCCGACGGCCGGACCCAAGTCCGGGAAGAACCGCATCCATCTCGATGTGGTGGGTCGTTCGCTGGATCATCAACGCGTACAGGTGGATCGGGCGCTGGCGCTGGGCGCGCGGCCGATCGATATCGGCCAGGGCGCGGTGCCCTGGACGGTGCTCGCCGACCCCGAGGGCAACGAATTCTGTGTTCTCGAACCGCGCGAGGAATATGTGGATACCGGCGCGGTCGCCGCGATCGTCGTCGACACTCCGCATCCCACCCGGCTGGCCCGGTTCTGGGAGACGGCCGCGGGCTGGCCGCTGACCCACGACGAATCGCGAATGGCCGGCATCCGCTCGGCCACCGGTCAGGGTCCGTGGCTGGAATTCCTGCGCACCCAGGTCGCGGCCCGCGAATGCGATCGCGTCCACCTCGATGTGGTCACCTATTCCACCGGTGATCCCGCGGACGAGGTCGCCCGGCTCACCGCAGCCGGTGCCGTCCCCTGCCAGGGCGCCGCGGTGCACCCACCGGCCCAGGCGATGCTGACCGATCCGGAGACGAACCGCTTCCGGTTGTTGCGTGCGCCCTGCGATTGACGTGGTCGCGAGCAGACGACGGGCCTGCGCCCGTCGTCGTGCCGTTCGCCGTCCGATGTGGGCGGTTTACCATCGGTCCATGATCAACCTCCCGGGTGAGCCGCTGTGACCACTGTCGACGCGATCGTGCTGGCCGGTGGGCGGGCGACCCGGATGGGCGGGGTGGACAAACCCGCGATCGCGGTCGGCGGGCGGGCGATGCTCACCGTGGCGCTGGACGCGGTCGCCGACTGTGTGCGCACGGTGGTGGTCGGCCCGCATCGGCCCGAACTGGCGCCCGAGATCCGGCAGGTGCAGGAGGTGCCCGCCGGAGCCGGCCCGGTCGCGGCCGTCGCCTGCGCGGTCCGCGCCCTCGAGGAATGTGATTTCCCGGCCGATCTGGTCGTGGTCCTGGCCGCCGACCTGCCCTTTCTCACCGCCGCCGTGATCGGCGAATTGATCGGGCACGCAACGACTTCCGATGCCGATGCGGTGTTCGCGACCGACGAATCCGGCCGTCCGCAATATCTGGTCGGGGTGTGGCGGCGGACGGCGCTGCTGTCGGCCCTGCGGCAGCTGGATTCGGTGACCAATCAGCCGATGAAGGCGCTGGTCCCGGTCGACACCCTGATGGTGACGCTGCCCGGTATCACCGATTGCGACACCCCGGAACAGGTGCGCGCGGCCCAGGCCGCCGCCCCGGCGTTGCCCTTGGCGCAGGCACGCGACCTGCTGCGCACCGCCATCACCCGGCTGCCGGTGCACGAGGCCCGGCCGGCGGCGGTGCGGGGTGCGGCGTTGGCGGCCCCGCTGCGCGCCGCCTCGCCGCTGCCCCGCTTCGATGTGTCGGCGATGGACGGTTACGCGGTGTCCGGCGAGGAACCGTGGCGCCTGCGCCACGATGTGGGCTTCGCGGGTGGTGAGCGACCGGTGGGCCTGCTTGCCGGTGAGGCGGTCCGCATCGCCACCGGCGCCCACGTCCCGGAGGGCACCGACACCGTGGTGCGCGACGAATTCGTCCGGCTCGACGACGGGCTGCTGCGGCGGCTACCCGAGGCGCCGATCCGCGACGATGTGCGCCACCGCGGCGAGGATTGGCACAGCGGCGACATCGTCGCCGCCGAGGGCACCCCCGTCAACGCGGCACTGATCTCCGTCGCGACCGCCGCCGAGGTGGTCACCGCGCAGGTCCGCGGACCCGTGCGGGCACGAATCGTGATGACCGGCGACGAAATTCGCAGCGAAGGTCCGCTGCACAGCGGCCAGACCCGCGATTCGGTCGGCCCCGTCTTCCCGGAGTTGTTGTCCTGGCACGGAATCGAATCGTCGGACCGGGTGCATCTGCGCGACACGCCCAACGGCTTCGACGATGTGCTCTCCGATACGACCGACGACCACCTGCTGGTCGTGGTCGGCGCGACCGGTGGTGGCGCGGCCGACCAACTGCGCGGTGCACTGGATCGGGCCGGGGCGCGAATTCTGGTGCACCGCTTGCGGATGCGACCGGGCGGCTCCACGGTGGTCGCCGAATTGCCCAGCGGCCCTGTGGTGCTCGGGCTTCCGGGTAATCCCTATGCGGCGGTCGCGACGCTGTGGGCGCTGGCCCCGGCCATCGTCTCCGGTCTCACCGGCCGCATACCGGCACGGGTGCGGACCGGACCGCTCCTGAACGCCGGCGACGTCTCGGGCCCGGTGCCGCGCATCCTGCCCGCGCGGGCGGCCGAGACGGGCGGCTGGGTCGCCGACGGCCATATCCGCACCGCACATCTGGCCGGGCTGCTCGACCGCGACGGTCTGGTCGTCGTCCCCGCCGGCGCCGTCGACGGCGAGCCGGTCGAATATCTGCCCCTGCCCGGCTGACGCCGCGCGGACCGGGAATTCCGCCGACCCCTGTCCCCGGCCGGCACCGGTTGCGCGCACAGTGCGCCGAACCCTGGTGGCAGCACGCCGCGGCGGGTTCCCTGGTCGTATGCCAGTGCCCGAGTATGCCCGCGGATACGATGCCTTCACCGGCGAGATCGGCCGTACCACCGCCGAATCCTCCCCGGCGTGGGACCATCCGACGAGCGCCCCCGCGGGAGCGCCGAACATCATCGTGGTGCTGGTCGACGATATGGGCTACAGCGATATCGGCCCGTTCGGCTCCGAAATCGAGACGCCGACCTTGAACCGGCTGGCCGAACGCGGCGTCCGGCTCACCAATTACCACACCACCCCGCTGTGTTCGCCCTCGCGCGCGGCCCTGCTGACCGGCCTCAATTCCCATCGCGCCGGATTCGGCTTCGTCGCCAACGCCGATCCCGGCTACCCGGGCCTGCGCCTGGAACTCGCCGGCGATGTGCTGACCCTGCCGGAGATATTGCGCGCCGGCGGCTACGCCACCTACGCGGTCGGCAAATGGCACCTCGTGCGCGACGCCACGATGAACCCTGCGGCACACCGTGATTCGTGGCCGACACAGCGCGGCTTCGATCGGTACTACGGTTCGCTGGAGGGTTTCAACTCGTTCTTCTACCCGAACCAGATCGTCTCCGACTCCTCCGTGGTGGATATCGAGCAGTACCCGGACGACTACTACGTCACCGACGACCTGACCGACAAGGCGATCACCTACCTGAAGGATCTGCGCGCCCACGACGCGGACAAGCCGTTCTTCCTCTATTTCGCCCACGTCGCCATGCACGGCCCGCTGCAGGCCAAGGACGTCGATCTGGCGAAATATCGCGGACGATACGCACAGGGCTGGGACGCGGTGCGGCAGAGCCGATTCGCCTCCCAGCTGGCGCAGGGACTCTTCGCGCCGGGAACCGAACAGCAACCGCGCAACACCGAACCGGGTTATGAAGCGCAGGAATGGGATTCGCTGAGCGCCGAGCAGCAGCGCCGCTTCGCCCGGTACATGGAGGTGTACGCCGCGATGGTCGACAGCATCGACCAGAGCCTCGGGCGTGTCCTCGACACCGTCGAGCAGTTCGGCGAACTGGACAACACGATCGTGGTGTTCACCTCCGACAACGGCGGCACCGCCGAGGGCGGCCCGGTCGGCACCCGCAGCTATCTGGCCGAATTCGCGCACGTCGACGATCCGGACTGGGTGGGCGATGTCCCGCACGACGAGGATCTGATCGGCACCGCCCGTCTCGGCGTGCACTATCCGCGAGGCTGGGGGCAAGCGTCGAACACGCCGTTCCGGTTCTACAAGGGACAGACCTTCGCCGGCGGGGTACGGGTGCCGTTCATCATCTCCTGGCCGAAGGGACTGCCGGACAACGCGATTCGTGACAAATACGTATACGTCACCGACTTGGCGCCGACCCTGCTGGAACTGTCCGGAGTGTCGCGTCCGTCGGTGCGAAACGGACTGCCGGCCAAGGATTTCGACGGCGTTTCGGCGGCGCCGGTACTGCGGGACCTCGATGCCCGCTCCCGGCATGTCGAGCAGTATTCGGAAATGACCGGCCATCGCGGCTTCTACCGGGACGGCTGGAAACTGCTCGCGTTGCACGAACCGGGCGGCGAGGTGGACGCGCCGAACTGGCAGCTATTCGACGTGCGGACCGATCCCACCGAATTGCACGATGTCGCCACCGAATTTCCCGGCAAGGTGCGTGAACTGGCCGCGGCGTGGGACGAGGCGGCCTGGCGCAATACCGTCTTCCCGCTGCTGACCCGCCGGGATCTGGCGCGCCGGCGCCCCGAGGAAGCCCGGCTGTCCGAGCCCTTACGCATCCTGCCCGGGACGCCGACGCTCGAGCGGTATCGCTCGCAACGCCTCATCGCCTACCGCGATTTCACCGTCACCGCCGAACTCGCGGGCTACCACGCCGGCGGCGAAGGGGTACTCGTCGCTCACGGCGACCCGCAGGGAGGCTATCTGCTCTACATCGAGGACGGCCGAATCGTGTTCGGCTTCAACTCGTTCGGCCGGTATACCGAGGTGTCTGCGCTCATCGCCCCCGGCGCCCGGGAGGTCACCCTGGCCGCGACGGTACGGCCGCGCCTGCGCTGGGACTTCGCCCTCTCCGTCGACGGCACCTCCGTCGCCGCCCTCACCGACCAGGTCCAGCTCGTCGGCATGGCCCCCTGGACCGGTATCTCGGTCGGCGTGGACGCCCGCGGCCCTGTCGCCTGGGACCTGCGACAGCGCCGCGGGGCGTTCCGCTACACCGGGTCACTGCGTGCCGTCACCTACACCCCGGGGCCGCTACAGGTACCGGAGCAGGTGGTGCGGGCGGTGGAGTCGGAGGCAGAACTCGTGGCCGAATAGGGGGACCGGGTTACGCCGGATAGTCGACGGCCGGCCCGAAAGTGCCGTCCCCGTTGCCGTCTCGCAGTGTGATGTTGCCCGTGAGGGTGTTGCCGATGACCACGTCGAGTTTCCCGTCACCGTTGAAGTCGGCGAGCGCCGGAGTGGACAGCGGGACCAGACCGCCGGAGGGGTAGACGGCTGCCGGCGGGTCGAAGGTGCCGTCGCCGCGGCCGTGCAGGACGGCGATGCTCGAGGTGCCGCCGTTGGCTACGACCAGGTCGGGTTTGCCGTCACCGTCGACGTCGGCGACGTCGAAGCACTGCGGCAGCAGTCCTCCGGTCGGGTAGGCGACGGCCGGCGAGAATGTGCCGTCGCCCCGGTTCGTGAGGACCGAGACGGTCGCGTTGACGAGGTTGGAGAACAAGATGTCCGGTTTGCCGTCCCCGGTGACATCGCGCGCCATTCCGTACCACGCGGTCGACGCCCCCGAGTCGAAAGTGACCGGCGCGGCGAAGGTTCCGTTCCCGTGGCCTCGGTAGATCTGGATCGTGCTGTTGACGTAGTTGCCGCGCAGCAGGTCGAGATTGCCGTCACCGTCGAAATCGGCGACATCGGCCGAACCGGATCCGACACCACCGGCGGTGGATATCGTCACCGCAGGCGAGAAGGTGCCGTCGCCGTGGCCGCGCAGCAGCGACCACGACGGCGCTTGGTTCGAGGTGGCGAGATCGAGGTTTCCGTCGTGATCGAAATCGGCGGCGACCAAGGCGCCCGGCGCGAAGTCGGTGGCGTAGTTGACCGCGGGCGCGAAGGTGCCGTCGCCGCGGCCCAGCAGGATCGAGACGTCGCTCGAGGCGAAGTTCGTGACGGCCAGATCCACTGTGCCGTCGTGGTCGAGGTCCGTGATGGCGACGTAGTCGGCTTGGCCGCCGGTGGCGTAGTGCACGGCGGGCCGCAAGCCACCTCCCGGCTTGCCCAGGAAGACCGACACACCCCCGCCGAGAAGGTAATCACTGAAGACGACATCCGGCACACCGTCAGCGTTGATGTCGGCGATCGCCGGTACCGCCGGTCCCATCAGATTGGGCGGTACCGGATCCGCTTGCGCCACAGTGCCTGCGACCACCGCGTGAGCGGCGAGTGCCAGCGGCACGAGAACGCTGACAACGGAAATAGAGCGCGACATCGGTTCTCCTGTTGTTGGATTCGGGGGCAGCCTATGGTCTTCCCGCCCTTGGCGGCATCGCTGTGGCTACCCTCGATCTCCTTCGACGAGAACCTGATCGGCATCGCTCGTCGCGGCGGAGAGCTACTCCGCGCGCACGTATCGAGCCGCTGCCGCGACCGCGCCCATATCGATGACCACACCTGGATTCGCCTGCTGGACTTCGAGCATCTCCAACGCCACGTCGATCACCGTCGTCCGGCGGGCCGAGGTGATCAGCTCCTGCCGGATGTAGGCGCTCAGCGGCATTCCGGCGGCGCCCGCGCGACGCGCGAGAACGCTCCAGGTTTGCGCCGGAAGGTCGTAGTCACGGATCACGGCCATGGCGTCGGCGTCGATGCCGGAATCGTGACGGCCGGGACGCTCGGCATCCAGAAATTCCACGACAGCGTCCAGTGGAACGCGCCGACCAGCGAGCCCGATCAGTTCGCCGCGAATATGGGCGTTCATGGAGAGACCTGCTGCGCGCGCCCGGCGCCGCAGGACGTCGGCCGTCGGGGTGGGCAGGTCATCGGTCGGAATCATCGCCATCGTGACACCGTAGCCACGTGGCCGGGCGGGCGGTGCGATATTCGGCGCCGCGCGGATGTGTTAACAAATGTAAAACGCCCGCGAAGCGCCGGTTTCCAAAGCATCACCGAGCGCGTGGACGGCGGCTCTGCGCCGACGGCCCGGCACCGCGGGAATCGGTATCGCCGCAGGTCGGGTTGGAATCACCCCGCGCGACCGGCAATTGCCCAGTGACCGGCACGTTTCCCCCACCTCACAGCTCACCGGCGGCTCGCGCGCGGTGTGAGCGGATCGTTTTGCCGCCCCCGCGAGCGTCCTTACTCTCGGACTGGTCAGCCCGGTTCATGTGTCTCGATGGGGGCGTTGTGGTCATATCGCACAAAAAGGGTTCGGCCCCCTCATCAGAGTCGAACGGCGTAGCCGCGGTGTCGAACGGCGCACCCGAGTCGGCGGCCGATGCCTTGCTGAAGGTGGGCCGCTACTTCCAGCGCGGGGAGGTGTCGGGTGATCTTCGCACCGTGCACAAGGTCGGCGGGCGTGAGGCCGACGAGTTCTACCGCGACCGCTGGGCCCACGACAAGGTGGTCCGGTCCACGCACGGCGTCAACTGCACCGGCTCCTGCTCCTGGAAGATCTACGTCTCCGACGGCGTGATCACCTGGGAGTCCCAGCAGACCGACTATCCCTCGGTCGGCGCCGACAAACCGGAGTACGAGCCGCGCGGCTGCCCGCGCGGGGCCTCGTTCTCCTGGTACACGTATTCCCCTGCGCGCGTACGTTATCCGTATGTGCGCGGAGTCCTGCTCGAGATGTACCGCGAGGCGAAGGCCCGGTTGAAGGATCCGGTGCTGGCCTGGGAATCCATCGTCGAGGACCCCGAGCAGGCCAAGACCTACAAATCCGCGCGCGGCAAGGGCGGATTCGTGCGCGCGGAATGGTGGGAGGCCGCCGAAATCGCCGCCGCGGCACACGTTTACACCATCAAGCAGTACGGGCCGGACCGCATCGCGGGTTTCTCACCGATCCCCGCGATGTCGATGGTCTCGCATGCGGTCGGCGCCCGGTTCATCTCCCTGCTCGGTGGTTCGATGCTGTCGTTCTACGACTGGTACGCCGACCTGCCGGTCGCCTCGCCGCAGGTGTTCGGCGACCAGACCGACGTCCCGGAATCCGCGGACTGGTTCGACGCCGGCTATCTGATCATGTGGGGTTCGAACGTCCCGGTCACCCGCACCCCGGACGCGCACTACATGACCGAGGCCCGCTATCGCGGCCAGAAGGTGGTGGTGGTCTCCCCCGACTACGCCGACAACACCAAATTCGCCGACGAATGGGTCCCCGCCCGCCCGGGCACCGACGCCGCGCTGGCGATGGCGATGGGCCATGTGGTGCTGCGCGAATTCTTCGTCGACCGGTCCACCGCGCGATTCGACGACTACATCAAGCGCTACACCGATCTGCCGTTCCTGATCACGCTGGACGAGCGCGAGGGCGGCTGGAACGGCGAGGGCGAATATCGCGGCCACACCTGGCTGCCCGGTAAGTTCCTCACCGCCGCCGACCTCGCCGCCGCGGGCCTCCCCGGTTTCGACGTGGACAACGCCGAGCACAAGACCGTTCTCCTGGACGGCGACGGAAATCCCGTGGTGCCCAACGGCACCCTCGGCGACCGGTTCTCCGAATCCGGCGCCGGGCGATGGAATCTGGACCTCGGCGACGTCGATCCGCTGATGACTCTGTACGGCCGCACCGACGATGCTGCGGCCGTACAGTTCCCCCGCTTCGACGGCGAGACCGGCACGGTCACCCGTTCGGTGCCGACCACCGTCGTCGCCGGACGCCGCGTCACGACCGTCTTCGACCTGCTGCTCGCGCAATACGGCGTCGGGCGCCCGGAACTGCCGGGCGACTGGCCCACCGGCTACGACGACCCGAGTGCGCCCTACACTCCCGCCTGGCAGGAGTCGATCACGGGAGTGCCTGCGGCACAGGCCATTCGCATCGCCCGCGAATTCGCCGACAACGCCGATCGCTCCGGCGGCCGGTCGATGATCCTCATGGGCGCCGGGACCAATCACTGGTTCCACTCCGATCAGATCTATCGCGCCTTCTTCACCCTGACGCTGCTCACCGGCTGCCAGGGCGTCAACGGCGGCGGCTGGGCGCACTACGTGGGCCAGGAGAAGTGCCGCCCGGTCACCGGCTGGTCCACGCTGGCATTCGGCCTGGACTGGCAGCGGTCGCCGCGGCAGATGCAGGGCACGGTGTTCTGGTATCTGACCAACGACCAGTGGCGCTACGACCCCTTCACCTCCGAATCCTTCGCCTCCCCACTGGGTTCCGGCGCATTCGCGGGGCGCACGGCCGCCGACAATATCGCGCTGGCCTCGCGGCTGGGCTGGATGCCGACGTATCCGACGTTCGACCGCAATCCGCTGGATCTGGTCGACGCCGCCGAGGCCGCGGGCCAGACGCCGCAGGACTATGTCGTGGGCAACCTGAAATCCGGCGATCTCGAGTTCGCCTGCGAGGATCCCGACGCGCCCCGGAACTTCCCCCGCGTGCTCACCGTGTGGCGGGCCAATCTGCTCGGCTCCTCGGGTAAGGGCAACGAGTACTTCCACCGGCATCTGCTCGGCGCGGATTCCAATCTGCAGGCCGACGATTCGGCCGGGGTGCCACCGCAGGAGGTGCGCCGACCGGAACAGGCGCCGACCGGAAAACTGGATCTGCTGGTGTCGCTGGATTTCCGGATGACCTCGACGACCCTGTTCTCCGATATCGTCCTGCCCGCCGCCACCTGGTACGAGAAACACGATCTGTCCTCGACGGATATGCATCCGTTCGTGCACGCCTTCTCCCCCGCGATCTCCCCGCCGTGGGAGGCCAAAACCGATTTCGAGGCCTTCCACCGCATCGCGCGCGGCTTCTCCTGGCTGGCCGAGAAACATCTCGGCGTCCGCAAGGATCTGGTCGCCGTTCCGCTGCAACACGATTCGGCCGACGCGCTGGCGCAGGCGCGGGGGCGGGTGCTGGACTGGAAAGCCGGTGAATGCGAACCCGTTCCGGGCCGGACCATGCCGAAACTCGTTGTCGTGGAACGGGACTACCCGAAGCTGGCCGAGAAGATGGCGGCGCTGGGCCCGCTGATCGAAACGCTCGGGGTCACCACCAAGGGCGTCACGACCGTCCCCGACGCCGAGGTCGAGTATCTGCGCGGAGTCAACGGCACCGTGGTCTCCGGCGTCGCGCAGGGCCGCCCGTCGCTGGCCAAGGACGTGCACGCGGCGGAGGCCGTCCTGGCGCTGTCCGGTACCACCAACGGCCGGTTGGCGGTGGAGGGCTTCCACGCGCTGGAGCGCCGCACCGGCACCCGGCTCGCGGATCTGGCGGCCGAGCACGAGGGCAAGCGGATCACCTTCGCCGATACGCAGGCGCGGCCGGTGCCGGTGATCACGTCACCGGAATGGTCCGGATCCGAAACCGGCGGCCGGCGGTACTCCCCGTTCACCATCAACACCGAACGGCTCAAGCCCTGGCATACGCTCACCGGACGCCAGCACTTCTATCTCGATCACGACTGGATGATCGAACTGGGCGAACAACTTCCGATCTTCCGGCCACCGCTCGACATGTCGGTGCTGTTCCGCGAACCCGGCGTCGGGGCGGTCGGCGAGCGGGGCGTCACCGTCCGCTACCTCACTCCGCATTCGAAGTGGTCCATCCACTCCGCATATCAGGACAATCTGCATATGCTCACCCTCTCGCGGGGCGGGCAGGCGATCTGGATGTCGGATCGCGACGCGGCGAAAATCGGTGTGGCCGACAATGATTGGATCGAGGCGGTCAACCGCAACGGTGTGGTCGTCGCCCGGGCGATCGTCAGCCACCGCATGCCCGAGGGCACCGTCTTCATGTATCACGCCCAGGACCGCGCGGTCGACGTACCGCGCATCGAGGGCACCCCGGACATGCGGGCGGGCCGAGGCAAACGGGGCGGCATCCACAACGCGCTCACCCGGATCATGATCAAGCCCACGCATCTGATCGGCGGATACGCCCAGCAGTCGTTCGCCCTGAACTACCACGGGCCCACCGGAAATCAGCGTGACGAGGTCACCACGATCCGGAGACGCTCACAGGAAGTGGAGTACTGATATGCGTGTCATGGCACAGCTGGCCATGGTGATGAACCTGGACAAGTGCATCGGCTGTCACACCTGCAGCGTCACCTGCAAACAGGCCTGGACCAACCGGGGCGGCACCGAGTACGTCTGGTTCAACAACGTGGAAACCCGGCCGGGACAGGGATATCCGCGGCAGTACCAGGATCAGGAGAAGTGGAAGGGCGGCTGGACGCTGGACCGCCGCGGCCGCCTCACCCTGAAGTCCGGGTCGCGCATGAAGCGGCTGCTCAACATCTTCGCCAATCCGGATCTGCCGACGGTGTCGGACTACTACGACCCCTGGAGCTACGACTACGACAATCTGCTGTCGGCGCCGGCCATGGACACCACCCCGGTGGCACGGCCCAAATCGCTGATCACCGGCGAGGATACGAAGGTCACCTGGGGCGCGAACTGGGACGACGACCTCGGCTCGGGACCGGAACAGGTCGGCCGCGATCCGTTGCTGGCGCGGCTGTCGGACCAGGTCAAGCTCGAGTTCGAGCAGACCTTCATGTTCTATCTGCCCCGCATCTGCGAACACTGCCTGAACCCGTCCTGCGGTGCCTCCTGTCCCTCGGGTGCGATCTACAAGCGTGCCGAGGACGGCATCGTGCTGGTCGACCAGGACAAATGCCGCGGCTGGCGGCAGTGCATCACCGGCTGCCCGTACAAGAAGATCTACTTCAACCACAAGACCGGCAAGGCCGAGAAATGCACGTTCTGCTATCCGCGTGTGGAGGTCGGTATCCCGACCGTCTGCTCGGAGACGTGTGTGGGGCGGCTGCGCTACATCGGCGTCATGCTCTACGACGCCGACGCGGTCCTCGAGGCGGCCTCGGTGACCGATCCGGAGCAGTTGTATCCGTCGCAGCTGGGCGTATTCCTCAATCCGCACGATCCGCGGGTGATCGCCGAGGCCGAACGCGCCGGAATCTCGCCGGAATGGATTGCCGCGGCGCAGGATTCGCCGGTCTACAAGCTGATCGTCGACTACAAGATCGCGTTGCCGCTGCATCCGGAATACCGGACCATGCCGATGGTCTGGTACGTGCCGCCGCTGTCGCCGGTGGTGGATGTGCTGTCCGAGACCGGGCACGACGGTGAGGATGCCGGAAATCTGTTCGGCGCCATCGATTCGCTGCGCATTCCGGTGGAGTATCTGGCCGAGTTGTTCACCGCCGGGGATATCGGGCCCGTGCGCGCGGCATTGCAGCGGCTGGCCGGGATGCGGTCGTTCATGCGCTCGATCAACCTCGGCCAGGAACCCGATCTGGCGATTCCCGGCGCGGTGGGCCTGGAACCGGAGGAGATCGAGGCGATGTACCGGCTGCTGGCCATCGCCAAGTACGAACACCGGTACGTGATTCCGTCGGGCGCGACCTCCCGGGCGCACGAGCTGGATTCGCTGGCGACGGGGTGCAGTCTGGACGGCGACGGCGGGCCGGGGATGACGGCCTTCGATGTGACGTCGGAGAAGTTCGCGCTCGTCGACGCCAATTCGGCTGCGCCGGAGCAGAAGTCGTCGCGGATCAATCTGCTGAATTGGGACGGCGGGTCGACCGAGGGGCTGGTGCCGGAACGCAACGGCAACGGTGCCGCCGACGGGCATCCGGAGACGAACGGGCACGAGAACGGTCCCGCACACGACGTAGTCGACGACACGCTGCCCGAACCGAGCGGAGCGAGCCGATGAGGATGTGCCACCGCCTCGGTTCCGCACGACGAGAGGTGCGGTCATGGGACTGCTGACGTTACGAAAGCGCCCCGCGCCGGTCGTCCCGATGTCCGAACGGGATCGCCGGCTGATCTGGCGGATCTCAGCGCTCCTCCTCGATTACCCCGGCGCGGACACGCTGGCGATGCTCGCCGATTTGTCCGAGGCGGTGGCCTCGCTCCCGGAGCCGGTGCGCGCCGATCTCGATCGGCTGCTCACCCACCTGACCGGCACCGCACCGCTGACCCTGGCGCGCGACTACGTCGACACCTTCGACCTGCGCCGGCGCGCCAGCCTGCATCTGACCTATTACGCCTACGGCGACACCCGCAAGCGCGGTATGGCGCTGCTGCGGTTCAAGCACGCCTATCGGCACGCCGGGGCGGAGTTGTCGGATCGCGAACTGCCCGACCATCTTCCGGTGCTGCTGGAGTTCGCCGCCACCGTCGACCCGATCGGCGGTGAACGACTGCTCGGCGAACACGTGCCGGTGCTGGAGATGTTGCGGCTGTCGCTCACCGACAGCGATTCACCGTATGCCGGCGCCCTCGCCGCCGTCCTCGCCACCCTGCCCCCGCCCACCACGGCAGATCGCCGCCGGATCGCGGAACTGGCCGCGCAGGGACCGCCGGACGAGGACGTCGGGCTGGAACCGTATTCGATGAACGGCGAGTCGACGCATCCCGCCATGAACCCCGACCTGTATTCGCCGCCCGTCGCCGGAACCTCCGCCACCGCAGGGCTTTTCGCCGGATCCGGAGATCGACGATGACATCCACCGTCTGGGCCACCCTGCCCTACATCGCCTTCACCTCGTTCGTGCTGGGCCATCTCTGGCGCTACCGCAACGACCAATTCGGCTGGACCACACGGTCTTCGCAGATCTACGAATCCCGGCTACTGCGCCTGGGCAGCCCGCTGTTCCACTTCGGCATGCTCGGTGTGATCGGCGGACATGTGCTGGGCGTGTTGATTCCGGAGTCGTGGACCGACGCCGTCGGCATCTCCGAGCACCTCTATCACGTGGTCGCCGTCTCCGCGGGTACGGTGGCGGGCGTCGCGGTGATCGCCGGTATCGCGATCCTCGCCTATCGCCGCGTGCGTGTCCCGGCCGTGCGCAAGGCGACCACCACCAACGACAAGTTCATGTACGTGCTGCTCGCCGCCGCGCTGATCACCGGGCTGCTCAATACCGTCGGCAGTAATCTGCTGTGGGGCACGTACAACTATCGCGAGACCGTATCGCCGTGGTTCCGAAGCCTTTTCACGGCCCATCCGCAGCCGGACCTGATGGTCGGCACCCCCTGGACCTTTCAGGCGCACGGGCTCATCGTGCTGACGCTCATCGCCGTCTGGCCCTACACACGGCTGGTCCACATGTTCAGCGCCCCGGTCGGCTATCTGGTGCGCCCGTACGTGGTGTACCGCAGCAAACCTGTCGATATGGCGAACAAGAAGAAGTACGCGCGGGCCTGGCAGAGCCCGGTGCTGCCACCGTCGCGCTGATTCGCCCGTTCGGCAGCCCTTGACCTGGAGCGCACTCCACGGACTAGCTTCGCCGGTATGAGCGATTCCCTCGGGCCCGCACCGAGTTTCGGCATCAAGACGACACCCGCGCACGTCGGCTACGCGGACATCCTGCGGGTGTGGTTGGAGGCCGACGACATACCCGAGATCGAGCATGCCTGGTTGTACGACCATCTGCTGCCGCGGGCGGCGGTCGGGCTGGCCGGGCACGACGGCGATTCGACGGGGAGCCTGTCGGCGGGCCCGGTCCTCGAGGGCTGGACGCTGCTGGCGGCGCTGGCGGCGCGGACGCGACGACTCCGGCTCGGATTGCTGGTGTCCAACAACCGGATTCGACATCCGGCGCTGCTGGCGAAGATGGCCGCCACCGTCGACGTGATCTCGGGTGGGCGACTGGAGTTCGGGATCGGCGTCGGCGGGTTCCCGCGCAACGATCCCCGCTTCGCGACGATGGTGGCGCCCGAGTACGCGGCGTACGGCATTCCGGTCGGCACGTGGCGCGATGCGGTGAGCAGTTTGGGCGAGGCCTGCGTCCTGATCCGGCGGATGTGGACCGAGGAGGTGTTCGACTTCCCGGGCGAACACTTTCCTCTCACCGGCGCCCAATGCGATCCGAAACCCGTCCAGCGGCCCCACCCGCCGATTCTGCTCGCCGGTGCGGGCGCGTCGACGCTGCCGATCGTGGCCGCCCACGCCGATCTCTGGAATGTGATCGGACCCCCGCTGACCGGTGTCGACACCCTCCGCGAACACAGCCGTACACTCGACGACCACTGCGCGGCGATCGGCCGCGATCCCGCACACATCACCCGTTCGGCGCAACTGCCCATCTCCTACGACGCCCCCGGCCGCATACGCGAGACGCTGCTCGAGCTGATCGACGCCGGTTTCACCCACCTGGTCCTCAACCCGCCCGCCCCGTACCCGGACGGAGTCGCCCACTGGATCGCCGACGAAATCATCCGCCCGACCCTGGACGCCGCCCCGCACTGAGCGGTTCTCCTCCGGAATTCCCGTCGCGGCGCCGTTGTTGCCGGGATCCGAGGGCCGAGTTGTCGAATCGGAAGGGAATGTGCCGCATGTCACAGGGTTTGGTCGAGGAGCCGGGGATTCGCCTGGACGAATTGTTCACCGAATTTCACGCGGGATCGTTGCGGTTGCGGAACCGGTTCGCGATGGCTCCGATGACGCGGGCAAAATCGCCGGACGGTATTCCGAATGGGGAGAATATCGACTACTACCGCGAACACGCGGCCGGAGGTGTCGGTCTCGTCATCACCGAGGGGACCTACGTCCGGGGGCCGGCGGCCGGGCCGATCCGGAAGGTGCCGCGGTTCTACGGCGACGAGAGTGCGGCCGGGTGGCGGGCGGTGGTCGAGGCCGTGCACGCCGAAGGAGCGGCCATCGTGCCGCAGCTGTGGCATACCGGCGTCGATCGCGGGAACGAACCCCGCTTCGAGCCGGAGACGCCGACCGTGAGCCCCTCCGGAGTGGACTTCACCGGAGCGCCGGTGGGACGTGCGCTGACGACCGGCGACCTGGACACGCTCGTCGACTCGTATGTGGAGTCCGCGCTCCTGGCCCGGGAGCTGGGATTCGATGGCATCGAACTGCACGGCGCGCACGGCTATCTGCTCGATCAATTCTTTTGGGCCGCAACCAATCACCGTGACGACGACTACGGCGGCTCCCTCCGGCGGCGCGCCGCCTTCCCGGCTCGGGTGGTCGCCGCCGTGCGCGCGGCCGTCGGACCGGATTTTCCGATCATCTACCGCTTCTCGCAGTGGAAGGGCGTCGACTACAGCGCGCGCATCGCCGAGAGCCCGGCGGAACTCGAAGAGTTGCTGACCCCGCTCGTGGAAGCGGGTGTCGACATCTTCCACACCTCGCTGCGTCGGCACTGGCTACCCGAATTCACCGACGCCGCCGACGATCTCAGCCTGGCCGGCTGGACCAAGAAGATCACGGGGCTGCCGGTGATCACCGTCGGTTCGGTCGGCGTGGACAGCGTCTTCCGCGGCGACACCATCGACGAAACGCAGGCGCAGCGCTTCACCCTGCTGCGCGAGCAGTTCGAACGCGGCGAATTCGATGTCGTCGCGCTGGGCCGGGCACTGCTCGCCGACCCGGAATGGGTGAACAAGATGCGGGCCGGGCGACTCGCCGATATCACTCCGTTCCGCTGACCTCGGCCGCTCCCGGCGACACTCCCCGGACCACTGCCGCTTCGATGGCTCGTTTCATCTCCGCGGCGCCGTATTCGATACGGATCCGGACTTCGGGGGCGCGTTGGCGACCCGGCCGGGTAGCAGGCGCTCGTGCACGGCGCCGATATCGCGCAGTACGTCCCAGATGTGTTGCGGTGGTGCGTCGATCGCGATGTCGTGGCGGATGGTGGCCATGGATCGACGCTACCCGGGGCCGGCTCCGCCGGAAACCGGATCTCGTAGACGCTCGCGTATGGGAGCGAGCGTCCGGACCATGGGAACGCTCACCGTTTCCCGGTGTACTGAGTGCATGACAGCGACCACCGCCACCGCCACCTCGACCACCTCCGGCTTCGCGACCGGCTCCCTGATCGGCGCGACCGTCACCACCGGCCTGCTGGCCGGTGTCTTCTACGCCTACGCCAGCTCGGTGATGCTCGCCCTGCGCCAACTCGACGACCGCACCTTCGTGGACGTGATGAACCGCATCAACACCGTCATCGTCAACCCGGTCTTCATGCTGAGCTTCCTCGGTTCGGTCGCCTTCACCGGCCTGGCCGCCGTGCTGTACTGGCGCACCGATCAGCGCGCCGTGCTGTGGTGGGTCCTGCTCGCCCTGGCCCTCAACGTGATCAGTTTCCTCATCACCTCGGGCGGCAACGTCCCCCTGAACAACCAGCTGGCCGACACCTCCTCGGGCGATTTCGCCACCCTCCGCCACCAGTTCGAAGGCCCCTGGATCACCCTCAACATCCTGCGAGCCCTCGCCAGCACCGGCGCCCTCGGCGTCCTCGCCTGGGCCCTGCGCACCACGAACAAGGGGTAGGGGGCCCAACGACCTGCGATAATGCGGGCGGGAAAAAACTTTCGGAAAATTTCGGTGGCCGTGTCGATCCATAGTGGTTGTCGTTCGACCTAGGGGTGAGAGGGTCCGGAGGGGATCCGCGAGACGAAGGAGACACACCATGAAGTACATGCTGATCATGCGCGCCACGGACGAGGCCTACGCGAGTATGGGCGAGGTCGATTTCGGCACCATGCTGGAGACGATGGGCAAGTTCAACGACGAGTTGATCCGGGCGGGCGTGCTGCTCGCGGCGGAGGGGCTCGACCCCGCCGAGAGTGTGGTGGTCGATTACGACGGGGAAACCCCGGTCGTCACCGACGGTCCGTACGGCGAGACGAAGGAACTGTTCGGCGGGTTCTACCTGCTCAACGTGGCCTCGAAGGAGGAGGCGGTCGAGTGGGCGAAGCGGATGCCGGTCATCGTCAAGGGGTGCAAGACCGAGATCCGGCGGGTGCCCACGATCGACGAATTTCCGCAGGACAACGTCTGGATTCAGAAGGAGCGGGCGTGGCGCGAGGCCACCGGGCAGCTCTGAACGGAACATCCGGATGACGGCCGATCCCACCGGACGCGAGGCGGTCGCCGCGGTGTGGCGGATCGAATCCGCGCGCATCGTCGGCGCGCTCGCCCGCTACACCGGCGATTTCGCCCTCGCCGAAGATCTGGCGCAGGAAGCACTGGCCGAGGCGCTGGTCACCTGGCCGCGGGAGGGGACACCGCACAATCCGGCCGGTTGGTTGCTCACGGTGGGGCGGCGGCGCGCGATCGACACCTTCCGCCGCCGGTCCGCCCTCGACGATCGCTACGCCGCCCTCGCCCACGACTTGGGTGAGGGCGGCGCGCTGACCGGCGGGCCCGGTGCGGATCCGATGCGTTCGGGAGCGGAACCGCTGTGGGATCCCGATCGCATCGACGACGACGTGCTGGCGCTGATCTTCACGGCATGTCATCCGGTGCTCTCCCGGGAGGCGCGGGTGGCACTGACACTGCGTGTGGTCGGCGGTCTCACCAGTGACGAGATCGCCAGAGCATTTCTCGTTCCGGCCGCGACGGTTCAGGCCCGGATCACCCGGGCGAAGAAAACCCTTGCCGCGGAACATATTCCGTTCGAAGTACCGGAGGCGGGTGAGCGTGCTGCCCGGCTGAATTCGGTGCTCAGCGTGATCTACCTGATCTTCACCGAAGGTTCGTCGGCGAGTTCGGGCACCGAACTGATCCGCTTCGATCTGGCCGGGGAAGCACAGCGACTGGCTCGGGTGCTGTCCCATCTCGTGCCGGACGAACCGGAGGTGTACGGACTGCTGGCGCTGCTCGAGCTGACCGCGGCCCGCTTCCCGGCGCGGACGGGCCCCGACGGCGAGCCGGTGCTGCTGGAGCATCAGGACCGGCGGCGCTGGGACCGTGCGGCGATCCGGCGCGGCCGCGCCGCCCTGACCCGCGCCGGACAGGTCGGCCGCGGGCTGGGCTATTACGGCGTGCAGGCCGCGATCGCCGAATGCCACGCCGTCGCCGGCTCGATCACCGACACCGACTGGGAGCGCGTGGTGAGCCTCTACGAAGCGCTGGGCCGCCTCGCCCCGTCACCGGTGGTCGAGCTGAACCGGGCGGTCGCGGTCGCCATGGCGCAGGGTCCGGACGCCGGACTCGCGATCGTGGACGGTCTGCGCGCCGAGGGCGCACTGCCGAATTCCCACCTGCTGCCGACGGTCCGGGGCGAACTGCTGACCCGCCTCGGCCGCACGAGCGAGGCCCGCGAGGAGTGGGAGCTGGCGGCGCGCTGGTGCGGCAACGACCGAGAGCGAGCCGTCCTGCACCGCAAGCTCGACCAGCTCGGCTGAGCACCACCCGCATCCGGGCGGAGATTCGACACGTCCGGCGCTAGCCTCACCGGCGCAAACCCCACCGGCGATACCGGTATCGCGGAAGCGAACCCGGGCGGTCCGTCGGCCGACCGTGTCAGGCGGCGGCGAGAAAGCGCCCGGTGCGCTGCGACCCCAGCACCGGCGCGGCCACACCGTTGCCGAAAACATAACGGCCACCGACGAATACGGCATTCACCGTGTCGTCGTTGCGATTGACCATGCGCGACAGATTGCCGAAGTACGGCATCGTCTGTTCGGTGTAGCGCTCGAGTCCCGCATCCAGCCGGGCCGGGTCGATCACCACCGCGTCGGCGCGGTCTCCGACGCGCAGATGTCCTGCGTCGAGCCCGTACCAGTCGGCCAATTCCCCGGTGAGCCGGTGCACCGCGTGTTCCACCGACATGAACGGGCGCCCCGCCAGTTCGGCATCGCGCACCCGGCGCAGCAGCCGCAGCCCGAAGTTGTAGAAGGCCATATTGCGCAGGTGCGCACCGGCGTCGGAGAAACCCAGCTGCACGCCGGGGTCGGCGGCGAAGCGATCCAGCACGCGCGGCCGATGGTTGGAGATCGTGGTGCGCCAGCGCACCTTGGGCCCGTACTCCACCACCAGATCGAGGAACGCGTCGACCGGATGCACTCCCCCACGTTCCACGCCGACCTGACCGAAGGTCTTGCCGACGACCGAGCTGTCCGGACATTCCACGATCTCGGCGTCGAAGAAGTCGCGATGCCACACCCGCGGGCCGAACTTGCGGTCGTAATCCTTGCGGAACTGACGGCGATAGCTTTCGCTCTGCAACATCCGGTGGCGTTCGTCCAGCTGATTCGACAGATGCAATGCCGCTGCGCCGGAACCGAATTCCTCGAACACCACCAGGTCGATACCGTCGGCGTACACCTCGAACGGCACCGGCAGATGCTGGAAACGGAAATCACCGCCGACTGCGTTGATCGCCCGCGCCAGGGCCGGAAACACATGCGCCACCAGGGGAATCGCCTTGATATCGGCCGCCGAGAGCAGACTCACCTTGAGCGGCGGCTGCCCGATACCCAGACTCGACAGCGCCATCGCCACCAAGCTCTGCGGTCGCGCCACATCCGGCCCGCCCTGCAGAGCGCGCCGCCGAGCCCGCAGGATCGCGTTGAGCTGATGCCGTTCGCGCATCGTGGCGTAGGTGGAGGGCAGGGTGCGGGACCGGCAGGTCTCGCCGTCGAGTTTGTCGAACATCAGCTGCTGCGAGGACATACCGACGAAACCGGCGTCGAGGGCCTCGTCGAGATGCCGGCGCATGGCGGTCAGCTCGCCGGCCGTCGGCTTCACCTCGGTGCGGGTAGCGCGGTCCAGCCCCATCTCCGCGGCGCGGATATCCGAATGTCCCAGGAACGCCGCCACATTCGGCCCCAGCGGCGAGGCGTCCAGGGCCGCGGCGTATTCGTGGGCATTGCGCCAGGTCTTCACGTCACCGACAGCGTCGATCACATGTCCGCGCGGGATGGCCTCCACCCGGCCGAACAGGTCGCCGGCGGTTTCGGCGCCGACGTGCACAGTGGACAGCGAACAGGAACCGAGCAGGACGGTCGTGACGCCGTGGCGCACCGATTCCGACAGCGACGGATCCAGCAGGACCTCCACGTCGTAATGGGTGTGGATGTCGAGCATCCCGGGGATCACCCATTTGCCGGTGGCGTCGACGACGGTCTCGCAGCCGGACTCGTCCAGGGGTTCGGCCGAGACGGCGGCCACCCGCCCGTCGCGGATGCCGACGTCGCGCACCGCCGACGGCGCGCCCGTGCCGTCGAACCAGGTACCGCCCTTGATGATGCTGTCGTACATGACAGTCCCTCTTTCACCCACCCGCCCCGGCGGGGCGCGTCAGATCTCTATCTCGCGCCGCACGACCTTGCCGGTCGCGTTGCGCGGCAACGGTTGTGCCGTGATCACCCAGCGGGCCGGCACCTTGAAGTAGGCGAGCCGCTCGGCGGTGAAGGTCCGCAGTTCGTCCTCGGTCACGCCGGCGGGATCGGCGACCACCACGACGGCCGCCACCTCCTGCCCCAGATCCGCATGCGGCACACCGAGTACCGCTGATTCCAGCACCGCGGGATGCTCGTCGAGCACGTTCTCGATCTCGGTCGGGTACACGTTCTCCCCGCCGCGCAGGATGAGATCCGACCGCCGTCCCGACAGGCGCAGCCGTCCCTCTTCGATCACACCGAAATCGCCGGTGTGCAACCATCTTTCGGCATCGATGGCGGTCGCGGTGGCGGCCGGGTCGTTCCAGTAGCCGAGCATCACGTACGGGCTGCGCACACAGATCTCGCCCTCCTCGCCGTCGGGCAGCGTCGCGTTGTCCGGATCGCGGATCTCGATGCTCACGCCGATGATCGGCATCCCGACGGTGTCGGGGTGGGCGGCCAGCACCGGCGGCGTGGCAACCGTTGCCGCGGTGCCGCTTTCGGTGAGGCCGTAGCTCGTGGTGAGCGCGACCTCGGCCATCGGAAGTTCCCGGCGCAGCCGTTGATGGAAGGCCGGCGAGGACGGGGCGGCGTTGAGCGAGAACGCCACCAGACTCGACAGGTCGTAACGGGACAGGTCGTGGTCGAGCATGCGGCTGACCATCGTCGGCACCGCACCCCAGTTGGTCACCCGTTCCCGCTCCATCAGCGACAACACCCGCTGCGGGTCGAAGCTGCCGGTGTTCATCACCACGGTCGCGCCCGTGGCCAGCCGCGGAATGATCAGATTGTGCAGGCTCGCGATATGAAACAGCGGTGACGTCAACAGGAATCGGCGATCGCTGGGCCCCGGTCCGAGCTGTTGGCCACGGAAGGCGGCCGCCATGGCATCGGTGAATCGGTGATAGTCGCAGACCGCCAGCAGGTTTCGCTGGGTGTGCACCACACCCTTGGGCCGTCCGCTGGTGCCGCTGGTGTACAGGATGACCGCCGGGTCGTCCTCCGCGATCGACACCTCCGGCGCCGGGCCGGGAGGGTCGGCGATCAGCCGCGGCAGATCGGATTCCATGGTGAGCACCGGAATGTCGCTGCCCACCTCGACCAGCAGGGCGGCGCGCTTGGTATCGGCGACGACCACCGTCGGGCGGGTGTGCTCGAGACCGTAGGCGATCTCGCGCGGCGCCCACCACGCGTTGTAGCCGACCGGAATCGCGCCGAGCACCTGCGCCGCCCAGAACGTCGTCACCCATTCGGGCGTGTTCGCGGCGAGGATGCCCACCCGGTCACCCTTGCCGACACCGTATCGATCGGCGAGTGCGCGCGCGAGAGCCGTTGCCGCGGCACCGTGTTCGGCGAATGTGATCCGGCGGTCGGGGGTCACCAGATAGTCGTGGTCACCCCAGGCCGTGCCCGCGTGGAACAGCTCGGCCATACTGCGCCGCCGATCGCGCATCACCGGAATCGGCGCGCCCAGTATCTCTTCGACCACCATCTCGAACCGGCCACCGGGACCGGTGAGGTCGGCGGTGATCCGGGCGGCGATGGCCTGCGGGTCGGCAGCTCGCGTCATAACCTTCACTTTCTGCTTACGGGATGAGCACGGCGCGACCGCGGATCAAGCCCCGGTCGAGTCGTTCGAATGCGGCCGGGCCCTCGGCGAGGTCGAAACGTTCGACCGATACGCCGATGGCGCCGCGCTGCGCGAGCGCGACCGAGGCGTACAGGTCACTTCTCGTGCCGCCGTAGGACTTTCGGACGGTGGCGCCCCACGGCAGGCCTGGTCCACCGGCGGGTCCGGCGTCGATGCCCGGAATTCCGCCGTCGAGTCCCACCATGCGATAGGCACCGTTCGGCGCAACCGTTTCGACGGCCAGTTTCGCGGTGGCGTCGTTGCCGACGAAGTCGAAAACCGCCTCGGCGCCCCGGCCGTCGGTGAGGTCCAGGATGCGGGCGGCGGTCTTCTCGTCGGCCGGCAGGGCGAGGTCGGCACCGCATGCCGTGGCGAGCTCCAGTTTCTCCGCGGAGATGTCGACCGCGATGATGCGGCAGGCCGTAATGGCCTTCAGGATCTGCACCGCGACATGTCCGAGCCCGCCGATACCGATCGCGACGGCGGTGGCGCCGGGCCGCAATTGGTCGGCCGCCCCGCGGATGGCGTGATACGGCGTGAGCGCCGCATCGGCCAGCGGCGCCGCCATCGCGAAGTCCAGCTCGCCGATGGGCACGAACGAATTCGCCGGAATACGAACGTATTCCGCCATCCCCCCGTCCGGCCCGAGTCCCGGGCAGGGCGGCATCGCGGTGCGCCCCGCCGCGAGGCAGACGTTCTCGTTACCGCTCACACATTCCCGGCACACGCCACAGGACCAGCACAGGTAGACCAGGCCCCGCTCCCCCGCGCGACGACCGTCGACCTCGGTGCCGACCGCCTCGATCGTGCCGGCGATCTCGTGCCCCATCGTCAGCGGATCCTCGCGCAGCGGGAACGGCAAGCCGAGCACGAAGGAATCCGAATGGCAGATTCCGGCCGCCCCGACCTTCAGCAGCAGATCGGTGGGTCCGATCTCGGGGATCGGGACCTCGCGTAGCTCCAGCGTGCCGGGCCCGGTCAATTGCAATGCGCGCATGTCCTGTTTCCTCACCGCGGCGTTCGGCGCAGCGCCGGACGTGACGTGGCACACACGGTAGCACTCACTGGACACGGCGTCCAGTGAGTGTGCGGGCGTCTATCATCGACGTCATGCCTTCGGAATCGACCGCCCGGCGCGGGTCGCTGCGCGATGAGCAGAAGCGGGCGACGCGGATGCGCATCGTCGAGGAGGCGCGGCAGTTGTTCGCGCGTGAGGGCTATCTGGGAGTGCGCGTCGACGACATCGCCGCCGCGGTCGGCTGCAGCCGGGCCACCTTCTACCTGCACTTCACCGGTAAGACCGAGGTGCTGCGGGCGATCGCCGAACAGGGCACGCTCGCCAGCGTCCAATTCTTCTACCGGGATCTGGACCGGGTCCTGGCCACCGGCTCCCGCGCGGAGTTCACCACGTGGATGCGCCGGGCCATCGAGTGGTTCTTCGACAACAAGGATCTGCTTCCCGCCTGGGACGAGGCGACCGCCCTGGAACCGGAGTTCCGCGACCTCGCGCGGGAGGGCATCATGCAGCTCGCCGACGGGATGCCGGACTATCTGGCGCGCTGGCCCGAGGGCCGCCGCGACGAAGCGCGCCTGCGCATCGAACTACTCGTGGCGCAGCTGGAACGCTTCTTCACCCGATGGGCGATGCAGGGCACCATCGAGGTCACCGCGGCCGCGGCCGCCGAAGTCCTCACCGATATCTGGTTCCCCGCCCTGCAGGCACCCGAATAACACAGCGGGACAACGTCTTCCGGTTATTTCGGCGGGAGCGTACGGGCGTATCCGAGCCCGCGATCCAGCCAGGTGTGCAGCACCTCGTCGTCGTCGAGATATTCCGGCGCCACCCGCAACCAGTTCCGCATCTCCCGGCCGCCCATCACCATCGGCGCGACCGCGGAACCGTCGATGAGCTCCTCGGCCTGCGCCGGATCGACCCGGACCAGCAGGCCGCCCTGACCGCTGGCCGCCACCGCCATATTGCCGCCGACCAGGAAGGCCAGCCCGCCGAACATGCGCTTCTCGACCGTCTCGGTCACCGCGGGCCCGAGCAGGTCCCGGATCCGATCGGCCAACTCTTCGTCATAGGCCATACGGCATTCTCACACCGGGCACCGACAGATCCGGACCGATCCCGCGGCGGCCGGTTCGAAGAATTCACCGAGAATTCGCGCCCTTGGGAACCCGCAGCGGTTGCTCCGGTGCGATGGTTGGACCAGCATCCAACCTCATGCGGAATCGCTTGAATCCTGCCGGTGACATCCCCGATACCGGAATCCCCGAGCAGCTGGCCGCCACCATGACGATGGCCGAACAGCACGAATGGCACCGGGGATATCTGCGGCGGCATGCGGTGTCGCGGCGGAACTTCCTGCGCGGTTCGGCCGCAGCCGCCGCGGTGGCCGCCGTCGGCACCTCACCGTTCGCGGGGCGGGCCTATGCCGATCAGGCGCAGCTCGCGGTGGGCGGCCGCCACGTCGGCTTCGGCCCGGACGCCGCCAGTCAGCTGCGCTTCGCCGCGCAGCTGTCGCGTAATCCCAGCGGCGCCAAGGTCTTTCTCGATCACGGACCGACCCCGGCGCTCGGCGCGAGTGTCGAGGCGGAGGTGCGCGATCTGGTGACTCAGATCCCCACGAGCGACAGCGGCGTACTCGCCGCCGAACAGTTCTATGTGCACGCGCCGGTCGACGGCCTGCCCGGACGGCTGCCGCATTTCTACCGCTGGCGCACCTCCGACGGATTCGTCGGCGACATCCGCGCCGCGTCGACCGCGATGCCGAGTGTGCGCAACGCGGTACTTCCCTTCCGGTTCACCATGATGGGCGATCAGGGCACCGACGACACACCCACCCAGCCGGCGGGCGTCGCCCCCGGCGACTACGACGACAAGTACTACAAACCCGACAACGACCCGGCGGTCCCGCACGCGGACAACGTGATGCGCCAGATCGTGGCCTGCAAGCCGGATTTCCATGTGCTTGCGGGCGATATCGCCTACGCCGACCCGTCGGGCGCGGGGAAGAAGCCGCGCTACGTCGCCGCCGGCGACAAACTGCCCGACGGATTCGACAAGTTCAATCCGTACGTGTGGGACGTGTATTTCGGCGCCATCGAAGCCAGCGCCTCGACCACACCGTGGATGTTCGCCACCGGCAACCACGACATGGAGGCCGCCTACGACACCCACGGGTACGGCGGACACCTCGCCCGCCTGGACCTTCCGGCCAACGGGCCCGCGGGCTGCCCGTCGGCCTACTCGTTCACCTACGGCAATGTGGCGGTGCTGTCGCTGGACGCCAACGACGTCTCCTACGAGATCAAGGCCAACACCGGCTATTCGGGCGGCGCCCAGACCGGTTGGGTGGAGCGGACTCTCGCGGAGTACCGCGCGAATCCGGATATCGACTTCATCGTCTGCTTCTTCCACCACTGCGCGTACTCGACCACCGATTCCCATGCCAGCGACGGCGGCCTGCGCGATGCCTGGTGTGCGCTGTTCGACCGCTACCAGGTCGATCTGGTGCTGCAGGGGCACAACCACATCTTCGAGCGCACCGACCCGATCCGGGGCGGCCGCCCGACCAAGGCGGCGGGCGACAATGCGATCGTCTACCCGGATGCGGACGGCACCGTCTACTACACCGTGGGCGGCGGCGGCCGTCCCCGCTACGGCTTCCAGCCCGGCTCCCCGGAGACCTACCGCGGCCACGAGGTGCCCGACACCGCGGTGCCCAACAGCTATGTGTGGACGCCGGCGGGCACCAAACAGGACGAGGCCGCGCCCTGGTCGCGGGTGCGCTTCCGCAACTACTCGTTCATCCGGGTCGATGTGCGACCGGGATTCTTCGCCAGCGAGATGGACGTGGTGGCCGTCGACGAGTACGGCCGCGAATTCGACAAGGTGACCTATCGCCGGCAGGTGGGCCGCTGACCCGCGGCACGGGCCGGGTCAACCCATCGGCCCACTGAGTCGTCCCGCAGGGCCGCTGACCGGGCCGCCGGCCCACCACACCGCGACCGGCGGCCACCATGGCGGTCATGCGTTTCCATTTCGCCGAGGCGGGCGGGGACCCCGCGCACTGGGTGGACCTCGCCCGAGCCGCGGAACGGGCCGGTTTCACCGGCATCTGCCTGGCGGACAGCCTGGCCTATCCGCGCGACGGTGACCCGCGCTACCCCTACACCACCGACGGGCGGCGAGAGTTCCTGCGCGGCAAGCCCTTCGCCGAGCCGATGATCGCCGCCACCGCGATCACCACGGCCACGTCCACACTGCGGGTCACACCGTTCGTGCTGAAATTGCCGGTGCGCCCGCCCGTCCTGGTGGCCAAACAGGCCGCGACGCTGGCGGTGCTGAGCGGCGACCGGCTGTCGCTGGGCGTCGGAATCAGTCCGTGGCCACAGGATTTCACCATGATGGGCGTGCCGTTCGAGCGCCGCGGCGCACGCCTGGACGAGGGTATCGACATCGTGCGCGGCCTGTGCGGCGGCGGTGAATTCGCCTATCGCGGGCAGATCTACGACCTGCCCGCCGTGGAGATCACTCCGGTCCCCACCACACCGATTCCGATCCTCGTCGGCGGCCACAGCGAGGCCGCGCTGCGGCGTGCGGTCCGACGCGGCGACGGGTGGATGCACGCGGGCGGCGACCACGGCGAACTGTCCGTACTCCTGAGTCGCCTGGCCGAATTGCGTTCGGAATACGAGACATCCGCGTCGGCGCGAACCTCCGAATTCCAGATCCACGTCGTGGCGCGCGACCCCTTCGACACCGAGGGCATCGCACAGCTGGCCGCCTCGGGTGTCACCGATGTGATCGTCGGATTCCGCAGCGTCTACGACGCCACGCCGGATACCCGCAGCCTCGCCGAGAAGGTCGATGCGATCACCCGCTACGGCGAGACCGTCATCGCCGCGCACCGATAGGAGAATCATGGCCGACCATCCGGCTCGCGCGGCGGGACTGGCATCCCAGCACGCCGTCCGCACCAAGGACCGCACCACCTGGCTGGACCTGTTCGCCCCGGACGCGGTAGTGGAGGATCCGATCGGCCGATCGCCGTACGACCGCGCCGGGAACGGCCACCGCGGCCGGGACGCCATCGCCGCGTTCTGGGACACCGCCATCGCCGAGAGCGATATCGCGTTCCGGATGCGCGACTCCTACGCCTGCGGCGCCGAGGTCGCCTTCGTCGGCACCATCACCAGCGTCCGCCGGGAGATCACCGTCGAGGTCGACGGGGTGTTCACCTACCGGGTGGACGCCGACGGCCGCATCGCCGCCCTGCGCGCGTATTGGGAACTCGACCGGGCTCGCCGCACCACGTCCGAGCCGGGTACGGCCGGCTGACCGGAATCCGGCCTACACTCCCAGCGCCGGGGCGAAGACCGACCACGAATCGTGCAGATCGTCCTGCCAGTACACCCACGCGTGAGTGCCGTTGCGGTGCACGACAGTCGCCGGAATGCCCAGGGCGGCAAGGCGACCGGTGAGCTGTCCGGTGCACGAGTCGACGACGCTCTCCATCACGCCGCCGATCGCGACCCGGTTGGCCAGCGCGCCCGCATTGCCGCCGATCGAGGGATCGGCGAGGGTGTCGTGCAGGCCGGGCACCCCGTTGCCCGAGGAAATGTAGAGGGCCGTTCCGCGCAGACGATCGGCGTTCGCCACCGGATCGTGCGCAGCCCAGTCCGGATCACCCGGCACGCCCCACATATTCCCGGCATTCGCCCCGAAGACGCCGAGCTGCGTATACACATACGCCTGCGGTATCGGGCCATTGGTCAGCGGGCACCCGCTGTAGGCGCCGACCGCCTGGTACAGACCCGGCGCCCCGATCGCCAGATCGAGAGACGAGGTCGCCGACATCGAGGTGCCCGCGACGGCATTGCGGCCCGTCATCTGGAACCGCGAGTTCAGCAGCGGCGGCAGCTCCTGGGTCAGGAACGTGGTCCACTCGTTGCGGCCCAGCACCGGATCGTCGGACTTCCAGTCGGTGTAGTAGCTGGCCCGCCCGCCCATCGGGACGATCACGTTCACCGGTTTGTCGGCGAAGAATTGCGCGACGTCGGTGCGGTTGGTCCACGGTCCGCCGTCCTCACCGCCGTCGACGGCGTTGAGCAGATACAGCGCCGGCGCCGCGAAATCCGGATGCGACATCCACACGGTGATCTGCTTGTTCATCGCCGGGGAATAGACCACCACCGAATATTGGCGACCGCCCAGCGGATGGACGTCGACGATGGCGGGCCCGCCGGGATCTGCCGAGGCTACCGCGGGCACAATCGCGGCAATCGAGGCGAAGGCGGCGAACAGGACAGCAAAACAGCGCGGAAGCCGGTGCATACGCGGAGTATTCCACCCTGTCGCGATCCCCGCAGCACACTCGGCGGGTGTGTCCACCGGGAGACCGGGCCGTCCGCATCCTGCGGGCTATCCAATCGCGCGGCTGCCACGGCCCGGCCACTCCGACGTCACCACCGGGAAGGTCCGGTGGTGACGTCCGCGGAAGCGGTTCAGTGCGCGGCGACGGCGTCCCGGATCGCGGCGATATCGATCTTCGACATGGTCTGCAGCGCGGCGCCGGCCGCAGCCGCGTGCTCGCCGCCCATCAACGCCGGCAGTTCGGCCGGCACGACCTGCCAGGACAGGCCATAGCGATCGGTCAGCCAGCCGCACGGCCCCGGCTTGCCGCCGGCGGTCAGCGCCGCCCACAGCCGATCCACCTCGTCCTGCCCGTCGACCACCAACTGAACCGAGGCGGCATCGGTGAAGGGATGGCCGGGTCCGCCGTTCATCAGCGTGAGCGCGTGTCCGTCCAGATCGACCTGTACGACGAAGGCCGAGCCGTCGGGGTTGCGGGTGATGCCGGTGATGCGGGCGCCGGGGATGTGCTCGGTGTAGAACCGGGCGGCTTCCTCGGCGGCACTGTCGAACCAGAGGAAGGTGCTGATGTCGGTCATGATCGCTCCTGGGGTGTGTTTCCGACTCGCTGTCACCCCTTGGTCGAGGCCGATCTCGCACATTCGACACAGTTCGCGAATTTTCTCGAGATTTTTTCGCCGGCCTATTCGGCGGCGAGACGATCCAGTGCCGCCCGGCTCGCTTCGTCGGCGGCGCGGTAGATGATCAGCCGCTGATCCGGGTCCTGCAGCGGCATCAGCGCTTCGTAGGCGACGGTGACCGCACCCACCCGCGGATGATGCATCGTCTTGCGCCCACGGCCCTGCACCCGCACATCTCTGCGCTCCCACAGTTCGGCGAATTCGGCACTGCCCGTGCGGAATTCGTCGATCAGCTCGGCCAGGACCCGGTCGTCGGGATGGGCGGCCCAGGCGGCACGCAGGCCGGCGATCCCCTCCCGCACGGTCCGTTCGCGATCGGCGTAGAAGTTGCCCATCCCCGGATAGAGCAGGCACAGCCACATGGAGTTGCGCTGCCGGGGCGGCAGCGTGTCGAAATCCAGCAGCAGCCGCGACATCTCGCGGTTCCAGGCCAGGATGTCGTAGCGGTGGTTGAGCACCATCGCCGGTATCGGCGCCAGATCCGCGACCAGCCGGACCAGCTCCGGTGAGGCCGTGGTCGCCGGTTTGCCGTCGTCCGGGGGTCGCTGCCGGGCCAGATCGAACAGGTAGATGCGTTCGTCCGGTGCCAGGCGCAGGGCCTGCGCGAGCGCGTCGAGCACCTCCGGCGAGGGCCGCAAACCACGCCCCTGTTCCAGCCGCACGATGTAATCGGTGCTCACGCCGGCCAGCTCGGCGACCTCCTCGCGGCGCAGGCCCGGGGTGCGGCGGGAACGGCGGCGCAGCGGCAGGCCGAAATCGCCGGGATCCAGTCGTTCGCGCCGGGTGCGCAGAAAGGCCCCCAGTTCCTGTGTCACTTCCACCGTGCCGGTCATCGCTGTCGATCCTACGACGAGGCTGGTACCGGCGATCCCAGGAAAAACCTTCCCTTACCGCGTTCGTCCCGGCCGCGCAGACTTGCCGTCGAGATCGAATCCACACAGGAGGAAGATATGGCGCTCACTCTCGACACCTATCGACTGCTCGGCCGGTCCGGCCTGCGGGTCTCACCGCTCGCACTGGGCACCATGACCTTCGGCGCCGACTGGGGCTGGGGCGCCGAACGGGACGAGGCGCGCAAACTGTTCGACGACTACGTCTCGCGCGGCGGCAATTTCATCGACACCGCCAGCGTCTACACCAACGGCAGTTCCGAGCGGCTGCTCGGCGAGTTCACCCGCGACAATCGCGAAAGCCTGGTGCTGGCAACCAAATACACGATGCTGCGGCGGCCCGGCGATCCGAATTCCGGCGGCAACAACCGCAAGTCGATGTTCGCCTCGGTGGAGGCCAGCCTGCGCAACCTGAACACCGACTACATCGATCTGCTGTACCTGCACGCCTGGGACTTCACCACTCCGGTCGAGGAGGTGCTGCGCGGCATGGACGATCTGGTCCGGCAGGGCAAGGTGCTCTACGTCGCCATCTCCGACACCCCGGCCTGGCAGGTGGCGCGCATGCAGACCATCGCCGACCTGCGCGGCTGGTCCCCACTGGTGGCGCTGCAGGTGGAATACAGCCTGATCGAACGCACCGTGGAACACGACCTGTTCCCGATGGCGCGGGAACTCGGGCTCGGCGTGATTCCGTGGTCGCCGCTCGGCAGCGGCGTGCTGACCGGCAAATACACCACCGCCGATCTGGACGCCTCGGCGGCGGGATCGCCGGAGGGCAGTCGTAAGAACGTGGCGCTGGCCAACGGTTCGCTCACCGAGCGGGGCCTCGCGATCGCCGAGGTGGTGAAACAGGTCGCGGCGGAACTGGACCGGACACCGGCCCAGACGGCACTCGCGTGGACGCTGCGGAATCCGGCGGTGACCGCCCCCATCATCGGCGCCCGCACCCCCGCTCAGCTCGCCGACAATCTGGGCGCCCTGGATGTGGAATTCGATGCGGCGCAACTGGAACGGCTGGACGCGGCCAGTGCCGTGGAACCCGGATTCCCGCACAATATGCTCGCCCGTGAGATGACCAACACGGTGATCAACGGCGATCTGACGATCACCCCGCGCAGCTGAGCGAGACGCGCACCGGCCGGGTACCGCACCGATCTTTCACGGTCACGGTGCGGACCCCGCCGGGAGCGTTCGAATCAGGCTGCGGTGGTGAGGAATTCGGCCGCCGCAGTGCGGTATCGGTCGGCCAGCAGGCGCACCACCGCCGGATGCACGCCGAGCGGCTCGGCGACTCCGTCGGCACCCACCTCGCGCAGGCGCTGATGGAACAGTCCGTGCGCCAGCAGATACGAGGCGACGAACACCCGCTCGGCACCGGACTTCCGCAGGGCGGCAACGACATCCGGCACCCGCGGCTCGCCGGTCGCGATATAGGCCGTGCGAACCGCGACGTCCAGCTCCTGCGCCAGCATGGCCGTCGCCTGCCGCACATCGTGGCGCGCACGCGCGTCGGAGGATCCGGCCGCGGCAACGATCACCGCATCGCCGGGACGCATACCGGCCTCGTGCAAACGCATCCGCATCACCCGCGCCAGCATCGGGTCCGGGCCCATGGCCGGGGTCACCACCACATCCGGATGCCCGCTGTCCCGGACTTCGCGCGGGACATCCTGGTAGACGTGGTAACCGGAGGCGAGAAACGCCGGAACCACCACGGCCGGAATGCCTTTCAGCTCGTGCAGCACCTCGGCGGGAGTCGGGCCGAGCACGTCGACGAAAGCGGTCCGTACCGGCACGTCGGCGCCGGTACCTCCCATTTCCGCACGCACCGCATCGGCCAGCGCGGCGATCATGCGCACTCCGGTGGCACTCCGGGTGCCGTGCGCCACCAGCACCAGCGCGGGGACGGTCACCACACCCCCGCCATGGGCGCGGGTCGCTGCGGACGCAGCGACGGGGCGTACCCGCCCGGCGGGCGGGTGTTGTTGTCCATGCATTCGGCGGGGTCGAGAGCGAGCCGATAGCCGCGCTTGACCACCGTCTGAATCGCCTTCGGTGTGCCGAGACCCGCACGCAGCCGGGCGATTCCGGTCTCCACGGCGTGGGTGTCGTCCCCACCGCCGGGCAGCGCCGCGAGCAGATCCTCCCGGGACACCACCCGGCCGGGCTGGCGGGCCAGCGCCCGCATCAACGCCATCGGCGCGGGAGCGAGCTGACGCACCGAACCGTCCACCACGACACAGCCGCCGCGCACACTCAATTCGTGCCCGGCGGCGTGAATCCGGTTGGCGCGGCGAGGAAGTTCCTCGGCGACGTGGCGAGCCAGCGCACCGAGGCGCGCGCGGCCCGGCATGGACGTCGGCACCCCGAGTTCCTCCAGCGGTGCGGCGGTGATCGGGCCGACGCACGCCGGCAGTACCCGGGAACGCATCGCCTGCAGGACACCCTCGAGCAGCCCGGTTTCCTTCGCCCGCATCAACATCGAGGCCACCGCCGGTGCGCTGGTGAACGTGACGCAGTCCAGCGCGGAGGTGACCACGCCCTCGATCAGGCGGTCCATCGGCACACGATCGTCCGGCGGCACCCAGCGGTACACCGGCACCGGCACGACGTCGGCGCCGGCGCAGCGCAACACCTCACAGAAGTCGGGTACCGGCTCCCATTCGGTGGTCGCACCGTGCAACTGCACCGCGATGCGCACACCCTCGACCCCCGCCGCCAGCAGGTGATCGAGCACCTCGGCGGACGATTCGGAGGCCGGCGACCACTCCTCGCGCAGTTCGGCGGCCCGGATGGCGCCCTTGGCCTTGGGGCCACGGGCCAGCATGCGCGTGGAAGCCAAAGTGTCCCGGAGGTTTTCGGCCAGGCCCCACCCCTCCGCCGCTTCCATCCAGCCGCGGAAGCCGATGCCTGTGGTGGCGACGGCGATCTGCGGCGGATCGGCGACCAACTGCCGGGTCACCCGCTCCAGTTCGGTGTCGTCGGACAGGGGGATGATACGAATCGCCGGGGCGGAAACGATATTCGCGCCTCGGCGACTCAACAGCGTGGCCAGTTCGTCGGCCCGGCGGGCGGCTGTCACACCGATGGTGAAGCCGTCCAGGGGTTTCAATTCGGTGGGTCGCGCTTCGCTCACGGTGTACCGCCGTACTGGACCGGTTCGTTGGTCACCGCGACGACCCCGTCGACGACGCGCACGCCGTAGACGGGCAGTGCGACCGAGTCGTCGTCCAGGCAGCGGCCGTCCAGCAGCGAGAACGACTGCTTCAGCAGCGGCGAGGCGACGACCGGCACACCGGCGCGGTCACCGACGATGCCGCGGGACATGACCGCCGCCCGCCCGAACGGATCGATATTGCCGACGGCGTAGAGCGTGCCGTCGGGCAGCAGGAAGAGCGCGGCCTGCCGTCCGCCCCTCAGCAGTACCGCCACGCCGCGGCCGGGAATCAGATAATCGAGCCGGCAGGCCGAGGTCCAGCCGGTGGTGGTTGCCGGTGCGAAGCCGGGTGTGTCGATAACGGTCATCGGTAATCTCCTCCGAACGCCTTACCTAATAGGTACCGGTGTCCTGTTTCCGCATGATTACGTGGCTATTTCCCGGGCGTGGCAGTTGCGGCCGGCATGGCCGGAAGATCGGGCATACCGAGCAGAACCGGCGTCTTGCGTTCCCCGCTCTCGTCGAAGGCGATCGTGGGATCGGCCTCCTCCGGCGCGTTCACGAAGGTGACGAAGCGCGAGAGCTTCGCGGGATCCTCCAGCACAGCGGCCCATTCGTCCTTGTAACCGGCGACGTGGCGGGCCATGCTCTCCTCCAGATCGGCGGCGATGCCGAGGGAGTCCTCGCAGACGACCTGCTTGAGGTGTTCGATACCGCCCTCGAGCGCTTCCTGCCATGGCGCGGTGCGCTGCAGCCGGTCCGCGGTGCGGATGTAGAACATCAGATAGCGGTCGATGTAGCGGATCAGCGTCTCGTCGTCGAGGTCACCGGCCAGCAGCACCGCATGCTTCGGAGTCAGTCCGCCGTTGCCGCCGACGTAGAGGTTCCAGCCGTTCTCGGTGGCGATGACGCCGACGTCCTTACCGCGCGCTTCGGCGCATTCGCGGGCACAGCCCGAGACCGCCAGCTTCAGCTTGTGCGGCGAGCGCAGTCCCCGGTAGCGCTTCTCCAGCAGCACCGCCATGCCGACCGAATCCTGCTGGCCGTAGCGGCACCAGGTGGAGCCCACGCAGCTCTTCACGGTGCGCAGCGATTTGCCGTAGGCATGGCCGGATTCCATCCCCTTGTCGACCAGTCGCTGCCAGATCTGCGGCAGTTGCTCGACCCGCGCACCGAACAGGTCGATGCGCTGACCGCCGGTGACCTTGACGTAGAGGCCGAAATCCTTGGCGATCTGGCCGATTTCGATCAGCTGCTCGGGCGTCACCTCACCGCCGGGCATCCGCGGCACCACCGAATAGGTGCCGTTCTTCTGCAGATTGGCCAGGAAATGGTCGTTGGTGTCCTGCAGTGCGGACTGCTCACCGTCGAGGATGTGGTCGCTCGAGGTCGAGGCGAGGATGGAGGCGACGGTCGGCTTGCAGATATCGCAGCCGATTCCGGTGCCGTGCTTGGCGATCAGTTCCGAGAAGGTGCGGATGCCGGTCACCTGCACGATCTCGAACAGTTCGGACCGCGACTGGGCGAAGTGCTCGCACAGCGCCTTCGACATCTCCACGCCGGACTGCTCGAGCAGCTTCTTGATCATGGGAACGCAACCGCCGCAGGAGGTTCCGGCGGAGGTGCAGCTCTTGACGCCGGCGATATCGCAGGCGCCTTCGTGAATAGCTCCGACGATGGCCCCTTTGGACACGTTGTTGCAGGAGCAGATCTGCGCCTCGTCGGGCAGGGCGTCCGCGCCCAGTTCGGCGCCCGCGGGCGAGATCAGCGCCGCCGGTTCGGCGGGCAGTTCGCTGCCGACCAGCGGGCGCAGCGCCGCGTACTGCGAGGCGTCGCCGACCAGGATGCCGCCCAGCAGCGTCTTCGCGTCGTCGGAGATCACCAGCTTGGCGTAGGTGCCCTTGGCGGCGTCGTGCAGCACCACCGACAGCGCGCCCTCGGTGGTGGCGTGTGCGTCGCCGAAGCTGGCCACGTCCACGCCGAGCAACTTCAGCTTGGTCGACAGGTCGGCGCCCGGGAATTCGCCGGCGCCGCCGACCAACCGGTCCGCGACGATCTCGGCGGTGGTGTAGCCGGGAGCGACCAGGCCGTAGCAGGTGCCCTCCACGGCCGCGACCTCGCCGACGGCGTAGATGTGCGGATCGGAGGTGACCATGCCGAGGTCGGTGAGCGCACCACCGCGCGGCCCGATCTCCAGTCCGGCGTCGCGGGCGATCTGATCGCGCGGGCGCACACCGGCGGAGAACACCACCAGCGAGGCGTCGATCACCGACTCGTCGGACAGCGAAACCCGCAGGCCCGCACCGTCTTCGGCGGGCTCGATGGCCGAGGTGCCGACACCGGTGTGCACGTGCAGGCCCAGATCGGTGACCAGCTTCTCCAGGATCGCGCCGCCACCCTCGTCGACCTGAACCGGCATCAGCCGCGGCGCGAACTCGACGACGTGCGGCGTCATTCCCATGAGCCGCAGGGCATTCGCCGCCTCCAGGCCGAGGAGCCCGCCGCCGACGACCACACCGACCGCACCGGGGCCCGCGTTCTGCGCGGCGGCCCGGATGCCGTCGAGGTCCTCCAGGGTGCGGTAGACGAAGCATTCGGGACGGTCGTGGCCCGGCACCGGCGGCACGAAAGCATACGATCCGGTCGCGAGAACCAGTGCGTCGTAACCGATCACGTCGCCGGAGGAGGTGGTCACCTTGCGGGCGGCGCGATCGATCTCGTCGGCGCGCACGCCGAGGCGCAGATCCACCAGCGCGTCGCCGGCGTACTCGTTACCGGGCAGGGCGAGCGCGCTCTTGTCCCAGGCGCCGACGTAGGACGACAGGCCGACGCGGTCGTAGGCGGCCTGGTCCTCTTCGCTCAGCACGACGACCTGCCATTGCCCGGCCTCGTCGCGGGAGCGCAGCGCCTCCACGAACCGGTGCCCGACCATGCCGTGGCCGACGACCACCACGGTCTTGCGCTGCGTGGGTTCGACTGTCGTGTTCATGACTGTCCTCCGATGCTTTCCGATGGTCAGGCGCGAGCCGAGGTGGTGGACTGGGTGGAATCGGATTCGGGCGACCGTTCGGCCTCGAGCACCAGGGCTTCCGCCTGGGCGACGACACCGGATTCGGCACGCGCCGAACGCATTCCGGGCCGCCGCAGGAAGACCGACCAGACGACGATCGCGCAGACGACGTAGAAGCCGAGGAACACCCAGAAAGCGGTGGTCGCGGAGTTGGTGGAGGCGTAGGAGGAGCGCAGCACCAGGTTGATGGCCACACCACCCAGGGCGCCGATCGCGCCGACGAAGCCGATCAGCGCGCCCGAGGTGTTGCGCGACCAGGCGGCCTGCTCCCCGGCGCTCACCGGAAGGCTCTTGGACTTCGCGTCGAAGACGGACGGGATGATCTTGGTGACCGACCCGTTGCCGATTCCCGAGAGCACGAACAGGGCGATGAATCCGCAGACCAGGGCGACCATGGTCGCACCCGTGGCCACGCCGCCGTTGTGGTCGGCGGCCACACTGGACACCGCGACCACGACCGCTGCGACCATCATTCCGGCGAACCCGGCCAGCGTGACGCGGCTGCCGCCGAAGCGGTCGGCCATCTTGCCGCCGTAGGGGCGGGCCAGCGAACCCAGCAGCGGGCCGATGAAGGCGATCTGCGCGGCGTGCAGACTCGCCTGGGCGGCCGAATCACCGCCGGCCTTGAAGCCGATCTGCAGAATCTGGCCGAAGGCGAAGCTGAAGCCGATGAACGAGCCGAACGTGCCGATGTAGAGGAAGGCGATCGCCCAGGACTGCGGGACCTTCAGCGACTCCAGCATGTAGGACAGATCGGCCTTCTGGTTGCGCAGATTGTCCATGTAGAGCGCGGCGCCGAGACCGGCGACCGCGATGAACGCGAGGTAGACCAGGCAGACCACCGATGCGTAGGAGTTGCCGAGCGTGGCGATCACCAGCAGGCCGATCAACTGGATCACCGGGACGCCGATATTGCCGCCGCCGGCGTTCATACCCAGCGCCCAGCCCTTGAGCCGCTGCGGGTAGAAGGCGTTGATATTGGTCATCGAGGAGGCGAAGTTGCCGCCGCCCAGGCCGGCGAACGCCGCCACCACCATGAACGTGGTGTAGGAGGTGCCCGGCTGGTTGATGAAGTACAGCGTCAGCAGCGTCGGGATCAACAGCATCAGGGCGCTGAAGATCGTCCAGTTGCGGCCGCCGAAGCGTGCGGTGGCGACGGTGTAGGGGATGCGCAGGATGCCGCCGACCAGGGTCGGCATGGCGACCAGGAAGAACTTTCCGGCGGCGTCGATGCCGAACTTGTCCGTCGGCATGAACAGCACCATCACCGACCAGATCGACCACACCGAGAATCCGACATGTTCGGCGACGACCGACCAGATCAAATTGCGACGGGCGATCTTCTTGCCGCCGGCCTCCCAGGCCGCGACATCCTCGGCATCCCAATGCTCGATGTCGTGGTTACGCGTCAGCGTGCTCAACAGGGCCTCCTGAAATCCGGTTGGCCCCAAGGTAGAAAACGGGTATTGCCGCGATGCTGCGCCACATGACGCACAAATCAACGGTTGCTCACGTATTCGGCGATTTCCCGGTGAGAACCGGGTCTTTGTTTCGCCCATATGACACAACGGTTTCCGTGCGTCACAAAGTGCCGACGCTCACACGATGAGTCGGTGAGATCGCTGGCGGCGAGTGGTCCGGGCCACATTACGCGCCCGTCGGCTCACATCATGGCCACAAGCTCACCGCGGCGCAACCCGAGCGGTGAAATAGCCGAGAGGTCGCGCCGCGGGCACCGATCAGTGCCAGGTGTCCTCGAGCATGCGCGGCTTGCACGCCTGCCAGGCGCCGGCCACCAGCACCAGTACGGCAACCGCCAGCAGCGCGAAGGGCGCGCCCCAGCCGCCGACCACACTGTGCAATACACCGAACAGCAGCGGACCGACGCAGGCGACGGTGTAGCCGACGCCCTGCGTGAAGCCCGACAGCGCCGCTGAACCGGCCTGGGTGCGGGTGCGCAGATTGATCAACGTGAGCGCCATCGGGAAGGTGCTCGGCCCCAGCCCCAGCAGCAGCACCCACAGCCACGGTGCGCTCATCGGGGCGATCAGCAGGCCGGCGAAGGCCGCGAAAAACGCTATCGCGCAGCCGATCACGACGGGGAACGGATTGCCGATGCGGGCGGTGAACGACGGTGCGGTCAACGCGGCCGCCAAGCCCATGAAGGAGAAGAAGGCGACCATCGTGCCGCCGAAGCTCGCGTCGGCGCCCGCGTCGGCGAAGAGTTTGGGCAGCCAGGTGAACATCGAGTAGGTGACCAGCGAGGTCATGCCGAACATGGCGGCCATCCCCCATGCCAGCGGCGACCGCCGGATATTGCCCGCGCGCGCGGGCTGTTCGCCCGGCACCTCGGCCACCGCGGTGGTGTCCGCGCGATCGTGACCACGCCGCCCCCGCAGCACACCCAGCCAGGGCACCGCGGCCGCGAATCCGAGCAGCGCCCACAGCCCGAGCGAGACCCGCCAGCCGGCCGCATCGGCCACCGGGACCGCGATCAGGGCCGGCACCACGGTGCCGATCTGCACCATCGTGATGTACACCGAACTCAGTACCGCCAGGCGATCGGCGAAATACCGCTTGACCAAGGGCGGAATCACGACATTGCCGATGCCCATACCGGCCAGGGCCAGCCCGGACAGGCTCAGCAGCTCCCAGGTGTCGGGCACCAGCGCCCGGGTGAGCTGCCCGGCCCCGGCCATACACATGGCGACCAGTGCGGTGCGTTCCAGGCCCAGCCGGCGCACGAAGATCGGGGTGATCAGCCCGGCCAGCGCGAACATGGCGGTCGGGATCATGCCGAAGACACCGACGATGGCGGTGGAATAGCCGATGTCGGCGCCGATCCGCTCGGCGAGCGGGGTGAAGGCGGTGACCGCCACGCGCAGCGTGAGCGCCGAGACGACGATGGCGACGAGGACGAGGATCCGGCCCTCGGCCAGACCGCGGCGCCGGATGTCGGTGGTCGACTGCAGATTGGTAACCGTCACCGCGAAATCATAGGATGATTGGATGAAAGCGGGCAACAAATGTGAGGAGGGGTACTCTATTGGCCGTGCAACCAGTCCGGCGCACCAGCCTCATCGCTCAGGTCACCGAACAGCTGCGCGCTGAAATCCGTTCGGGGCGTTGGCCGATCGGCTCGCGTATACCGACCGAACCGGAACTCACCGAGCTGACCGGCACCGGCCGCAACACCGTGCGCGAAGCGGTGCAGGCGCTCGTGCACGCCGGCATGCTCGAACGCCGGCAGGGTTCGGGCACCTACGTCATCGCCGCCTCCGATCTCGGCGGCACCCTCACCAAATACTTCGCCGACGCCGTCGAACGCGACGTGCTCGAACTGCGCCAGGCCCTCGATGTGCAGGCCGCCCGGCTGGCCGCGCTGCGCCGCGATGACAACGACGTGCAGACCCTGCTGCGCCTGCTCGACCGGCGCAGCCAGGCCTGGGATACCGACAGCACCGCGGCGATCGACGCGGACGTGGCCCTGCACCGCGCCATCGTCGCCGCCAGCCACAACACCGTCTACTTCGAGTTCTACGATTCGCTGCTGCCCGTGATCGAGGACGTGATTCGTTCTCGCACAACCAAATACGGCAACCAGTATCACGACGAACACGCCGAGCTGGTACATGCCGTGATCGACGGCGACGCCGACCGGGCCGCGCGCGCCGCCAACTGCTTCCTCGGCTCGCTCATCGCCGAATACCCCGAACGGTCCGCCGGCAGGTAAACGATTCGTCACCGTCGTGCCGGAAGCGGGGTGAGCGAGTGTTGCTGCGAACGTCACGGAGCGTGAATCGGACGTAATTTCGCGTTCCTACCGTGGATACGACCGCCGGACCCCGACCTCCGGGTCCCCGAGATGAGGGCGGTCGCAATCCCTTCGAGAGGAACGCGCCGATGACTACCACCGACGCCGCGATATCGGCCACCGCCGCTCCCGACTTCCACCATCAGGCCCGCGGTCGCTGGCTCGAGCACTGGGAGCCCGACAACGAAACCTTCTGGGAGAACGGCGGAAAGCGCACCGCCCGTAAGAATCTCGCCTTCTCGGTCTTCTCCGAAAACCTGGGATTCAGTATCTGGGTGCTGTGGGCCAGCGTGGTCACCGCCATGGGTTCGGCGGGCTTTCATTATCTGAGCGGACCGGACGCCGTGGCCAATTCGCTGCTGCTCACCTCCACACCCACCCTCGTCGGCGCCGCGCTGCGCGTGCCCTACACCTTCGCCATTCCGAAATTCGGCGGCCGCGCGTTCACCGTCTTCAGCGCGGGCATGTTGCTGCTGCCGACGCTGGGGCTGGCCTATTTCGTCAATCAGCCCGGCACGCCGTTCTGGGTGTTCATGCTGCTGGCCGCGCTCGCCGGCGTGGGTGGCGGCAATTTCTCCTCGTCGATGGCGAATATCAATTTCTTCTTTCCCGAGGGGAAGAAGGGCGCCGCGCTGGGAATCAACGCCGCGGGCGGCAATATGGGGGTCGCGCAGACCCAGCTGCTGGTGCCGCTGATCATCACCCTCGGCACCCATCTCATGGCGAAGGATCCGGCCGGTTACCGGTTCGGCATCACCCTCGCGGTGCTGGTGTGGATTCCGTTCATCCTCATCGCCATGTTCGGCGCGCTGCGGTACATGGATTCGATCACCGGCGCGAAATCCGACGGCAGTTCCTATCGTCTGGCGCTGACCAACCGGCACACCTGGATCATGGCGGTGCTCTACATCGGCACCTTCGGATCGTTCATCGGCTTCTCGTTCGCCTTCCCCACCCTGCTCAAATCCACGTTCCCCGACCTGGCGAAGATCGGCTGGATGTCCACGATCGGCAACCTCGCCTTCCTCGGCGCCTTCGTCGGATCGCTGAGCCGGCCGTTCGGCGGGTGGATCGCGGACCGATTCACCGGCGCGCGGATCACGGTCTACGTCTTCACCGGCATGGCCGGCGCCACCGCGTTGATCGTGGCCGCGCTCTCGGTGAAGAACTTTCCGCTGTACCTGATCTCGTTCCTGCTGCTGTTCGTGCTGTCGGGCATCGGCAACGGTTCCACCTACCGGATGATCCCCTCGATCTTCGGGGCCGAGGCCAAGCGTCGCGCCGCCGAATACGGCCAGGACCCGGCGACCGCGCTGGCCGCGGCCAAACGGCAGGCGGGTGCGGCGATCGGCGTGGTCGGCGCGGTGGGCGCGGCCGGCGGGTGGGTGCTGCAGCAGGCGCTGCGGGAATCCAATATCCACTTCGGCGGGATGGCACCGGCCTTCTGGGCCTACGCCGTCGCCTTCCTGGTGATGGGCGGGCTCACCTGGTGGTTCTATCTGCGCTCGTCGTTCGCCGTCGCGCGGGTGCCGTCCCTGGCCCACGCGGGCGTCTGAGGGCTGGACTCACGACATCGCGGGCTCGCCGGTCGATTCCGATCGGCGGGCCCGCTACAGCATCAAGCGGATCATGTCGGCGGTGTGCGCCAGACCGGGAAACGCCTCCGCCGTCGACCGCGGATGCAGCGCATGCACCGCGAGCCGGAACATGACCGCGCGCAACAACATCTGCGGCCACTCCGGCAGATCCGACCACCGCTCGAGCAGACCCGGATCCGCACCGCCCCAGGACAGCGCGTCGACCACGATCACCCCGGCCGCCCAGGACGCGGGCCGCCAGTACGGGGTGATGTCGGTGAGTCCCGGAGCCTGGCCGTTGGTGAACAGCACCGTGCCGAACAGATCACCGTGCACGAGCTGCGACGGTATCCGCACCGGTTTCCGCAGCGTCGCGAGTTGCGCCAGCATATCGATGCTGTGGCGGCCGTCCGGCGTGGTCACCGGCAGCATGCCGCCGGCCTTCAGGCTGCGCAGCGGAACCGTCTCCCAGGCGGCCCGGTCGGCGGCGACGAAGACATCGACATCGACCCACGGCGCGATCGGCTGCTGGGCCAGGAAACGCGGCCGCTCCAGCCGCGCGGTGGCGTAGTGCAGGCGCAACGACACCGACACCACCTCGTCGTGGCGCGGTTCCGGGGTGCCGTCCATATAGGTATCGGCACGCCAGCCGGACACCACGTAGCGACCGTCGGTGGCGCGCACCGGCCGCGCCAGCCGCACTCCGTCCACCTGCAGTGTTTCCCGCACCTTCGCCGACCACGCCGCCCGGGCGTGATCGGCCACCGGGCTGAGCACCACCTCTCCGCACCGCCACCCACCGTCCCAGTCGCCCAGCGCGACCGGGGACACTTCGCGCAGCCCGAAAGTGGCCCGCACATGCTCCGGAGGTTCGACAGATGTCACGGCCGTACCGTAACCCCGGCGGCCCGCCTCCCCGCGTATTCAGGCCATACAAGTCGCGAGCCGCATGCGTCGGTCACAGGTCCTGCGTCGGAAACCTATCCGGTTTGGGCGTGCCCGACGAGTTACCCATGTACTCGCGAAATCGGTCGTCTCTGTGCGGAGACCTTCTCTCAGTAAACCGGCAGGCTGGGGTCGACCTGGTTGGCCCAGGCGACGATTCCGCCTTGGAGGTGGGTCGCGTCGGAGAATCCGGCGCGCTTGAGGGCCGCCAGGGCCTCCGCGGAGCGGATGCCGGTCTTGCAGTGCAGGACGATCGGGGTGTTCTGCGGGAGTTCGGCGAGAGCCTCGCCGGACAGGATGCGGTCCTTGGGGATCAGGGTCGCGCCGTCGATGCGGACGATGTCCCATTCCACCGGTTCGCGGACGTCGATGATGGCGACGTCCTTGCCCGCGTCGAGCATGTCCTTGAGTTCGCGGGCGGTCACCGTGGAGCCGACCGCGGCGGCCTGGCCCTCCTCGGAGACCACACCGCAGAACGCCTCGTAGTCGATGAGCTCGGTGATGGGCTGACGCTCCGGATCGCGCCGCAACTTGATGGTGCGGTAGTTCATATCCAGTGCGTCGTAGACCATCAGCCGGCCGAGCAGGGTCTCCCCGATGCCGGTGATCAGCTTGATCGCCTCGGTGACCATGATCGAACCGATCGACGCGCACAGCACACCCAGCACACCGCCCTCGGCGCAGGACGGGACCATGCCCGGCGGCGGCGCCTCGGGGTACAGGTCGCGGTAGTTGATGCCGCGCTTCTCACCGTTCGGACCGTCGGGGGCGTCCTCCCAGAACACCGAGACCTGGCCCTCGAACCGGTAGATCGACCCCCACACATAGGGCTTGCCGGCCAGCACGGCGGCGTCGTTGACCAGGTAGCGGGTGGCGAAGTTATCGGTGCCGTCGACGATCAGGTCGTACTGCGCGAACAGATCGACCGCGTTCTCCGGCTCCAGCCGGAGCTTGTGCAGCACCACCTCGACGCCGGAATTGATCTCCAGAATCGAATCGCGCGCACTGTCGGCCTTGCTGCGGCCGATATCGGATTCGCCGTGAATGATCTGCCGCTGCAGATTCGAGGCGTCCACCTCGTCGAACTCCACGATGCCGAGCGTGCCGACGCCGGCGGCGGCCAGATACAGCAGCGCCGGCGAGCCGAGACCACCGGCGCCGATCACCAGCACCTTGGCATTCTTCAGACGTTTCTGCCCGTCCATCCCGACGTCGGGAATGATCAGATGCCGGCTGTAGCGGGCGACCTCATCCCTGGTCAGCTCCGCGGCCGGTTCGACCAGTGGCGGCAGGGACTGTGGTGATGACACGTCGCAGACTCCTCGAATCGAATTCGCCGATAGGGCTGATGTGTGCAACGCGGCGAATCGGGCCGTTCTTCCCTGTGCCGCCTCTCCGCAACTTTAACGTGCCGCCGACTGCCGCGAGATTTGCGTGCCGGGCCGGCGGTTGGCTGCTCACTCGGCCTAGCCCGTTCCCGGCGAGTTACCCATGTACTCCCGAGATCAGCGGTGGCGTTGGCAAACCGTTGTCACCCGCGCGGATACGGCCAAGGGTTGAAACGGCATTTCTTCCCGTCCATCGGCACCACGCCCTGCGGGTCCAGGGTCGCGATGTCGTTGTTACGGGTGCCGAAGGTCTGCTGCATCATCACCGGCGCCAAGCCGCCGTCGATCTCGCACGGCTGGTGTTCGTGGTAGCCGATGGCGTGGCCGACCTCGTGATTGATCTGGTACTGGCGATAGGAGCCGATATCGCCCTCGAAGGCGGTGGCGCCGCGCACCCAGCGCACCTCCGAGAGCACCACGCGGCCGAGATCGGAGTTGTAGCAGGAGGAATCGATCGGAATCTCGAAACCGCAGGCCGATTTGGTGGTCTGCCGGGAGGTCAGCGAGACCCGGAAATCCGGTTCGCCGGTGTCGATGCGGCGGAAACCGAAGCGCGGGTCGTGGGTCCAGCTCTTGGGATTGGCCAGGGTCGCCTCCACCATCTTGGCGACCGAATCGTCCCCACCGAGCGAGGTGGTGTCGACACCGTTCTCGACCTCGACGGTGTAGGTGAACTGATGCTCCTGACCGGCCCCGACCTGCGCCGTCGTCCCGGGCACGATATGCCAGGTGCCCGCCGCGGTCTCCGTGAACGCCCCGCCCGCGGGGAGTGCGCCGGAGGGCGGATCGCCGGCGAACTTACCGTCACCCTTGGGCGGTGCGCCGATGATGCCGGCCTTGCTGGTGTGCTGGCTGAGCCGGCCCAGCGCGGGAGTGGAACCGCCGGAGCTGTCGGTACCCCCCTTGACGGCGTCCACGACGACCAGCACGGTGATGATCACCAGCACCGGCAGTGCGTACGCGCGCCAGCCGTAGGTGGAAACGAACCGGCCCAGCGCGCTCTGCTTCTTCGTATCCCGTTCCGGCCGTGGTCGATTCGCCGCATCGTGGGCACCGGTCGGATCCCATTTCGCGCGCAGCGGCTGATGGGAACGATCGCCGTGGCCGTTGCCGGAATACAGGCCGAGCGGATCGTAGAATTCGGGGATTTCCGTAGGTTGCTGCCGGTCACGCCGGCCGGCGCCGACCGATTCCGCGCGCGCGGCCAGCACGCCTGCGGGGCGAGGCGAATCGGGCCCGCCGGTCGGTCTGCCCCCTTGATCGCTCACCCCAACAGATTCTCACAGGCCGTTCTGTGGCACGTACATACCTGCAGTTGACCGGCCGAGGTTGCGAGAAATCTCACGACTGTGCGAGATTTCTCACGGCGCCCAGTTACTGACAGGTTGCCAATAGGTGTGGAAGGTTATTCGAATACCACAACGGCAGGAACGGGATCGGCTTCCCAGCCAGTGCACCCGACCCGCAGCGGGCTGCATCACGAACGAGTATCGTTCGTTGAATACCGTGCACATCCACGTTCCCGCCGGGAATCGACTGGGAGAACCGAAATGACTGACCTCGTGGACCGGATGACGTCCTCGCGACTGTCGTCCGAGGCCATGGCACCGAGCAAGCGCGGAACCCGCCTACCCCGGGAGGCGCGCCGTGCCCAGTTGCTCGCCGCGGCCAGCGAGGTTTTCGTGCTCCGCGGCTACCACGCCGCGGGCATGGACGAGATCTCGCAATGCGCCGGCGTCTCCAAACCTGTTCTGTACCAGCACTTTTCGAGTAAGCTCGAACTGTATCTGGCGGTCCTGCAGAACTATATCGACGCCCTGGTGTCGAGCGTCCGCCAGGCGCTGCGGTCGACCACCGACAACCGGCAGCGCGTCCGTGCCGCCGTCGCGGCGTACTTCGACTTCGTCGATCACGAAACCCAGGGTTTCCGACTGGTTTTCGAATCCGACCTGACCAGCGAGCCGCAGGTGCAGCGGCGCGTCGAACAGGCCACCGAAGCCTGTGTGGACGCCGTCTTCGACCTCGTCGCCCACGATTCCGGACTGGACCCCTACCGCGCCCGCATCCTGGCCGTGGGACTCGTGGGCGCCAGCCAGATCACCGCGCGCTACTGGCTCGAGGCGGACCGGCCGATCCCGAAGGAAGAGGCCGTCGACACCACCGTCCAGCTCTGCTGGGGTGGTCTGTCCCGCGTGCCGCTCTCCCAGCGCTGAGAGCTCCTCCGCCTCTCCGCGTATTTTGCGTACAAGTGAGTGCCGCGTAGGTTTCTGCCCGGTCCTGCGTTGAGAGCGCAGCCGCCTTCTGGGCGTGCCCGGCGAGTACCCATGTTCTCCGGAAATCAGGCAAACGTTTCGGCCCCGGCTTGCTTCGACAGCAGGCCGGGGCCTTTCGTTCGTCATGCCCGCAGCTACTTCGGCCGCGGTCGCCTTCTACACCGCGGCGAAACCCACGCGGCCGCTGGTGGAGGTGCCGATTTCGACGTAGGCCACCTTCGAGGCCTGGATCAGGTACTTGCGACCCTTCTCGTCCTCGAGGGTCAGCACACCACCCGAACCGCTCAGCGCGCCGGATACCAGCGCCTCGACCTCCTCGGGGGTCTGCGAGCTGGCGATCACCAGTTCCCGCGGGCTATCCGAAATGCCGATCTTGACCTCCACGGCCAACCTCCTAGAGTCCAGATGCTGTCGCTGCCCAGGCTAGTGCAGCGCGAGGGCCGACGACGATGCGCCTGCCTGTGCTGTCAGCGAACAGCCGACGGTCCGGCGGCCGTCGCGGGCGGCTCATCCCAGGCTCAGCACCCGCATCCGCTCGGCATGCGAGTTCTGCATCCGCTCGAACAGCGCCGCCACCCCGTTGAGGTCGCCGGTCGCGGTGAGGACCAGTTCGGTCAGCTCGTCGCGCTGCGCCATGACGTACTGCGCCTGGGTGATGGCCTCACCGAGCAGCCGGCGGCCCCACAGCGTGAGCCGGTCGCGCTCGGAGCGGCTGACGGTGACCGCCCGGCGCACCTCCTCGATGACGAATTCCGAGTGGTGGGTTTCGGCCAGCACGTCGCGCACAACCGCGGCCACCTCCGGCGCCAGCGCATCGGCGAGCACCGCGTAGAAGTCGGCGGCGATACCGTCGCCGACGTAGAACTTCACCATCGACTCGAGCCAGTTCGAGGGATCGGTCGAGGCGTGGTAGTCGTCCAGGGCCCGCACGAACGGCGCCATCGCGTCGAAGACGTCGACGCCGCGGCCCTGCAACGCGCGCTCGAGCGTGGCGAAATGCTCCATCTCGGCAGCCGCCATCTTCGCCACCGCGACCTTGCCCCGCAGCGTGGGCGATAGTTTCGCCTCTTCCGCCAAGCGGTAGAACGCGGAGATCTCACCGTAGGCGAGCACCGCGAACAGATCGGTGACACCGAGATGGTCGGCGGGGATTCGATGATCGGATTCGGTCGAAACACCCAGCGCGCCAGACGTGTTTGCACCCATGGCCACCACCCTAATAGGTCGACGCCCGGAGGGGGCGGCGGCGCGACGCCGAAAAGAGTTCCCCCACGAGCCGCGCTTCACACCGGCATGTCCGAGCCGAGGAGTAACTGCTTTCCCGCCACGGCCTGCTCATGCCTGGTCGCCCAGGAATTTCTCCAGGTAGCTCCAGGTGGTGTCGCGAGCGATCAGGATGCCCAGATGGCTGCCGGGTGAGGTCTCGTACCGCACCTCGCGGGCGCCGGTCAGCGTCCGCTGCCCGTGCGCCACCGCCGCCGCGGGGGTGATGACGTCGTCGGTCCCGCCCACGAGCAGGACCGGCGCGGTGATCTCCGCCAGCGCGATCGGTCGGGCGCCGACGTGCACCACACCCTCACCGATGTCGTTGGCCAGCATGAACCGGCTCCACAGCTGGTTGTAGAAGCGGCCGGGATAGCCGGGCAGCTGCGACTGGAACCGGTCGATGGTCTCCATCCGGGCCAGCGTCGCGGAATCGGTCAGATTGCTCGCCAGGAACATCGGCCGGCGCAATTCCCGGTCCCAGGCCGCGGCCCGGTAGGCGATGCGGGTCAGCGGCGCCGGGACGCCACCGGTCGCGCGGATCAGCGTCGAGACGGTGCGCCCGCCGTCGATCCGGGCCAGCGCGCGGACCTGCGGAACACCGTTGACGCGGTTGTAGTCCAGCGGTGCGCCGACCGCGGTGACGGAGCGAATCGGCAGGGTCGCGTCGGCCGCGGCGGTGAGCAGTGACAGCACGCCGCCGAGGGACCAGCCGACCAGATCGACCGGAGCTCCGTCGCGATCGGCCGAGACGCGCCGCACCGCCTCGGGCAGGATGTCGTCGACCCAGTCCTCGAATCCCATGCGGCGGTCGGCGAAGCCGATCTCGCCGTAGTCGACGAGGTAGGGGCGGCGGCCGATCTCCAGCAGGAAGCGGGCCATACTCTGGTCCGGGCGCAGATCGAAGCACACCGCCGGGGCCGCCAGCGGCGGAACCATCAGCACTGCCGTGTCGTCGGCGGGCGGCGGTCCGGCGGGATCGACGTCGAAGCGGCGCAGCAGCCGGTGCGGTTCGTCCCAGAGCACCGTCGAGGGAGTGGGGACGGGCGCTTCGATGCCATCGCCGAAGGTCAGCGCCCATGCGTTGCGGGCCGCGACGCCCACGGTCTCTGCCAAGCTCACAGCGACCAATTTATCGTGTGACACACCGTCTCACATATGTGGGCTGGACCACGCCGCGCCGCGCCGCTCGCGGACCCGGCGAGCGAAAGCAGACATATCGACCTCGCGCCACTCGCCCGCAGCTTCCGCGAAATCACCGTTCCGACCGACCGCGCAATTTCGCGAGTCACGATGAATTGCCGTGTGCCGCATACGGACCGGAGACCGAGCAGCGGACGGCGACAGCGGGAGCGAGGCGAAGAAAGCTATCACGCTACAATCTCTATGGGCAACGGAAATTTTCGCTCGCACCGCCATATCCCGGCCGGCTAATCGGGACCGGTGGTCGAGGCAGTGCGACAAGGGGTAACCGGGGCCCGCCGAAAATGTGCGCGCACCAGATCCGCGACCCCTTTGCGCCGCGCTCGGACAGCGATCCGGGTGGCGAGAGTGCAGGTGGAACCCGCCGGAAATGTGGTGGCCCGGTAATCCGGTCCCAATCCACCCTCGTGCGCGCTGGATGCGACAAACACGAGGAAGGCACGAATCCTGAGCAAGATCACCGTCGAACAAGAACCCGGGTTGGCGGACACGCTGCTGACAGCGGAACTCGACTCCACCCACACCACTCCGACATTCGCCGAATTGGGCGTTCGCCCCGAAATCGTGCGCGCTCTCGGCGAGATCGGAATCGAACACACTTTCGCCATCCAGGAGCTGACTCTCCCCCTCGCGCTGGCCGGCGACGATCTGATCGGCCAGGCCCGCACCGGTATGGGCAAGACCTTCGGATTCGGCGTACCGCTGCTGCACCGGATTTCCACCGCGAATTCCGGCACCACGGCATTGGACGGCACCCCCCGCGCACTGGTCATCGTGCCGACGCGGGAACTGTGCGTCCAGGTCACCCAGGATCTGGAGAATGCCGGTAAATATCTGAGCAATCAGCAGGGACGCCTGCGCGTCACCTCGATCTACGGCGGCCGCCCCTACGACGCGCAGATCGCCGCGCTGCGCGAGGGCGTCGACGTGGTCGTCGGCACCCCCGGCCGCCTGCTGGATCTGGCCGAACAGCAGCATCTGATTCTCGGCAAGGTCGGCGTCCTCGTGCTCGACGAGGCCGACGAAATGCTCGACCTCGGCTTCCTGCCCGATATCGAGCGCATTCTGTCGATGGTTCCGGAACAGCGTCAGACGATGCTGTTCTCGGCGACCATGCCGGGACCGATCATCACGCTGGCCCGCACATTCCTGCACAAGCCCACCCATATCCGGGCCGAGGAACCCTCCGATTCCGCGGTGCACGAGCGCACCGCGCAATTCGTCTACCGCGCGCACGCGCTGGACAAGAGCGAATTGGTCGCGCGGATTCTGCAGGCCGAGGGGCGCGGCGCGACCATGATCTTCACCCGCACCAAGCGCACCGCCCAGAAGGTGGCCGACGATCTGGCCGACCGCGGTTTCGCCGTCGGCGCGGTACACGGCGATCTGGGCCAGATCGCGCGCGAGAAGGCGCTGGACAAATTCCGCAAGGGCAAGATCGACGTGCTGGTCGCGACCGATGTCGCCGCCCGCGGTATCGATATCGACGACGTCACCCACGTCGTGAACTATCAGTGCCCGGAGGACGAGAAGACCTACGTGCACCGCATCGGCCGCACGGGCCGGGCCGGGCGCACGGGTGTCGCGGTCACGCTGGTCGACTGGGACGAGCTGCATCGCTGGGAGAGCATCAATTCCGCACTGGGCCTGGGCATTCCCGAGCCGGTGGAAACCTACTCGCGCTCCGAGCACCTGCGCAGCGATCTCGGTATTCCGGAGAACACGACCGGCACCGTGCGGCGCGCCCCCGCGCGCGAACCGGATGCGGTCGTGGAAGAGCGGGAGGCACGCCAGCCGCGCAAGCGCAACCGGCGCCGCACCCGCGGCGGCAAGGCGGTCGACGCGGCCGAGGGCACCACGGCGGAGTCGGCAGAGTCGGCGACGGACACCGCGGAAAGCGCTGCGGGGCAATCGGTTTCGGCCGAACAGCCCGCGAGCGACGCGGCCGAGGGCGACAAGCCCGCACGGCGTCGTCGCCGTCGGCGTCGTAAGCCCGCCGCGGAGGCAGGCGACACCACCGGCGGTGACGACTCGGCAGCCGAGTCCGGTAGTACGGCAACAGGTGGGGATCAGACTGCCGCATCGGCCTAGTCGCCGGATCGGTTAGTCTCGCTGACGTGCTCGCACCCGAGCGGCGGACGCGCGCCGACCTCTATGCCGCAGTCGCGATCGCCGTTGTCGTGGCGATCGCGGCGGTTGTCGTGTGGTCGACGAGCGACGCCCGCGGCACCGAATCCGATCCCGCGGCACATCCGGCTTCGGTGGCGCCGACGGCCGATCGGCTGCCGGATGCCCTCACCGAGCGGTGGCACGCCCCGGACGGCGTCGCCGCGCGGGCACTGACCTCGAGCGGCGTCGCCGTCACCGGTGACGGCGGCACCGTCCGCAGCCTCGACGCCGCCACCGGGCGCGAGCTCTGGAAATATCAGCGCGATCTGCCGCTGTGCGCGCTGGAGAGCCAATTCGCCACGGTGATCGCCACCTATCGCGATCCGCGCGGTTGCAGCCAGACCACGATGCTCGGCGCGGAGGACGGGCGGCGGCGCACCGCGCGCAGCAGCTATATGGACTCGCAGGTCCGGCTGTCCACCGACGGCACCTACGTGCTGGCCCAGGGCCCGCGCCGGCTGGAGGTGTGGCGGTCGGATCTGGTCCGCACGCTCGAGTACGGCTACGTCGACGCGCAGGTGAACCCGCACACCCAGCCCCGGCACGACTGCACGCTGCTGTCGGCGGCCTCGGGCGGCAGCCGCCTGGCCGTGCTCGAACGCTGCCCCGACGACGCCGCGGACCGGCTGACGGTGCTGAATCCGGCACCCAAGGACGCCTCGGCCCCGGAGGAGTACGGTTCGCACGTCTTGACCGAACCCGGAGCAGCGGCCGGCAACGCCCGCGTCGTGGCGGTCGCGGACAATCGGATCGCGCTGTATCTTCCCGGAACCGATGCCGCCCCACCGGAATTCGCGATCTACGATGCCAACGCGAATTCGCTTGCGGTGCATCGTCTTTCCGCGCCGATCGCCGACAACAGCACGGTCACCCGGCTCGGCTCGGCGTATTTCGTGTTCACCGGCAACAGCGTGATCGCCTTGAGCGCGAGCACGTTCGAGCCGCTGTGGACCGCACCGGACGCCCTGGGCGCACCGGCGATGATGGCGGGCAACGTCCTAGTGCCGGTCGCCGACGGTATCGCGGCGCTCGATCCGGGCAGCGGCGCCCTGCAGAAGCGGATCCCGTTGCGGCGCAGCGACTATCACGGGGAGCCGATTTCGCTGGCCGTGAGCGGTCCGGTGGTGCTGGAGTTGCGGGGCGGCCGGCTCTACGGAACCAGCTGAGCCCACGCCTCGATCCGTCCGTCCGGCCGCTCGGGTGGTGCGGCATGATCGAAATCATGAGTGCATCGGACAGGGACTATCGGCTGGTGCTGCTGCGGCACGGCGAGACCGCGTGGTCGGCGGCGCGCAAACACACCGGGCGCACCGATATCGCGCTCACCGAACGCGGCGAAGCGCAAGCCCGTGCCGCCGGGAAGGTCGTGGCGGGACTCGGCCTGAGCGATCCGCTGGTACTGACCAGCCCGAAGCAGCGCGCCCTGCGCAGCGCCGAACTGGCCGGGCTGCCCGATCCGCGAATCGACGACGACCTGGTCGAATGGGATTACGGCGACTACGAGGGCCTGACCACCCCGCAGATCCGCGAAACCGCGCCCGGCTGGACGGTCTTCACCGGCGACGTCCCGGGCGGTGAATCCGCCGATGCGGTCGGCGCGCGGGCCGATCGGGTGCTCGAATCGGTCGCGCCGGCGCTGCGGATGCGCGATGTGGTGCTGGTCGGGCACGGACATTTCTCCCGGGTGCTGATCGCGCGCTGGGCAGGGTTCCCGGCCCGGGAGGGACGGCGATTCTTCCTGTCGACCGCCGCGATCAGCGTGCTGGGCCACGATCACCAGGCCGCGACGATTCTGGCGCACAACATCGTGCCGCCCGAGGCGAGCCGAGAATCCGACACCGAGGCGAGCCGATGATTCGCCGCGCCACGCCCGAGGACGTGCCGCCCTCGTCGACCTCGTCTACGACCTCGCCGACTACGAGAAGGCGCGCGAACAGTGCGCCTTGACGGCCGCCGACCTGCACTCCGCCCTGTTCGGTCCGGCGCCGGCGCTGTTCGCCCATGTCGCGACCGTCGATGGGCGGGTCGCCGGGTGCGCGATCTGGTTTCTGAACTATTCGACCTGGACCGGTAAGCACGGCATCTACCTGGAGGATCTGTACGTCCGGCCGGAGGCGCGCGGTCGCGGCCTGGGCACGGCGCTGCTCGCCGAACTGGCCCGCGAGGCCGTGGCCAACGGGTACACCCGGGTGGATTGGTCGGTGCTGGACTGGAATACGCCCTCGATCGAGTTCTACCGCGGGCTGGGTGCGGTGGCCCAGGACGAGTGGACCGGGTTCCGGCTCGCGGGTGACGCGCTGGCGCGGCTCGCCGATTCCGGAAAATTCTGAGAATTCCGCGCGCCGGTGTCGATTCCGCGGCGGGGTGCGCGTCGAAGAGTTGAATGGCTCGAAAGGCGGGCCACCCACTCGGAGGACGAAACCATGTCGCAATATCTGATCCTCATCTACCAGGACGAGCGTGCCGTGGCCGAACCGGAGTCCGGCAGCGCGATGCTCGACAGTCACCGGCAGTTCGGCGAGGCCCACGCGGCGGCGCTGCGCGGCGGAAACGCCTTGCACCACAGTCACACCGCCACCAGTGTGCGGCCGGACGGCGCCGGCGACTTCGTGATCACCGACGGCCCGTTCGCCGAGACCAAGGAGCAGCTCGGCGGCTACTACCTGATCGAGGCCGAGGACCTCGATGCCGCGATCGCCATCGCCCGCCGCGTGCCGATGAGCTCCGGGGGCGTGGAAGTGCGCCCGGTCCTCGAATTGAGCTGAGCCACACCGTGCTCGACGACCACTCCCCCGGCCCCGCCCGCACCGACCGCTCCACCGACCGGGTCGCCGCGGCGGTGGCCGACGCGCATCGCCGGGAGTGGGCGTTCGTGCTGGCGGCGACCGTGCGGGTGACCCACGACCTCGAGCTCGCCGAAGAATGCGTCCAGGACGCGTACGCGCAGGCGCTGGTGCGATGGGCCGCGGACGGAATTCCGTCCCGGCCCGCAGCCTGGCTGACCACGGTGGCCCGCCATCGCGCATTGGATCTGCTGCGCCGGCAGTCCACCGCGCGCCGGGCGCTGCCGTTGCTGATCGCGGACGAAAAAACCACCGGGACAACCGATTTCGATGCCGTCGATCCGTACGATCCGCAGTTCCCCGACGACCGCCTGCGACTGATCTGCACCTGCTGCCATCCGGCGCTGGCCCCGCAGACCCAGGTAGCGCTCACCCTGCGTCTGGTTTGCGGGCTCACCACCGCCGAGGTGGCGCGCGCCTTCCTGGTGGCCGAGCCGACTATGGCCGCGCGGATCACCCGCGCCAAGAAGAAGATCGCCGCGGCCCGGATTCCCTACCGGGTACCGGGACCGGCCGAACTGCCCGAGCGCATCGAGGCCGTGCTGGCGGTCGTGCATCTGCTGTTCACCACCGGGCACACCGCACCGTCGGGCGACGACCTCATCCGCCGCGATCTGACCGAACGCGCCCTCGATCTGGCGCGGATGCTGCACGCTCTGCTGCCCGAGGATCCGGAGATCGCGGGCCTGCTCGCGCTGCTGCTGCTCACCGACGCCCGCCGCGCGGCGCGGGTGACGTCCGGGGGCGCCATGGTCGCGCTGGCCGATCAGGACCGCGCGCGCTGGGATCGGGAGGAGATCACCCAGGGCATCGCGCTGGTGCGCTTCGCGCTGGAACGGCGGCCGGGCCGGTACGCGCTGCAGGCCGCGATCGCCGCCGTGCACGCCGAGGCGCCCAGCTACGCCGCCACCGACTGGCAGGAGATCCGCGGACTCTACGACGTGCTGATCCGGATCTGGCCGTCGCCGGTAGTGGCGCTCAATCGAGCCGTCGCGATCGGGATGGCGGGCGATCCGGCCGCCGGGTACGCCGCGCTCGAGGCCCTCGCTGCCGAACCGCAGCTGGCCGGGTACAGCTATCTGCCCGCAGCGCGCGCCCACTTCCTCACCGAACTCGGGCGGTTCGACGAGGCCCGGCTCGCCTACTCCGAGGCCCTGCTGCTGACCGAGAACGCCGCCGAGCGCGACTTTCTCGACCGCCGCCTGGCCGAGCTCGACCGGCGCGCGTCCGGCCGCCACAACGGCCGCTGAGGCGGCGTTTCGCGCGGTCGCGGGCATAGGGTGGACCGATGGATGTGACCGTTCGTCCCGTGACGGAATCGGAAGTGCCCGAACTGGCCCGCGTGCTGGGTCTGGCGTTCGACGACGATCCGATCATGCGGTGGTGCATACCCGCCGAACGCTCCCGGCCCGCCCGCGCGGCGACCATGTTCGGCGTGCTGATCCGGCATCTGTACCTGCGGCACGGGGCGGTGGACGCGGCCTTCGACGCGGCGGGCCGGATCGTCGGGGGCGCGGTGTGGGCGCCGCCCGGGCAGTGGAATTCCTCGGACGCCGATCAGCTGCGGATGCTGCCCGCGCTGGCGCGTGCGTTCCGGCTGCGGCTGCTCGCCGCCGGGCGGATGTCGGATCGGATGAGCAAGGCGCATCCGCACGAACCGCATTGGTATCTCGCCATCGTCGGCACCGATCCGGCGGTCCGCGGCAAGGGGTACGGGCATGCCCTGCTGGCGCCGCGGCTGGCGCACTGTGACGAAACCGGTGCGCCCGCGTATCTGGAATCCAGCAAGTTCGCCAATATCGCCTATTACGAGCGCTACGGCTTCGATCTGCGCGGCGAACTCGACGTCACCGGCGGCGGACCGCTGTTGTGGCCGATGTGGCGTCAGTCCGCGACGTCGTAGGCCTGGGCCATCCACCGCACCGACGGCGGCGAGAAGATCAGGCCGAGGGTGACGAGTGCGAGCAGCCCGACCGGAACGCCCAGTTCGAACCGATGCGAGCTGAGCATGTACCAGGCGGCGGGCAGCAGGAGGACCTGCGCGATCACCACGATGGCCCGGCCCCAGCGCTTTCCGCGCAGCAGGCCGATACCGGCGGCCAGCACCGCGCCGGCCAGGATGACGAACCAGGCGGCGGTGCCGTAGGCCGATTTCGCGGAGGTGTCGGCCGAGGTGATGCCCTGCACCACGAGCACGATCGCGATGATCACCCCGATCAGGCCCTCGAGCGTGGCCAGCGCACCCGCGCCACGCACGGTGCCCGGAGTCGGGTCGGCCGCGCCGCCGGTGGTGCCGCCGGTGCTCTCACTGTCCGCGTTCTGCTTCGCCACCCGCCCAGCGTAGAACCGCGCGAACCGGGCCTCGCACGCGTGGTCACCTCCGCGGCGGGATTCGGCGGCGATCGCTCAGTAGGCTGCTCAGGGTGCGGACGCTGTTGATCGTGAATCCCAATGCCACCTCGACCACTCCGGCCACGCGGGATCTGCTCGCCCACGCGCTGGAAAGCCGCACCCAGCTCATCGTGGCGCATACCCAGCATCGTGGACACGCCGCCGAATTGGCGCAGTGGGCCACCGATGCCGAGATGGACCTGATCGTGGTGCACGGCGGCGACGGCACGGTCAACGAGACCGTCAACGGATTCCTCCCGCTGCCGGAACCGGGCACATCGGCCCCGCCGGAACCGGGCACATCGGCACGGCCGCAATCGGCCGCGTCCGCATCGGACCCCGCCGGCGCCGTGGCATCGGCCGCCGCGCGACGAGCGGGCACCTGGATCCCGCGGTTGGGCGTGATCCCGGGCGGTTCGGCGAACGTGTTCGCGCGTTCGCTGGGTATCGAAGCGGATCCGGTGGCCGCGACCAATCAGCTCATCGACCTGCTCTCGCTCGACGGCGGCGACGCCCACGCCGGCGATCGCCGGATCGGCCTGATGGTCGCCGACGGCCGCTGGTGCGCGTTCAGCGCGGGCGTCGGGTTGGACGCCGACGTGTGCGAGGCGATCGATCGCAGCCGCGCAGCGGGTCATGCCGCGACACCGGCCCGGTATCTGCGCACCACGGTCCGGCAATTCTTCCGGGCCAAGCGACGCGAGCCCGCGATCACCGTGCGTGTTCCCGGCCACGATCCGGTGCCGGGCGTGCATTACGCCTTCGTGACGAACACCAGTCCGTGGACTTATCTGGACAGCACTCCGGTGCGCACCAATCCCGGGACGACGTTCGAACGCGGGCTCGGTGTGTTTGCGATGCGGACCATGGGGGTATTGCCGACACTGTCGGTCGCCAGGCAACTCCTGGCGTCCGATGGAGATCCGAAGGCCCGCAATTTGTTTCGCGTCGACGATGTAGCGTCGGTGCGAATCGAGGCCGACGACGAGGTCGGCTTGCAAATCGATGGCGACTTCATCGGCCGCCGCAACGTGGTGGATTTCACCTCGGTGCCGGAAGTGCTCGAAGTGGTCGCTCCCGAGCCGGATTCCGCCCGACACAACTGAGAAACCTCGCAGTTGCGCTGCGGAAACCAGCACAAGCGAGTACAAAGGACTCCGCAGGCCCGGCTTTTCAGGGCTTTAGAGCGTGAGCTTCCCCACGGTGCACCCGAAGGCTATTGACATCTACGGTGTTCGTGAAAGCATTCACAAGCAACCGTGCGGAAACATTCGAGACGCACAAGTGAACGGACCACAAACCAGCGGCGCCTTACGGCGCCCATGCAAAGGAGCAGAGGAATGGACTGGCGCCACAAGGCCATCTGTCGCGACGAGGACCCCGAGCTGTTCTTCCCGGTGGGTAACAGTGGTCCGGCGCTCGCGCAGATTGCCGATGCCAAGCTGGTCTGCGCCCGCTGCCCCGTGACCGCCGATTGCCTGTCCTGGGCCCTGTCCTCCGGGCAGGATGCCGGCGTGTGGGGTGGTATGAGCGAAGACGAGCGCCGGGCGCTGAAGCGGCGCAACGCCCGCACCCGCACTCGCAGCGTCGTCTGAGACGCGCGGCGTTACCGGCCCGTAGTAACCGCACAGCCCGACCGGTAACGCATTTCGGCCCGGCACCGGAAAGGTGCCGGGCTTCACTGTTTTTGTTGCCGGATTGTTTTCCCGCGCTATTTCACATAACCGTTCGACGGCGATTCGGACTTATCCGATTTCCGCGACTCGCATGTGCGCGAGGCGCTGTTTCAGCGCGCGTTGCGGCGCCCCAGCGGCACCCGCAGCACGGCGTCGGTGCCGATATCGGCGCCGGGATGCAAACCGATCGAGCCGCCGAGTTCCGCGGTCACCAGAGTCCGCACGATCTGCAATCCCAGCCGATCGGAACCCTCGAGGCTGAATCCCTCCGGCAACCCGCGTCCGTCGTCGCTGATGATGACATCCAGCCACCGCGCCGAACGCTCGGAACGTATTGTGACAGTGCCGTTTTCGCCCGCATCGAAGGCGTGCTCGATGGCGTTCTGCACCAATTCGGTCAGCACCATCACCAACGGGGTCGCGCGTTCGGCCGAGAAAACTCCCAGCGAACCGTCGCGGCGGACCTTGATGCGCGCGGTGTGCACGGTCGCCACGTCCGCCATGATCGGCAGCAGGCGATCGACCACCTCGTCGAGGTCGACCTCCTCGTCCACCGACATCGACAGCATTTCGTGCACGGAGGCGATGGAGGTGACGCGGCGCACCGACTCGGTGAGCGCCACCCGGGCCTCTTCGTTTTCGGTGCGGCGGGCCTGCAGGCGCAGCAGGGCGGCGACGGTCTGCAGGTTGTTCTTCACCCGATGATGGATCTCGCGGATGGTGGCGTCCTTGGACAGCAGCGCCCGGTCGCGGCGCTTGACCTCCGTGACGTCGCGGACCAGCACCGCGGCCCCCGCCAGTTCACCGTGCGGGCGCAGCACCAGCGTGCGCAGCAGTACCGTCGCGCCGCGGGCCTCGACCTCCATCCGGCGGCCCGATTTGCCGGCCAGGGCGGCCTGGATGTCGCTGACGACCTCCTGCGCGTCGAACGGATCGGTGATCAGCGAGCGGGTCGATTGGGCCAGATCCTGTCCGGCCAACTCGCTCTGCAGGCCCATGCGGTGATACGCCGACAGCGCGTTCGGGCTGGCGTAGACGACCAGGCCGGCGGTGTCGAGGCGGATGAAGCCGTCCCCGGCGCGCGGGCTGGAATGTGAGCCGGTGCGGTCCTCGAGGGTGGGGAAGGTCCCGTCGGCGATCATCTGACACAGATCGTCGGCGCAGCTCATATAGGCGTGCTCGAGGCTGCCGCGGACCTTCGAACGCTCCATTTCGGTATCGCGGCCGAGCACGGCGATGACGTCGGTGCCGCAGCGCACCGGAATACCCTCGCGGATGACCCGCCCCGGAGTGGGGTGATAGACGCCGGTGGATTCGCCGTCGCCCTCGACCCGCACGATCTCCCCCGAACTCAGGGCCTGGAAGATCTGCGGATGTTCCTGGCGTGACGCCAGCGATCCGACGAGATCGTCGGGCTGGACCGTCGGGGCGGTCGTGGGCCGGCATTGGGCGACGCAGACCACGTCGGCCCCGTCGGTCACCGGGCCGATCCCGACCCACAGTTGCAGATCGGCGAACGACAGGTCGGCCAGCAGCTGCCAATCCCCCACCACGCGCTGCAGATGATCCACCGCCGCACCGGGGAGATCGGTGTGTTCGGCGAGCAGATCACTAAGAGTGGACACGGGAACAAAGGCTACGGCACCGGCCCGCGGGCCGAAGTCGTGTCGCGGCGGAAGCTACGAGATGACGGCGATCAGATCGCCCTTCTGCAGGACGTCGCCGGGTTTCACATTGATCGAGGCGACGGTGCCGTCCGCCTCGGCCACCACCGGGATCTCCATCTTCATCGATTCCAGCAGCACCAGGGTGTCGCCTTCGCGCACCGCCGCGCCCTCGTGCGCGACGATCTGGAAGACGGTGGACACCATCTCCGCGAGCACTTCCTCAGCCATGACACCCTTCCGGTCGATCGGCCCGTATCCGCTGACGGTACAGCCAACCACATCCGTACCGAGAGCGTTCGATCGCTCGAAAGATACCGGGCCGTAGGCGCTGTCGCGCCGGCTATGCGGTAGTGCTCACCTTGACCCAGGTGTTGTTGACCGCGGCCGTGCCGGACAGCGGGTCGACCAGTGCCGGGTCGTGGAGGAGGTTGACGTTGGCGCCCGGGAGCGAGGCGGCGACCCGCCAGCCGACGCCGGGTTCGCGGTGGCCCCAGCCGTGCGGAATCGCGACCGTGCCCGGGCGGATATCGGCGCCGACTTCCAAGGTCACCACGATGGAGCCGCTCGGCGAGGTGACGGTGACCGGTTCGCCGTCGGCCAGCCCCCGCGCACCGGCGTCGGCCGGATGCATGAGGACGGTGCAGCGATCGCGGCCCTTCACCATGGCCGGGACGTTGTGCAGCCACGAGTTGTTGCTGCGCAGATGGCGACGGCCGATCAGGCGCAGATCGAATCCGTCGGCTCCGGCGGGCGGCGTCGCCGGCAGGTCGGCGAGCAGTTTCGCCACCTCGGCGCGGAAATCCTCTGGCGCCAACCGGACCTTGCGGTCGCGGGTGCCGATCAGCGTGCGCAGGCGCGGGCGCAGCGGTCCGAGATCGATGCCGCCCGCGGAGGCGCGCAGCTTGGTGACGGTCAGGCCCGCACGGCCGCGGCGCAGCACGCCGTACGGACCGGCCGCGATGCCCAGAGCGGCCAGCCGCACCGGCGAGAGGCGTTCGAACATCGCGTTCAGCACCCTGCCGGTGAGCCGTCGCGCCGGCAGCGGCACCACCTCGGTGACCAGCCGCGCCATGATCTGCCAGTCCTCGAGGCCGTCGGCCGGCGGCTCGAACACCTTGGCGTCGTAGCGCAGATTGTTGCGCACGCTGAACACCGGGAACAGCAGGTTGACGTCCTCACGCTCGAGCTGGGACACCGGCGGCAGGATGATGTCGGCGTGCCGGGTGGTCTCGGTGACGTACATGTCCACGGCCACAAAGAAATCCAGCGATTCCAGCGCCGAGTCCAGACGCCCGCGCTGCGGCGTCGACAGCACCGGATTGCCGGCATAGGTGACCATCGCCCGGATCTGCCCGCGGCCCTCGGTGAGAATCTCGTCGGCCAGCGCCGCCACCGGCAGTTCGGAACGGAAGGATTTGTAGCGGCCCGAGCGGTCGGTCCACGCGCCGTGGCCCATCGGCAGATATTTGCCGTAGCGGGCGGCGTCGACCGGCGCGGTCGCGAACATCTGCCCGCCCGCCCGGTCCAGATTGCCGGTCACCGCGTTGATCGTGTTCACCAGCCAGTGCGTGAGTGTGCCGGTCACCTGCTGGCATACGCCGATCCGCGCGTAGAGCACGGCCGAACGGGCCGCGGCATGGTCGCGGGCGAATCCGCGGATGGTCTCGGCGTCGACACCGGCATGCGGGGCCGCCAGTTCGGGCGTGCACTGCGCGACGGTCTCGCGCAGTTCGTCCCAGCCCGAACAGCGCGCACGCACGGCCCGCTCGTCGCACAGCTTCTCGTCGATCAGCACATTGAGCACGGCCAGCAGCAGATAGACGTCCCCGCCCGGGACCACCGCGATGTGCTGGTCGGCCAGTCGTGCGGTCTCGGTGCGGCGCGGATCGATCACCACGACCGTGCCGCCGCGCTCACGCACCCGCTTGATGCGCTGCTTGGCATTCGGCATGGTCGTCACCGACCCGTTCGACACCGCCGGATTCGCACCCAGGATCACCAGCCGGTCGGTGCGGTCGATATCGGCGACCGGCATCAGGACATTGGATCCGAACATCCGCCAGGCCGCGAACTCCTGCGGTAACTGATCGATCGAGGAGGCGGAGAAGAAGTTGCGGGTCGCCAGCGCGACCCGCAGCAGCACGCCGTACAACACCGAAGAACTATGTGCCGCAGGGTTTCCCAGATACATGCCGATGGCGCTCGGACCGTGCTCGGAGCGGATCCGGCGCAGCCGCTGCCCGATCTCGCGGAAGGCTTCGTCCCAGCCGATCGGCTCGAACCGATCGCCGACGCGGCGTACCGGCGTGCGGAGCCGATCCGGATCGTGGTGCAACGCTCCCATCGCCGTGGCCTTGGGACAGATATATCCCTCGGACAGCACATCGTCGGGATTTCCCTCGATCCGGACGACGCGGTCGCCTTCGACGGTGACCCGGATTCCGCAGTGCGCCTCACACAGGGTGCACTGTCGAGAAACAATGCGAGTATCCATGGCACATCCTCTCACGCGGGGCATCTCGCAGCGTACCGGCGCCCGCGGCCTCGGTACAGCCCCGCCGGATCGGCCGTTACCGCCCGCGGATCTCGTAGAGCAGGGTGCGGCCGTCACGGACGACCGTACGCACGGACTGCCGGTAGGTCGTGTGACCGCCGTCGGGACGGTGCTCCTCGATATCCACATCGAACAGATCCGGCTCGCGCGTGGTGATGTGAACGCAGTACGTGGTCCCGGGCGGGATCACCGTGTCGATCGCCTGCTGCAGACCGGCGGCGGCGGCGACGTTGACGGTGTCCGGGGCGACGAAGGCCTGGGCCCGCTCACCGCTGCGCTCGGTGTAGTACGAATACTCGAATCCCAGAATGGAATTCGGCCCGTCGGTGATGCCGCCTGCGCCGTTGCCGACGACGATGCCGTCGTGCGACTCGGCCGGGCACGCCGGAGTCTGCGGCGCGGGGGCCGGGGCGGATGTTTCGGCGGATCCGGCCGGGGCCGAGGTCGTCGCCGTCGCGACCGCGGCGGCGGTACCCGGCTCCTTGCGCGCGACCGTCACCGCCAGCGCGATTCCGCCACCGGCCAGCGCCAGCACGACGACAGCGGCCGCGGCGGCGATCCACCACTTGCGCCGACGGGGCCGGCGCGGCGGCCGGGTGGACGGACCCAGTGCGAGCTGGATGGCATCGGGATCGATCGCCCATTCCGGCGACTCCTGCGGCCGCCGCACTATTCGCGGCGGCGATGCCGCTGGACGCGAATCGCGGAGCGGGGGTGGCTGCGGCGGACGGGGCGGCGTGAACCAATCGGCCGAGCCGACCGGCGGGCCGAACGGTTGCGGCACGGGTCCGGGCGGCCGGTTGGATTCAGAACTCATCACATCCCTCACGCCCGCTGCTGTCCCGCGGGGAAGACGATGCCAGCACTTGCCCCGGTACACAACCGGAAGCCGCTCCCAGCGCTGGGAGGTACTCCTTGCCATTCACGGGCGACCTTGGCTACGGACAGTCATCGGGGGCTCTCGCGGCAATCACGCGGAGAACGCGTCGGCCAGAGCCCAAGTAATAGTAGGCAGCTATTACTATCTGGAATCGACGCTTCGCCGTCGCCGGCCCGGCATGACCACTCAGGATCGCCCTCTCTCCGGCGCACTCCGAATTTCCCACATTCATCGCGGCGGTTTATGTCTTTTTCGACCGTCGCACATTTCCGCGCCGGATTTCCCTACCGCCATCGCCGCATCGGTCGCCGCGACTGTAGACTCCGCCGCGGAAAGAATTGTGTGGACATATTCTCTCCCGCCCGCACAATGTCCGGTCAGGAGTAATCATGACGACGAAAACGGTCCGCGATGCGAGCAGCGGTCTCCACGTCACCGCCGAACAACTGACGCCGCGCGATGCGGTATTCGTCTACGACGAGTTCGAGCGGCATCCGTCGAATATCGTCGCCGCCTATGTCTTCGCCGGTGCGGCGGAACCGGAAGGCCGGTCGGTGAGCCGGGCCCAGGTGCGGGCCTGGATGCGGGAGCGGCTCGGTTACGCATCGCTGTTCCACCGCCGCTTGGAACGGGTACCGGGCGATGTCGACCTGCCGTACTGGGTGCCCGACCCCGGCTTCGACATCGATCATCACGTGACGAGCGAGGAGCGCGCGGCATGGTCCTGGGACGAGGTGCGCGGCCGCCTGGCCGAGATCGCCGCGGCCCGGATGGATCTCACCCGGCCGCCGTGGGCACTGCACCTCTTCGACGGTGTGCGCGGTTTTCCCGAGACCGCCGATCCGGTGACGATCGTGGTACTGAAGTTCCATCACAGCGTCGGCGACGGGGTGGCCACCCGCGAACTCGAACGGAAACTGTTCGGCATCGCCGACACTCATCCTCCGCTTCCCACGACCGATCGCCGCTGGTCGCAGCCGGGCGCGCTGGTGCGGGCCGCCGCCGTTACGCCGTATCGGTTCACACGTTTCGTCTCCGGCGTGGCCCGCACGCGGGCGGCGGCACGCACGGTCGAAGCCAAGGCCGCGGAAAACCTGCTCCGCGAACCGATTCCGCTGCGACCCGCCACGCGCTTCAATCGCCGCATCGGCGCGACGCCCGTCTTCGATCTGGTCACCCTGCCGCTCGCACAGGTCGGAGCGGCGAAAGCGGCCTCCGCCGAGCGCATTACGGTCAACGACCTGCTGCTGTCCGTCGTCTCGGGCGCGCTGTCGGCCTATCTCGCCGAGCAGGGCGAAACGCCGTCCGCATCGCTCGGTGCGATGGTGCCGATCTCGATGCGCGGGCTCGCGCAGTGGAATTCGGCGAACCAGCTGTGCCAGATGTCGGTGGACCTGCACACCGATCTCGCCGATCCACTGGAACGCCTGTCCGCCATCCGGAACTCCGCGCGGGAGGAGAAGCGGCGCTGGGCCGACCCGGCGGTCATCGCCCGCGAGAGCCGCATGCAGACCTCACCCGCCTGGCTGTTGCGCCTGGCCGGATGGGCCCGCGCGCAGCGGGTTTTCGATGAGGTCGACACGGTGCCGCTGTCCAACACCACCGTCAGCAACGTGCCTCCGGTCGCGGACCGTCTGGAATTTCTCGGCGCACCGGTGATCAGCGTCTTCGGTGTGCTCCCGATCATGGACGGCGACGGGCTGCGGCATCTGATCACGTCTCAGGGCGAGCAGGTGGTGATCGCAGTCAGCTCCGATACCGATATGCTCCCGGACCCGGCGCGGTACGGCGAACTGCTGCTGCGCTCGTTCCGGGAGCTGAGTGAACGGCTCGCCGCACAACGGTGACGGACCGCGTGGCGGCGGGCGGAGCGGCTCAGTTCGCGCCGATCGCCGCCGCCATCATCGGCCACGATTTGTGCAGGTCGTCCTGCCAATAGCCCCATGAGTGGGTGCCCGCCGGATGGAAGTTGTAGGTGATGTCCGTGCGTCCGAGTTCCCGGGTGCGCTCGGCGAGTTTGGTCGTACAGTAGTTCGCCGCCGATTCGATGCCGCCGCCGAGCAGGACCTGATTGGCCAGCACCTCGGTGTTCGCGCGCACGCTCGGGTCGGCGAGACTGTCGTGCCGGCCGGGGAGCCCGCTCGCGCTGGAGATGTACATCGGAATCCGCGGCAGCCGGTCGGCGTGCAGATACGGATCGTGCGCCTTCCAGCCCTCACCGCCGACCGGTCCCCACATATTCGTCGCATCGCCCTTGCCCAGGCTGATCACCAGGCTGACGAACGACTGACCGAGCGGATCGCTGGTCATCGCGCAACCGCTGTACGCGGAGACGCTCCGATAGAGCGCCGGGGCCTCGATCGCCAGATCCAGCACCGAGGTACCGGCCATCGAGATGCCGGCCAGCGCATTGGCGCCGGTGGTGCCGAAGGCCGAATCGATCACGCGCGGAAGCTCGTCGGTGAGGAAGGTGGCCCACTTGTTCCGGCCGTTGTTCTTCAGTTTCTTCGCCAGGCCCGGGTCGTCGCGCTCCCAGTCGGTGTAGTAACTGAACGCGCCCTCCATCGGGATCACCACGTTGACGTGCTTGTCGGCGAAGAAGTCCGCGGCATCGGTCTGCGCCAGCCAGGTCGCGGCGTCCTCGCCACCGCCGGCGCCGTTGAGTAGATACAGCGTGGGCGCCGGGGTGCGGGAGTCCTTCGCGGGCAACACTTGCAGCGCGATATCGCGATCCATCGCCGGCGAATGGACGCTGATCCGGACTAGACGCCCGGGGCCCGGGGTTTCATCGACGATATGCGCCGCCGGAGCGGCCGAGCCGATCGGCGCGACCGACGTCCACAGCAGGGCGGCCGCACCGAGATATGCCATCAGCCAGGCGATCCCGCGCACCGTGCCGGTCCTCTTACCGCTCGACACCACTACCACCTCTACACAGCACTGTGGGGGCGCACCCGGTTCGAGTGAGCCCCCACCATCGACGACTGGATTATTTTCCGGCGGCCGGGGTGCCACCGCTGAGGGTGATGAGCGCATTCACGATGGTGGTTCCGACCGAACCGGCGCTCTGCGTGCCCATTCCCAGAATATCGATGAGCGATCCCATACTTTTCTCCTAAATATCCGTGCATCGAGTTGCCGCGCGCAACTCGATGAATACGAGCGGTTTCGTCGAATTACTTGACGATGCTTCCGAGCGAACCGAGGAAGGTTTCCCACAGCCCGTCACCCGCAACTGCGGAACCCAGGGCCGGAATCAACGCGGTAAGCAAGTCGCCCATCGAACCCATCGATGAATCTCCTTTGTGAGCGTGTTCAATCGCCTCTCAGTCGCCGGAATCACGCCTGAGAGTTATCGGTCACGGCCGGTACCGGTTAGTGACCGAGGCAACATATCAAGCGTCCACTTTTCAAGCAAGCGCCTCCTCTAAAACAGGGAGCCGCTTCACTACCGCTTTATAGCTACTTTTTAGCAACTTCCGGACGGAATCGGTTCCCTCGAACCGAACCGGAGTCCGCCACGCGCACCGCACCCCGCTCGGCGAGTTGCCTTGCTCGACAACACGTTTCACTTCCGATCGGAAGTTTCCGCTTTCGCGAAACCGGGTACAGGGTGGTGCACGCACGACACCGCTCGACGGTCTCGATCGGTCCTCGAGACCCTTCGTTTTGCTAGGAAATTTTTTTCGGGACCCGCCGGAGTCCCGCCACACCCCGGGAATCGGGCCCACAACGCCGCTCGAGACCGGTGATCCCGGCCGCGCGGACGGTGTGCGATGATCTTGTCGAACGGCTCGGACGGTCGGCCGCTCCTCGTCGCGGCGACCGAAGTTGTTCTCTCCATAGGCTTTTCCTGGTCAATAGACCGAGCGCTAGGGCTCGACCCTCACCGATGCCTGCCCGGCCGACCGCTGTCCACAGCTGCGTCGTCGCCCTGGGTTTGCCACGCCGTTACGCGGGCTCGCGACACTCCCGGTGAGCATGGTGCCGGCGAACGAGCCGGAACTGGAGTTCTCGGGGGTGTGATCGAACGACTGTCGCCGGGCGGCCGGTCGGCCGCCCGGCCGACGTCTCACCGTCGGCGCACCACTATCACCGGGCATTCGGACGACTGCAACAGGGCATGACCGGTCGAACCGAGCAGCATGCCGGTGAATCCGCCCCGGCCATGACTGCCGATCACCACCAGCTGCGAATGTTCGGATTCGGCGAGCAGCGCACGGGCCGGCCGATCGGCCCACACCACCGGCCGCACATCGACATCCGGATACTGTTCCCGCCATCCGGCCAGACTCTCCGAGAGCGCGGCGCGCTCGGATTCGCGCAGCGTGTCCCAGCCGGCCACCGCGATCTCGGGCAGGCTGATATCGCTCCACGTGTGCACGGCGATCAGCGGCACCTTCCGCCGCGAGGCCTCGTCGAAGGCGACGCCGATCGCGGGTTCACTGTTCTCGGTGCCGTCGACGCCGACCACCACCGGCTTCGCCGCGGTCACCATGTCCGTCGCGGAATTCCCGGGGATCACCGCGACCGGGCAGTGCGCCCGCTGCACCAACGCCGAACTCACCGAACCGAGCAGCGCCCGCCGAATGGCGCCGCGCCCGCGACTACCGACGACCAGGCGGTACGCCCGTTCCGAACGTGTGATCAGGGTCGGGATGATCGGGTCGAACACCAGCTCGGCATTGATCTCCAGCGGCCCCTTCACCAACCCGGCGACCCGGCGCGCCTCGGCGACGATGCGCTCACCGTCCTCGCGCACCCAATCCGCGCCGCCCGTCCACACCTCGGAGCCGAAACCGGTCGGCAGCGTGGCCGAGGTGACGATGTCCAGACGCCGCCCGTGCAGGACGGCATCGACCGCGGCCCAGGCCACCGCCTGATAGGAGATCTCCGAGCCGTCGACGCCGACCACGATGGGCCGGTCGGGTTCGTCCGCGAGGTACGCCTCAGCTGATTCGGTCACAGTCGGCTCCACTTCGTTTCGGCCAGCGGTCTCCGCGCCGAGATTACCGGGGAAGCGGAATGCGGCATCGCTCGTTCCGGATGAGTCGCGGATTCCGGTCCGGTACGGCCGACGGTCGTCCCGCCGTGTATCGCCATGTCAGCAATCTTTCAGCGCACAGCGACGCGCTGCCGGCCGCAGACGTCGAACCGGCTGGTTGCGCGGAGGTATCGATATGCAGACAAGTTGAGCCACAATGATTCCAGCGCGATGGCCGCGCTCCACACGGCCCCGTTATGTTGGATGAATGTCTCGCGTGTCGTCACCGACCAAGATCGCCCGCAATCGCCGGGCACGACGTGGTCGGCTGGTCGTCGCCGCGGCATTGGTCTCGATCGCGGCCACGACGGCCACCGCGGCGGCGGACCCCACCGGCACGACGGCCGTCCCGGAGGGGCAGGCCTTCTACGACGCACCCGCCGAGGCGATCGCCGGACCACACGGCTCGGTGATCCGGGCCCGCAGTATCGCCGGCGATCCGGGGCTGCCCGGGGCGCGGAATCTGCTCGTGCTGTACCGCTCGGTGGATCTGCAGGGGCATCCGGTGGCGGTCTCGGGAACACTGGCGGTGCCCGACGGCACACCGCCGCCGGACGGCTGGCCGCTCATCTCGTGGGCACACGGCACCACCGGTGTGGCCGATATCTGCGCGCCCTCGCGCGATACCGGCCCCGACTATCCCGCCCACGACTACACCGCGCAGGTGCGCGAGGTGCAGCAGCACTGGCTCGCGGCCGGATACGCGGTGGCGCAGACCGATTACCAGGGCCTCGGCACGCCGGGCCCGCACGGATACCTGATCGGCACCACCGAGGCGCGAGCCGTCGCCGATATGGCGCTGGCCGCGCGGGAACTCGACGCATCGATCGGTACGCGATGGGCGGCGATCGGCCATTCGCAGGGCGGCCAGGCGGCGATCTTCACCGATGCGCAGGCCCGCGCCTGGGCACCGGGACTGGATCTGCGCGCTGTGGTGGCACTCGCACCGGCATCACAGGTGGAATTCGGCATCGGAGCGCAGCGCGTGGCGAGTGCGGTGGGAGCCGGCGAGGCGCTGGCCGGCACACTCGGCAACTCGAATGCGTTCCTGCCGTTGCTGATTCGCGGCGCGCAGACCGCCGAGAATATCGATCCGGCCCGCTTCCTGACGCCGCGCGCACTGAGCCTGCTGCCCGAGGCCGACACCGGATGCATCGGCGCCCTGCGCGCGCCGGACAGCTGGGGCGGCCTCCCCGCCGATGCCGCATTCAGCCCGCTGGGCGACGCCGCGCCTTTCCTCCGGGTATTGACCGACAACGATCCCAGCACGCTGCGCATCGACGCACCACTGCTGGTGTTGCAGGGCAGCGCCGACACGACGGTGCCCCCGCGGGCGACCGACGCGATGGTCGCCCGCCTGCGCCTGACCGATCAGCAGCTCACCTACCGCACCTACCCCGGCGCCGACCATCGCGGCGTCCTGCAGGCCTCGCTCCCCGACGCCCTCGTCTGGGTCGGCGCGCGCTTCACCTCCTGAACCGTGCCGACGCGAATTCGACTCGGCTCCAGCGCATTCGGATGCCGGCCGAGCCGGCGGGCGTCGGCGGTCTACTCCCCCGCGTACATCTCGCGCATGCTCTTGCCCATGAGGGCGACGGCCTTCTTGCGGGGCAGTATTCGTGACAGCAGCGTGCCGTTGAAACGGTTGGCCCGGCCGGGGATCACCGAGGGTTGTCTGCCGAGTGCGGCCAAGCCGGCGGCGACCACGGGAGCTACCGGCATCACCTTCGGGGAATTGCGGATCGTGCGCGGTGCGTCGGCGCGGTAGCCGGGGGTGTCGGTGGGGCCGGGCACGACCGCGACGACGTCGACGCCGTGCGGACGCCATTCGTCCCACAGTGATTCGGCCAGATTCAGTGTCAGCGCCTTGGTGCCCGCGTAGGAGGCATACATGGGGGTGCCGAGAAGACCGGACATGGAGCTGAGCAGGATCACCCCGCCGCGGCCGCGGTCGATCATCGGCGGGACGAAGCGGTGCAGCACGGTCATCATCGTGGTCACGTTGATGTCGATCGTCTTCAGATGTCGTTCCAGCGGTGTGTCCAGCCACATGCCGCAGACCGAGAGCCCGGCGTTGTAGACGACCAGGCCCAGTTCGACGTCGCCGACCAGCAGCGCTACCGATTCCAGCACCTCGGGCGCGGTGATGTCTCCGGTCACCGTCTGGGTGCGGATGCCGTAGCGGTCGGCCAGATCCGTTGCCAGCGTGTCGAGTTCGTCCTTCTCCAGCGCCACCATGACGAGGTTCAGGCCACGCTCGGCGAGCTGACGGCAGAATTCGGCCCCCAGTCCCAGCGCGGCACCGACCACCAACGCCCACGGCCCGTACCGCTGTGGAAAGCTCATCTGCTGTCTCCTCGACTCCGATCAGAAACGTATGCGAGTCCGATCATTGCATCCGGGAGACGAACACGCCCGCGGCGAGGGCCGGGCGGACCTGGGCGATCTACATCCGCACGGCAAGAACGTAGGTAGCGTTTCGGATCACCAGCGGTTACGCGCCTCTTCCGCCCAGCCGGTGAGGCCGTCGAACTCCACCCAGTCCCCCTCGTCGGCGCGGGCGCGGCCGGTGAAGTGCCCGAAGCACTGATGGGTGTCGTTGGCCACCACACCCAGCGCGGTCCTCGATTCGCGCACGTGGAAGGGAGTGAACTCCACGGCGACGCGGGGACCGCAAATCTGCCACGGCCGCAGCCAATCCCGGCGGTCGTACACCCATTCCAGCTCGTCACCGATCTTGTGTAACCGGCCGCCCACGAACAGCGCGTTCTCGGTCGAACCCGTGCCGTCGGTCCACCTGCCGCCGAGCTGGATCGCCGTCTCCGGACCGCAGCCGGCGGCCCAGTTCCACGCGATCGAGTACGGCCACTTCCCACGTCCGTGGTCGAGGACGGCGAATCCGTCGTCGATCACGTAGGCGACGCCGTCCACGGTGAGGGTGCCCGAGACCGGGCGGCCGAGATCCTTGACGGTGTACTGGAAGCGCTTCGCACTCCAGGGCACCACGACACCCAGCGATTCGTGTCCGGCCGGCAGCCCGGCCGTCAGATCGATATCGATCCGCGGCGTGGCGGCGTGAATCCTGGTGCCGCCCAGATCGTTTCGTAATTCGATCACCAGATCGCCGGCATGCCCGGATGCGGTACCGACGCCGCTGCGGTCGGGAAGGTGGACACCGCGAGCGAACGGCGTCACCACATCCTTGACGATCTCGGTGCCGTTGGCCCGGTCGAACAGGTAGATCCCCTGCAGCCCGGCGTAATCCAGCGACGCCAGCACGATTCCGATGATGTGATCGGGAGTGACGATGCCCCAGTACTCCCATCGCTTGGTGCGACCCCAGCCGCGCAGATTCGCCCGGTGCAGCGGGCGGCGCGTCCAGCCCACCGCGTCGGGGTTCAGCCGGCCCCGCGGCGTGCACAGATCGACACTCGCGGTGATCTCGCGCTCCGTGGTCACCCTTTCGGCCATCGTGGCCCTCCTTCGCTGCCGCGGTCGCCGCGACCGCGGTCGATCCATTGTCGCGGCCGGGCCGGTCGTCACGAACGGGCCACGCCTGTGACGAGGCCATGACCGGCACATGGGTCCGACGGCATGCTGGACGTGTTGCGCTTCCAATAGCTCTGAGTATGCTCATTAATGAGCGCACTCATTCTTATCGACCGGTAGGAGGTGTCGGGTGGCAAGCACACAGCAGAGCCAGCAGGTCGGCCGGCGTGTCCGCAATATGCGCGAGAAGCAGAGCCGGATCTTCGAGGTGGCCGCACGGTTGTTTGCCGAGCGCGGATTCGCCGAGGTCACCACCCAGCAGATCTCCGATCGGGCCGATATCGCCGCAGGCACCCTGTTCCGCTACGCCTCGTCCAAGGGGCAGCTGCTGCTCATGGTGTACAACGAGGATTTCCGGTCGGCACTCGAGACCGGCGCTCGCCGCGCCCGCGACATCGCCGATCCGGTCGGCGCGATCACGGCACTGCTGCGGCCGATTCTGGTCGCGGCCGCCCGCAATACCGAGAACACCATCGCCTACCAGCGCGAATTGCTGTTCGGCCCACCCGAGGAGACCTATCGGGAACAGGGGCTGGCGTTGGTGGCGCAGCTCGAGTCGGTCCTCGCCGAGATCCTGCTGACCGCTGTTGCGGACTCCGTCGATCCCACGGCCGCGCAGCGGGAGGCCGCGCGCGTGGCGGGCCGCAGTCTCTTCGCGGTCCTGCACATGGCGCTGGTGCGCCCGTCCACCGGCGTCCACCCCCACCACGATCCGATCGATGATCTGCACGCCCAGATCGCGCAGCTCGTCGCCGGTTTCCGCAGCGCCGCGGCCACCGGAACCTGAAAAACACCAGCGCGGGCCACGGTCCGCAGAACGGAGTCGACATGTCCGGCACGATTCGCAAGGTGAGCGTCCTCGGGACCGGAGTCCTGGGATCCCAGATCGCCTTCCAGACCGCCTTCCACGGTTTCGAGGTGACCGCCTACGACATCAACGACGAGGCGCTGACCGCCGCGCACGAGCGTTTCGACAAACTCGCGGCCACCTACCGTGAGCAGGTGCAGGGCGCGGGTGACGGCAAGGCCGAGGCCACCGCGGCGGGCATCACGCTCACCAGTGATCTCGCCGAGGCCGCGCGGGACGCGGATCTGATCATCGAGGCGGTGCCGGAGGTGCTGTCGATCAAGCAGGACACCTATCGCCGGCTCGGTGAGCTCGCGCCCGAGCACACCATCTTCGCCACCAACTCCTCGACGCTGCTGCCCAGCGATATGAAGGACGCCACCGGTCGCCCGGACCGCTTCCTGGCCCTGCACTTCGCGAATCAGGTGTGGCAGTTCAACACCGCTGAGGTCATGGGCACCGAGGACACCGATCCGAAGGTGTATCAGGCCGTGGTCGACTTCGCCCGGGCCATCGGCATGGTCCCGATCGAATTACACAAAGAGAAGGCCGGTTACGTCCTCAATTCGCTGCTCGTGCCGTTCCTCAACTCGGCGATGGCGCTGGCGGCGGGTGGCTACGCCGAACCGAAGGCGGTCGACGAGACCTGGCGCATCGGGACCGGCGCACCCGCGGGCCCGTTCCAGATCCTCGACATCGTCGGTCTCACCACGCCGTACAACATCCTGGTGAACAGCGGCGAGGACGGCCAGAAGCTGGCGCAGTGGCTGAAGTCGGAATACATCGACAAGGGCAAGCTCGGCCTGGCCAGCGGCGAGGGCTTCTACCGCTACAACGCGTAAGGCGATACGACACAGCAACTTTCGGCAGTGGGGGCGCGAACAACCTACAGGCAGGAGAAGACCCGGATGTACTACAGCAGCGGCAACTACGAGGCGTTCGCTCGGCCGCGCAAACCCGAGGGCGTCGACGACAAGACGGCGTGGTTCGTCGGGGCGGGCCTGGCCTCGCTGTCGGGCGCGGCCTTCCTGATCCGCGACGGGCAGATGTCCGGTGACCGGATCACCATCCTGGAGCGATTGAAGTTGCCTGGCGGCGCGCTGGACGGAATCAAGGAGCCCGCAAAGGGTTTCGTCATCCGTGGTGGCCGCGAGATGGAGAACCACTTCGAATGCCTGTGGGACCTGTTCCGCTCGGTGCCCTCGATCGAGATCGAGGGTGCGAGCGTCCTCGACGAGTTCTACTGGCTGAACAAGGACGATCCGAATTACTCGCTACAACGCGCCACCGTCGATCGCGGGCAGGACGCGCACACCGACGGACTCTTCGCGCTGAACGACAGGGCGCAGAAGGACATCGCGAAGGTCTTCCTCGCCACCCGCGAGGAGATGGAGAACAAGCGCATCGACGAGGTGTTCGGAAAGGACTTCCTGCAGAGCAACTTCTGGCTGTACTGGCGCACGATGTTCGCCTTCGAGGAGTGGCACAGCGCGCTGGAGATGAAGCTGTACCTGCACCGGTTCATCCACCACATCGGCGGACTGCCGGACTTCTCGGCACTGAAGTTCACCAAGTACAACCAGTACGAATCGCTGGTGCTGCCGCTGTATCGGTGGCTGCTCGATCAGGGTGTGACGGTCCGGTTCGATACCGAGGTCACCGACATCGACTTCGACATCACCCCGGATCGCAAGCAGGCCACCGGTATCCACTGGGTATCGGACGGGGTCGAGGGCGGCGTCCGGCTGGGCCCGGACGATCTGTTGTTCACCACGATCGGGTCGCTGGTGGAGAACTCCGACGAGGGCGATCAACACACCCCGGCGAAACTGAACGAGGGACCGGCGCCCGCGTGGGAATTGTGGCGGCGGATCGCGGCCGTGGACCCCGCCTTCGGCCGCCCCGACGTCTTCGGTTCCCATATCCCCGAGACCAAATGGGAATCGGCGACCGTCACCACGCTCGATCAGCGCATCCCGGAATACATCCGCAAGATCTGTCAGCGAGATCCGTTCAGCGGCAAGGTCGTCACCGGCGGGATCGTCACCGCCCGGGATTCGAGCTGGCTGTTGAGCTGGACGGTGAACCGGCAGCCGCACTTCAAACAGCAGCCGGCCGATCAGATCGTGGTGTGGGTGTACTCGCTGTTCGCCGACAAGCCGGGCGACTATGTGCACAAGACGATGCAGGAGTGCACCGGCGAGGAGATCACCCAGGAGTGGTTGTACCACTTGGGCGTTCCGCTCGACGACATCCCGGAACTGGCGGCCGAGGCGGCGAAGTGCGTGCCGGTGATGATGCCCTATATCACCTCGTTCTTCATGCCGCGTCAGGCCGGTGATCGGCCCGACGTGGTTCCCGAGGGCGCGGTGAACTTCGCCTTCATCGGCCAGTTCGCCGAAACGAGCCGGGACTGCATCTTCACCACCGAGTACTCGGTGCGCACCGGTATGGAGGCCGCCTATCGACTGCTGGGCATCGAGCGCGGCGTGCCGGAGGTGTTCAACTCCACCTACGACGTGCGCAGCCTGCTCAATGCGGTCGGCCACATGCGCGACGGGGACGCACTGAGGATTCCGGGCCCGGAGGCGTTGCGGCGCAGGCTCATCGGGAAGCTGGAGAGTTCGGAGGTCGGCAAGCTGCTCACCGAGTACGGGCTCATCGCCGACAAGTAGACGGCATTCAGTCGCGGGGATCGGTCTTCGGCCGGTCCCCGCTTCGGCGCGCGAAGGTGGACAGGAGTTCGCGCGCTTGTTCACCGCCGTCGAGCAGGCGGCCGGTGCGGCGGGCGATTCGCCACCCGTCGGATTCGCGGCGAAGTTCGAGCCGGTGCACACTCGCGCGCAGGACCCGGTAACTCTCCGATTCGCGGTGCACCAGCAGTGATTCGAAGACCGCGAGCGCCTCGTCGCCGTCGATGTCGATGCGTGCCGGACCCTGGAAATGCGCCGACCCGGACGTGATCAGACCCTGATGTGCGGGCGAGTTCACCATCGCGCGCACCTGGTCCCGGCCGTGCATCCGCCATCCCTCGACGTCGTATTCGCCATCGGGACACCATAATTCGGCAGTCGCCTCGGCCTCTCCGGCGTCCACCAGCGGTCCGTAGGAGGCGATGATGCGCATGATCGCCAGTTCGTCCTCGACCCGCCGCAGTCGGCGGAAAATGTCCGCGAGTTCGGTTTCGGCCATCTCGTTCTCCTCCGTACCGGCGCCGGCACTCGCACCGGTTCGAGTCCCGCGCCGACGTTGTGTCACAGAATATTCAGCTCGCCGCAGGCCGCGGGGCATCCGTCGGCTGGTCCGGTGGCAGGGTCCCCGCGCGGCGACGTCGGGCTCATCGGTTCGCGAGCTCGGCCAGTGCCGCCAGCTGATCGCAGTAGTGTTCGGCCGAGTTCGCGGTGACCGCGCATCCGGCCAATGTGGCACCCGCATCCGCCAGGGTCGCGAGCCGCCGTGTCACCCGGTCCGGCTCGCCCAGTGGGTCCAGCGGTCCGGTGGGGAGTACGACCTCGAAGCCGGGTGGCGATTCGACCTGCGAGAGCATCGTCTTCAGTTCTGCCATCGGCAATCCGAACGGCATCCACCCGTCGCCGAAGCGGACCGCGCGGCGCAGCGAGCGCATGGTTCGCCCGCCGACCCAGATCGGCACACGGGCCTGCACACCGGCCGGTTCGACGATCATCTCCGAGAAGCTGTAATGCGTTCCGGCATAGTGTGGTTCGCGCACACCGAACGCGGACCGCAGCGCGGCGATCGCATCGTCGGCCTGCTCTCCGCGTCCCTCCCACAACGCGCCCAGCAGCTCGAATTCCGCACGCAGCGAACCCACTCCGACGCCGAGAACGACCCGCCCGTCACTGATCCGGTCCAGGGTGCCGTAGCGCTTGGCGATCTCGAGCGGGTGGTGATAGGGCAGCACCAGCACCGAGGTGGCGAGGCGGATCCGGGTGGTGCGGGCGGCCAGATACGACAGTGTGGCCACCGGATCCCAATAGGTCGCGCCGCGGGAGGCGGCCACCGTCACGGGGACCGCGGTGTGCTCACTGCAGGTGAGATGGTCGAATCCGAGCCGATCGGCGGCCTCGGCGATGCGGGCGAGTTCCTCCATGCCGGCGTCGGCCTCCCACGGCGAATACTGCCCGGGAAACCGCACCACGATCGGCGACGAGAGGGCCAGTCGCAACGGCGCGGTCATCGCGAATCCGATTCGGCGCCGATCAATTTCTGCATCCGGCGATGCCCGCCCAGCACGATCGCCGCCCGGTCCGGGCCGCTGCTGCGCGCGGCCGTCTCGGCATTGCCGCCCGCGACGAACACCGGGCCGTTCGCCAACTGCTCGAGGCCTTCGCGCGCCACATCCGCGGGTTCGGCCACGAGCATTCCGGGAATGTCGAAATTCAAGCCCGCCCGTGCCATCGCCGGCGTCCGGGTCACCCCGAGTACCAGATGCAGCACGTCGACGTCGTACTCCCGCAGTTCCAGCCACAAGCTCTCGGCGAAGATCCGCAGATACGCCTTGGACCCGCCGTACACGGTGTGGCGGGCCGAACCGCAGTATCCGGTGAGCGAGCCGACCAGCACGATGCCGCCCCGGCCCCGGGCGCGCATACCGCGCCCGAAATGGTGGACCAGTGCCAGCGGCGCGGTCACGTTGAGCGCGTTCATGGCGGCGAACGCCTCGAGGTCGCCGTCGAGGAATTCGGCGCTGTGGGTATTGGCCCCCGCGTTGTAGACGAGCAGGCCGACCTCCACGTCGGCGGTGGCGTTCGCGACCCGAGCCGGCGCATCCGGCGCGGTGAGATCCACCGCCAGTGTCCGCACCTGGACACCACGCGCGGCGACTCGTGCGGCGGTCTCGGCCAGCGGGCCCTCCCGCCGCGCCAGCAGCACGATGTTGATCCCCGCGGCGGCGAGCCGGTCGGCGAACTCCGCGCCGACCCCCTCCGAACCGCCGGCGATGACGGCCCACGGCCCGTAGCGGTGCGGATCGATGATGTCGTTCGGTTCTGCGGCCATGCCGGGACGGTAACTGAAACACGTTTCGGTCCGGCGCGCACTCCCGCTCACCGGTCACCCGGCGCCGGGAAGAAAAGCACTGCTCAGGGTGAAATGAACGCTGTTCACTAAAATGCCGAAAAATAGTGTGTCGCAACGTTTTCACTTCGTGATCATGTCGATCGATCACCCGGCGCATTCGCCAGTATTTTCGAACATGGTCGCCGAGCAGCGTTTTCAGAGAAACGGACCACTCGGCATCACATTCCTTCATTTCGAAAACTCGCCGTGAAACTTCCATTTCGAAGCCGCCGGACGGCAAGAACACTTCGGGTAGCGCACCCTCGAGGTCGGCGTTATGCTCGTGCGCGAATTTCGAAAACGTCTGGCGGTCCGCATATTCGAGCCAGCCGTGCACAGCGGAAGGTGGGGGAACTGTGCCGTCTCCGCACGGGTGGATGTGGATCCGGAAGTATCGATAGTGATCTATTCAGTGAATACGCAGCAGCCTCCCTCCGGCGGAACGTCCCGGCCACCGCGACGGCTACCGGCTTTCCTCCTTCCCGCCACGATCTGCGTCCTCACCGGCGCGGTGGCCTGCCTCGCCGTACTCCGGTTCGCACCCGCTACCGGACGGGTGACATTCGCCATCGCCGCCGGCGCCGCCGGGCTGATCCTCGCCGTGACGTCGGGATGCGCGGCGCACTACCGTGACCAGGCGATTCGCTATCGTGAAGCGAACGACCGGGCCGAGCGTGCGGCCGCCACCTACGTCGCCGAGAGCGAGGCGCGCCTGGCCGCCGCGCACGACACCGCGTCCGTGGCGGGGCGGGAGGCGAACGGCAGCGAGAACCGCCGGGTGGCCGCGATGGCGGCGTTCGCCGGTGCGGCCGGGCGCATGCAGGCCATGACCACCTCGATGCTGGCCGAACTGCGCGAGATGGAACATCGGCACGCCGACCCGTCGGTGCTGGCCGATCTGCTGACCCTCGACCACCGCACCGCACAGGCCGGACGCCTGGCCGACAGTATCGCGGTGCTCAGCGGCGCCCGCTCGGGCCGCCGATGGGCGAAACCCATTGCGATGGAGTCGATTCTGCGCGGCGCCATGGGCCGCGTCGCGGGCTACCGCCGGGTGCGCCTGCGCGCGGTCGCCGAAATCGCGATCGCCGGTCACGCCGCCGAGGGAGTCATGCATGCGCTGGCCGAGCTGATCGACAACGCGTGCAACTTCTCCCCGCCCACGACCGAAGTCCACGTCTATGCCGCCGAAGTGCCGGCCGGCGTCGTCGTCACCATCGAGGACAGCGGACTCGTGATGAGCGAATCCGCCCTGCGCCGCGCCGAACAGGCGGTATCGGGCACCGCGGCGGGCCGCGGAGCCGATACCGATCTGTCCTCACTGACCGGTACCCGGCTGGGGCTCGCCGTGGTCGGCAATCTGGCCCGCAAACACGCGCTGACCGTGTCGTACCGCCCGTCGGCGATCGGCGGCACGGCGGTCGTCGTGGTCGTTCCGCGCGATCTGACCACCCGTCTGGACCGCTCCCCCGGCTCCACCGCGACGATCGAAGTGCCTCCCGCGCCGCGATCGGTCAACCCGGCCGCAATTCCCGCGAGTCCGTTCGGACCGCCACTGACCGGCGACCGTGCATCGAGTCCGTCCGCGCCGAATACGGAACAGCCTGCCGCCCACTCGGTTCCACCCCTCGAACCGCCGGCCGAGCCACTGCCGAAGCGCCGCCGCGGCAGCACCCTCGCCGCCGTGCATCCCGACGGCCTGCGCACCGCCGCCGCCGACAATTCCGCCCACCCGCCGGCGCGCCCCTCGGCGCTGGGCGCCTTCCAGCGTGCGGTCTCGGCCCCGGATTCCCCCTCCCCTTCGATTGCCCTGGAGAACGATCGGTGACCACTTCCGTACCGGCACAACTGGATTGGCTACTCGACCAGCTGCTGGCCCGCACCCCGCACAGCCGCCACGCCCTGCTGCTGTCCAGCGACGGTCTCAAGATCTGCCACACCCCGGAACTGTCGGTGGACAAGGCCGATCAACTGGCCGCGATCGCGGCCGGTATCCAGAGCCTCTCGCACGGCGCCTCGGTCGAATTCGGCGACGGGCGCAGTGGCGTGCGGCAGTCGATGACGGAGTTCTACGGCGGCATCCTGTTCATCGTCGAAGCCGGGCTGGGAGCCCACATCGCGGTCGTCGCCGATGCCGAGGCCGATGCCGGGCTGGTCGGCCACAACATGAGCGAACTGGTCGAACAGCTCGGCGAACACCTGTCCGCCGCGCCGCGCGGTCCGCGTCCGTGAGGCGGCCGCGATGACCAGTCCGGGCCGTGACGACACCCCGGACCGGCTCTACACCCTCACCGGCGGCCGCAGCCACCCCGATACGGACACCTTCGATCTGGTGACGCTCGTGGTGGCCGAATCGGTTCCGGCCCCCGGTATGCAATCCGAACAGGTCGCGATCCTGGAGATCTGCCGGGCGCCGACTGCCGTGGTCGAGATCGCCGCCGAACTGCGGCTGCCGGTCGGCATCACGATGGTCCTGCTGGCCGATCTGCTCGACGCCGGCAAGATCACCGTGCGCCACCCGCGTTCCGCCCCCGCGTGGGAGCCGTGGAAAGCCTTGCCCGACACCGAAATACTGGAGAAGGTGCTCGTTGGACTCCGCAACCTCTGATCCGCTCCGCACCGGATTCGGCGACCGTCCCGCCCGGGCCCAGGCGCCGCTGGCCGATACCGTCCGGCACGGGCTCAAGGTCGTCATCGTCGGCGGTTTCGGCGTCGGCAAGACGACCATGGTCCGCGCGGTCAGTGAGATCCGGCCGCTCGACACCGAAGCGACGATGACCTCCCTGGGCATCGGTATCGACGATCCCACCGGCGCACCGGCCAAATCCACCACCACGGTCGCCTTCGACTTCGGCCGCATCACCATCGACGCCGAACACGTCCTGTATCTGTTCGGGGCTCCCGGACAGGAGCGCTTCTGGTTTCTGTGGGACCGGTTGTTCACCGGCGCGCTGGGCGCGATCGTGCTGGTCGACCCGCGCCGGATCACCGATTCCTGGTATGCGATCGACCGGCTCGAACATCAGCAGACGCCGTTCGTGGTGGCGTGCAACATCTTCGGGCCCACGGGCCACGACGACACCCAACTGCGCGCGGCACTGGATCTGGATCCGCACGTGCCGATGGTGGCATGCGATGCGCGCTCGCGGGATTCGGGTAAGCGGGTGCTGATCGCCCTCGTCGAACATCTGCACGCTGCCGGTCTGCGGGCCGCCGCCCGGGGATCCGCCCGATGAACGCGCCGCAGCCCGGCCTCACCACCGGCGGTTGCCCGGTGTCGCCCACCGATCCGGTTCCGTTGAGCGGACCGCGTTTCCACACCGACCCGCAGGAGTTGTACCGGGAGATGCGCCGCGCCCACGGCCCGGTGGTCTCGGTGGAACTGCCCGGCGGGATTCCGGCCTGGCTGGTGATCGGCTACCGCGAAGTGCACCAGGTCACCAGCGACGGGGAACTGTTCCCGCGCGACGTGGCGTGCTGGAACCAGTGGCCGAACATCCCGGAGGACTGGCCGCTGCTGCCGATGGTCGGTCGTCCGATGCCCTCGATCTATTTCACCGCCGGAGCCGAACATCTGCGGCATCTGGCCATGGTCGAGCCCGCGCTCGAACAGGTCGACCCGTTCGGATTGCGCAGGGCCTGCGAGGATCTGGCGGATCGGCTGATCGACCACTTCTGCGGGCGCGGCCACGCCGATCTGATCGCGGAGTACGCCGAACCGCTGCCGGTACTGGCCTTGGCGTGGGTGATCGGATTCCCCGACGACCAGGGCGCGGATCTGGCCTGGACGATGAAGACGCTGGCCGACGGCGGCGCCGAGGCGCAGGCGGCCTACGGCCGGTTCGCCGACCATATGCAGCGACTCGTCGCGATGAAGAAGTCGCGCCCGGGCAACGATCTGACCTCGCGGATGCTGCATTCGCCACAACGGTTCAGCGACGAGGAGTACGCCCTGGACCTGATGGCCGTCACCGCCGCGGGCCAGCTGCCGACCAGCGACTGGCTGGGAAATTCGGTGCGGCTGATGCTCACCGACGACCGTTTCGCCGCCGCGCTCGGCGGCGGCCGCCACAGCATCGGCCAGGCGATGAACGAGGTGCTGTGGGAGGACACCCCCACGCAGATCCTGGCCGGGCGCTGGGCCTCGCGCGACACCCGGCTGGCCGACAAGACCATCCGGCGCGGCGATATGCTGCTGCTCGGCCTGGCCGGCGCGAACACCGATCCGCATGTGCGCCAAGACCTTTCCGATTCGCTCGCCCCCGCGCACAGCGGCAACAGCGCGCATTTCGCGTTCAGCTACGGCGAATACCGCTGCCCCTTCCCGGCCCAGCAGATCGCGGAGATCATCGCGCGCACCGGGATCGAGGTGCTGCTGGATCGGCTGCCGGATCTCGACCTCGCGGTCGCCGCCACCGAACTGACCCGCCGGCCGTCGCCTTTCCTGCGCGGAATGACGTCGCTGCCGGTCACCTTCACACCCGTTCGTACCGTGGGAGGTACCCCGTGAATGCCAGTTGCCCGCATGCCGCACCGCTCGTGATCGATCCGATGGTCGGCGACCTCGCCGGGGAGACCGCCCGATTACGCGATGCCGGACAGCTGACCCGCATCGAACTGCTGGGCGTCCCGGCGTGGACCGTCACCGGCCATACCCTGGCCCGGCAGTTGCTCATCGACCCGCGACTGGTCAAGGACATCAACTCCTGGTCGCTGTGGCGCGACGGCGTGGTCACCCGGCAGTGGCCGCTGATCGGCATGATCGATGTCGGGGTCTCGATGTTCACCGTCGACGGGCCCGAACACCGCCGCCTGCGGATCAAGACCACCCAGGCGCTGACCGCGCGCCGCCTGACCGCCCTGCGCCCGTTCATCGAATCGACGGTCGCCGCACTGCTGGACGATCTGGCCGCCGCCTCCGGCGACGGCACGGTCGACCTGAAATCGGTCTTCGCCTATCCGCTGCCGATGCGCGTGATCAGCGAGCTGATGGGCGTCGACCACGCCGACCATCCGATGCTGCTCGACTGGTACAAGGCGTTCTTCTCCCTGCTCACCCCGCAGGACGAGCGGCTCGCGGTGATCGAGCGGATGGGCGAGTACTTCACCGAGATGGTGCGCAAGAAGGCCGCCGACCCGGCCGACGACCTGACCAGCGCGCTGATCCTCGCCACCGACGGTGGCGAACCGCTCAGCGAGGCCGAGGTGGTCGGCAATCTGCAGGCGCTGGTCGCGGCCGGGCACGAGACCACGGTGTCGCTGATCCTCACCACCGTGCGCGCCCTGCTCACCCATCCGGAACAGTTCGCGCTGGTGCGGTCGGGGCAGATCGACTGGGAGACCGCGATCGAGGAGACCCTGCGCTGGGACGGCCCGGTGACACATCTGCTGATGCGGTTCGCGACCGAGGACATCACCGTCGGCGACACCGTCATCGAACGCGGCGAGGGGGTGGTCATGTCGTATCGGGCCATCGGCCGCGACACCACGGTGCACGGCGCCGATGCCGGTGAATTCGACATCACCCGGCCGACGGCCAAGCGGCACATCAGTTTCGGTCACGGCCCGCACATCTGCCCGGGTGCCGCACTCGCCCGGCTGGAGGCCTCGATCGCGCTGCCCGCGCTGTTCGAGCGATTCCCGCAGCTGTCGGTGGCCGTACCGGTGGAGGAGATCCACAACCTTCCCGTGCTGACGCAGAACGATCTGGCACAGTTCCCGGTCCGGCTCGGCGACTGAGTTTCCGCGCGCGACACCAGGGCCGCGCTACCGGCTTTCTCGGTAGCGCATTGCTATCGTCGATGACCGGCCCAGTCGTGCGCGAAAACTCAACCGAGAAAGGGCGTGATGTTCGGGCAGCTGCGATCGCGCAAACCCGTCGTGCCCGTCCGAACCCTGATTGCCGTTGCGGCAGTGGGGATTTCCGCGACCGCCACCGCGCTCTTCGGTGGCCTACCGCACTCCGGCGCCCCCAGCCTCGCCGGCCGGGAGGACCAGTGGACCGCCGTGCACGACGGCCCGCAGCAATATCCCGACGTCCACGTGGATTCCGATGTGACGATCCGAATGAGCGACGGGGTGCTGCTGAAGGCCGACGTCTACCGGCCGGTCGACGCCTCCGGCGCCGTGGTCGCCCAGCCACTGCCGACCATCGTCAATCTCACGCCCTACACGAAGCTGATGACCGATCTGGTCGGCTCGGCGGTGGAGAATCCGCAACTGCAGCCGCTGGTGATGTCGCTGGTGCGGCAGATCAACCTCTCCGGCACCCCAATCAGCAGCTTCGGCGATCTGCTGCACGCCCTCGACGGCGGCACCGTGCCGACCGTCCTCGGCCTGGACCGCAATCTGATCCGCAGCGGTTACACGCTGGTGGTCGCCGATGTGCGCGGCACCGGACAGTCCCAGGGCAATTGGGAGACACTGGGCGCGCGGGAACAGCTCGATACCCGCGAGGTGATCGATTGGGCTGCGGCACAACCGTTCTCGAACGGCAAGGTGGCGATGAGCGGCGGCTCGTACGCGGCCATCAACCAGCTGCGAGCGGCGGAGGACGCCCCGGCCGCGCTGCACGCCATCTTCCCGGTCGTCCCCGGCAGCGATCTCATGCGCGATGTGGTGGCGCCGGGCGGCGGCGTCGGCACCACCTTCCTGCCGATGTGGCTCCAGACGGTCAATCAGCTCAAGCTGATCCCCGACCTGAAGTCGATCTTCGACGGAACCTTCGACTGGAAATGGCTCGCCGCCCGGGTGGCGGATCCGGCCACCAATGTCGACCTGCTCGCGCAGGCCCTGCTGACGCCGTCGATGGACGATATGCCGCCCGCCCTCGCGGACGCGCTCGACTCCGGCAGCGATTTCCGCCAGGCCCTCACCGGTCATCCGGAACGAGTCACCGTGCCCACCTTCGTCTACGGCGGCTGGCACGACATCTTCGCCAACAGCGCCACCAAGATCTATCAGGCCATCCCGCTGCCGGCCGGTCGCAAGCAACTCGTGGTCGGCGACACCTATCACGCCAATCCCGGCGCCGGCACCGGCGTACCCGGCGCCCCGCCGCGGCTCGAGGTGCTGCAGCGAGCGTGGTTCGACAAGTGGCTCAAGGACATCGACAACGGTATCGACGGCTACGGCCCCATCGTGCTGAAGGAACAGGGCGGCGGCTGGGTGACACTGCCGCAGTATCCGCAGCCCGGAGCCGACCACCGCCGGATCTACCTGACCGCCGCGCCCAGCGGAACCACCGATGCGGCGGTGCACGACGGCTCCTTGAGCGCCCAGCCGCCGGCCGAGGTCTCCGCACTCACCGTGGCGCCGGGGCTGGCGACCCTCTGCTCACGGGACGCGGCCCAGGGTTCGGCCGGTTCGGCCGCGATGCTCGACACCTGCGCCAAGGACTCCCGGGTGGCCGAACACGATGCGCTGACCTTCACCAGCGCCCCGGTGTCCGCGCCGACCGCCATCTCCGGGCCGATCGACATCCACCTCGAGACCGTGCAGGACGCCACCGACGGATTCTGGAGCGCCACCGTCAACGACGTCGCACCCGACGGCACCTCCACGGCCCTGACCACGGGCCAGCTCACCGTCTCCATGCGCGCCGTCGACGATGCCCGCAGCTCCCGATCAGCCAACGGCGACTACACCGTTCCGTTCCATCTCCTCACCGCCGCGGCGCGGCAGCCGGTGACGCCCGGCGAACCGGTGGGCCTCGACATCGCGGTGATCCCGACCCAGGCGCGGCTCCAGATCGGACATCGGCTGCGTATCGATCTGTTCGCGGCCAACGCGCCCAAGGCCATGCCGTTCCGCCCGATGCTCAACGATTCGGAACTCAAGCCCCAGCATCTGCGCCTGGATCCGAACGCACCGAGTTACGTCAATCTGCCCACCGATCGGCCCCTCGGCTGAAACATCCTGTGGCCGAGAAGGTTTTCGAGCCCAGCACAGGTGCCGGAACCGGCCGCCGGTCACGGTCGCTGACGCGCTCAGTGGACCTGCCGCTCCGCCTCGCCCCAATACTGTTTGCGCAGTTCCCGTTTGAGGATCTTGCCGGCACCGGAGACCGGCAGGGCCTCGACCAGTTCGATGGTGCGCGGAGCCTTGTAGCCGGCGATCAACTGCTTGGCGTGGTCGCGGATCTCCTCGACGGTGACGGTGGCGCCGGCATGGCACACGATCACCGCGTGCACCCGCTCGCCCCACTCCTCGTCCGGGACACCGATCACCGCGCACGCCGCCACCGACGGATGTGCGGAGACCGCGTTCTCCACCTCGGCGGAATACACGTTCTCGCCACCGCTGACGATCATGTCCTTCATCCGGTCGACGATGTAGACGTAGCCCTCGTCGTCCATATAGCCGCCGTCGCCGGTGTGCATCCAGCCGCCGCGTAGCGCCGCCGCGGTCTCCTCGGGCCGGTTCCAGTACCCGAGCATCACATGGCCGCCGCGCACCAGGATCTCGCCGACGGTCCCGCGCGGCACTTCGTTGTCCTCGGCATCGGCGATGCGCACCTCGGCGTGCGGCGCCGCGCGGCCCGCCGAACGCAACCGTCCGGCCAGGTGGTCGTCGGGACCGAGCAGCGTTGCCACGGGCGACAATTCGGTCATCCCGTAGGCCTGGGCGAAACGCGCCTGCGGGAACGCGCGCATGGCGCGCTCGAGCACGGCCTGCGCGATCGGGGAGGCCCCGTACACGATGCCGCGCACACTGGACAGATCGAACTCGCTCACCCGCGGATGGTCGACGATCATCTGGATCATCACCGGCACCAGCAGCGTATCCGTAACCTGGTGCTCGGCAATCGCTGTCATCACCGCGACGGGGTCGAACGCCGGAACCATCACCTGGGCGCCACCCATCATGATCTGAGTGACACAACCGGCCAGGTCGGCCAGATGGAACATCGGCGCGGCATGCAGATAGCGGGCGCCGGGCTGCGCCAGATATCCGGTCGACAAGCTGCCCAGGCCCGAGATCTGCAGCCCGGCATGGCTGAGCACCACGCCCTTGGGGTGACCGGTGGTGCCGCCGGTATAGAAGATTCCGGCCGGGGCGTCACCACCGCGGCGAGCGTCCTCGACAGGGTCCGCGCCCGCGATCAACTCCTCGTACGACAGCATGCCGTCGGGCGCGGCACCGTCCCCGCAGTGGATCACGGTGCGCAGCACCGGCGCGGCTGCCCGCAGCGCCGGCACCATCGCGGCGAAGACATCGTCGACCAGCAGGACCGCGGTCTCGGAATCCTCCAGCGAATAAGCGATTTCGGCCGGACTCCAGCGAATGTTGACCGGGTTCAGCGCTGCCCCGGCCCACGGCACCGCCAGCACGTACTCCAGATACCGGTCACTGTTGAGCGCCAGAATCGCGACCCGGTCCCCCTCGCCGACACCCAGCTGCCGCAACGCCCCGGCGAGCCGCGCCACCCGGTCGGCGCCCTCGGCGAAGGTGCGGGTGCGATCCCCGCAGATCGACATGACCCCGCCGGGGTTCTGCTGGACGGCCCGGTGCAGGCCCTGAGTCAGGTACATGGTCTCTCTGCTTTCTGCCTTCGCTTCGCTCAGGCGGGGTCTCGGCCCCTTGGCCTCGATTTTTCCCTCCTCCGCTCAATCGCTGCGCTCCCTCGCTCCGTCAGTCCGAAATCGAGGCGGCCGAGACCTCAGAGGAACACCGTTGAGTGTCGTGCACCACATCGCGGGCGGCCATGGAGTCCGTGTCGAAGTTCGGGGGCCGCGTTTTGTTGGTTTCTCCAAAGGCGCGTCGTATCCTCGGGCCTGTCATGAGCGAATCGTCCGAGGTCCCGAGTTCCCCGCGGCAGCGCTTGCTGGTGCGGATGCGGGCCGAGCGCGACGCGCTCGCGGCCCGCATCGTCGACCGGGCCCGCGCCGAGATTCCGGACTACCGCACGATCGAGGCGGACGATCTGCTCCCGACGACGACGGCGATCATGGACCGGTTGTTCGCCTCCCTTGCCGGTACTGCCGATATCGAGCCGCCCGAGGGTGCCCGGATGACCGACTACGGCCGCATCCGCGCCACTCAGGACGTGTCGATGGAAGCGCTGCTGCGAGCCTGGCGCCTCGCCGAACGGCTGCATCTCGAGACCTTGAGCGCGGTCGCGGCCGAATGCGGCGCCGACGACGCGGTGCTGTTCGAGATCACCAGGGACCTGCTGCGCCTGGTCGACGAGGCGGCGACCTCCTTCTCCGACGCCCACCACGAGGTCGAGCGCACCCGGGCCGGCCACGACCGCCTCCAGCGCGCGGAATTCACGCGGGCGGTGCTGGCGGGCACGATCTCGGCCACCGAACTGACGTTGGGCATCCAGCGCTACGGCCTGCGCGCCGACGCCGAATACCGGGCCTTCCGCGCCCGCGCCGACGCCGCGCCGCCGGCCGAATTCGACCGTCTGCTGCGACCCCAGGGCGCCGATTACGCCTTCCGCACCGTGATCGACGGGGATTACGCCGGATTCACCGATCGCACGATCCACATCCCGGGTACGGCACTGCTGGCGTTCGGGCCGCCGCGCCCGCTCGGCGAGGCTCCGCGCTCGTTTCGGCTGGCGGGCCGCGCCCTGGCCACCGCAGCCGCTCTCGGCCATACCGGCACCTGCGAATTCGACGGTCTCGGCCTGTTGCCCGGGGTCGCGGCCGATCCCGAACTGGGCGCCGAACTCGTGCGCCGCTATCTCGCGCCGTTGGGCAGCACCGGCTCGGCGACGACGCTGATCGATACCGTCACCGCATATCTCGATACCGGTATGCGCATCGAGGCGACCGCACAGCGACTGATCGTGCATCCGAATACGGTCCGCTATCGCATCGCTCGTTTCGAGGAGCTGACCGGGTGCGATCTGCGCCGGGCCCACACCGGCGCACAGGTGTGGTGGGCGATTCAATACGACCGTCTGGTACGGCCTGGCGCAACGAATTTCGCGTCTGCGAATCAGTGAAGTTTCCCCCGAAATGCCGTGCGGTTGCCACGAAGTGGCTTAGGCTCGGACTGCCTCGATAGCTCGGGGCTTGCAGAGCGGGTCGCCATGCCCACAGCGTCCTGCTGTCGCAAAATCAGGTCAGATGGGGGCTGCGTCCCCGACAGCCCCCATCGCCCCTGAACAACACCGTAGTGTGAAACATCGATAAATCGAGGGACAGTATGCGCGGATCCCACGCCCCGTCGCCCGCCGAACGATTGCTGGCCGAGATCTACGAGGCCGGATACACCTCCGTCGATGACTTCATCGATCGGCTACGGTTTCGCCCGCGCCACGCGGCGCCGGAGCCGGCCCGCCACGCCGCGGTAATCGACCCGTTCACCGACACCATCGAGCTGCAACTGGACATTCCCAGTGCGGCGAATCCCCTTGCGGGCATGACGCGTTGGTATCCGGAGTTCGATCCCGAGATCGAGGTCGACCCCAACGCCGACACGACGGAATTCCCCGCGGTGCAGCGCATGTGGGTCGTCCCGGAACGCCACGCGAGCTGACCGGCCCCGGCCGGCCCGCCCGCTACATCTGCGGCAGCGAATCTCCCTGCACCAGTTCGATATCCAGCTCGACCTTCACCGTGGTGCCCACCGCGGCGACGCCGGCGCGTACGACGGCGTTGTAGTCGATCGCGAAATCGTTGCGGTGCAAATGGGTTTCGGCATGGAAGGCGGCGCGGACCCCGCCCCACGGGTCGGGTCCCGAACCGCCGTAGGTCAGGTCCAGCTCCACCGGGCGGCGCTGGCCGTGCAACTCCAATTCACCGGGCATCACCCAGGTATCGGCGCCGGTGCGCCGCAATCCGGTTCCGGTGAAGCCGATCAGCGGGTAGCTCTCGACATCGAGGAAGTCGGCCGAGCGCAGATGGTCGTCGCGCATCCCGATTCCGGTATCGATGCTGGCCGCCTTGATCTCGGCGAATCCGGTCGTCTGCTCGAAGTTCCGGGCCACATCCAGCCGGCCGCCCACCTCGGCGAAGCGCGCCTTGATACTCGCGATACCGAGATGGCGGGCGGTGGCCACGACCGTGGAATGCACCGGGTCGATGGTCCACGGGCCGGGCGCCGGCGTGCCGACGGAGCTCGCCTCCGACTGCAACGCCACCGCACCCAATTGCCCACTGCCGGAAGCGGATATCCGCGCGATCTGCGCCACCGGCTGGTAGCCGGGGGCGGTCACCACCGCGGTGTGCATACCCGCGGGCAGCGGCTCGGTGGCCGCGGCCCCGGTCTCGTCGGCCACCGCCCGGGCGAGCTGGCGACCGGTCAGATCGGTCACGGTCAGCAGCGCACCCGGCACCGGCCAGCCATCGGAATTGCGAACCTGTGCGGTCAAACCGCTCATGACAGCTCCGTGTTCTGATCGACACCACTGGGTTCGACACCATTGTGCCGCACCCCGTTCCGTTCTCCGTTCGTCGCGACACCGTTCGTGCCGGCGACTCCGGTGGGCTCGGCGGCCGGGCGATCGCCCTCGTCACCATCGTCGTAACCCAGCCGGACATCGTGCTCGACCTCGCCGCCGCCGACGGTGACCCGGCTGGTCACCGGCGGATAACCGCGCGCGACCACCGTGTACTCACCCTCGCTGAGATCGGTCAGGACGTACTGGCCGTTCTCGTCGGTGCGAGTGGTCCCGATCGGGGTTCCGGAGCGATCCAGCACCGTGACCTCCGCGTCCAGCACCGCACCACCGTCGGCGAGCACGGTTCCGGTCAGCACCGCCATCGGCGAAAGCTCGATGTCGTGGTGCAGCAGGCCACTGTCGGGCACGACCAGCGCCATCGCGCTCGGGCGCATGTGTTCGGCCACCGCCACCAGGGTGTAGGTCCCCGAGACCACACCGTGGCAGAGGTAGTTGCCGGACGCGTCGGTGACGGCCGCGCCGACCACCTCACCACGCAGATCGGTGAGGGTGACGGTCGCACCGGCCAGCGGCTGTCCGGCGACGGCGGTCCGGACCGTACCCGACAGCTCGCCCGAACCCTGCAGGGTCAGGTCGAGGCGCTGGGTGCGTCCGTCGGCGGTGACGTTCACCGCGGCCGGCTGATGACCGTTCGCCGAGACGATCAGCACGTAACTACCCGCGCCGGGCGGCTCGATCGAATAGCGGCCGCCGCTGTCGCCGGTCGAACGCGAAACCTGGTGTCCACGTTGGTCGATCAGTGTCAGCGCGGCGCCCGCGACCGGTCGGCCGTCGGCCCGCTGCACCTGCCCGCCGATGGCGTGGCCGCTGCCGTGGGAGTTGACGACAGGGGTGTTTGTCATCGCCGAAACCTCCGCAATTCGATGTGATTCGTGCCCGTTGGCCGCGGCGTGCCGACCTGCCGCCGCGGCGGCGAGAACCGGTTCGGGCTCCGACAGCGCCTGGGCGGCACCCTCCCACACCTGGTTCTCGGCCCACTCGGCTTCAGCCGTCTCGACCGGATCCTTCGGCGCCGGGGCGGGCACCGAAGCATCCTGCAGCGGAATCTCTTTCATGAACATCATGACGATGCAGGCCAGCAGGGCCACGCCCGCCGCGGCGTAGAAGACGCCGTGCATCGAGTTGGTGAACCCGATCAGGATCGGATCCTTGATCTGCTGCGGGAGCGCGCCGATTCCGGCGGTATTGGCCTGCAACTGGTTCAGCTTGCCGGCGTCGAGTCCGGGCGGCAGATGTCCACCGAAGGCGTCGGTGATCTTGTGTGGCAACAGGTTGAACAGAATCGTCAGGAAGACCGCGACACCCAGCGTGCCGCCGACCTGCCGGAAGAAGGTCGCCGACGCCGTCGACACACCCATATCCGACCGCGGACCCGCATTCTGCGCCGCGATGATCAACGTCTGCATACAGCAGCCCAGGCCCAGACCGACCAGCGCGCCGATCGCGAGCACCTGCCACATCGCGCTGTCGAAATGCAACTGGGCGTAGAGCAGCGCGCCCACGGTCACCAGGAAGGTGCCGACCACCGGCAGGATCTTGTAGCGGCCGGTGCGCTTGACGACCTGACCGGAGATCATCGAGCCGATCATGATGCCCAGCACCAGCGGCAGCATCAGCAGACCCGCCTCGGTCGGCGAATAGCCGCGCACCACCTGCAGATACAGCGGCACCATACTGATCGCGCCGAACATCGCGATACCGACGATGAAACCACCGATCATCACCACCGAGAAGGTGGAATTCTTGAACAGCCGCAGCGGAATCAGCGCGGAATCCTTCATCAGGTATTCCACTCCGATGAACAACACCAGGCCCACCGCGCCGATGGCATAGCAGATCACCGAATCGCCGGAACCCCAGCCCCAGGTGCGGCCCTGTTCGGCCACGATCAGCAACGGCACCACACAGATCGCCAGCGCGATCGCACCCCACCAGTCGACGTTCAACTTCTGCCGCTGATGCGGGACGTTGAGCACCTTGGCCACGACCCCGAGCGCGACCACACCGATCGGGACGTTCACCAGGAACACCCAACGCCAGCCGTCGATACCCCACAGCGTGTCGTAATCGGAGAACAGGCCGCCCAGCACCGGGCCGAGCACGGTCGAAGTACCGAAGACCATCATGAAATAGCCCTGGTAGCGGGCCCGTTCACGCGGGGGGACGATATCGCCGACGATGGTCATGGCCAGCGACATGAGGCCACCGGCGCCCAAACCCTGGAACGCGCGGAACGCCGCCAACTCGTACATCGACGTCGCGAACGTACACGCCGCCGAACCCACCACGAAAATACCGATCGCCAACAGATAGAACGGCTTCCGACCATAGATATCGGCCAACTTGCCGTACAACGGCGTCGAAATCGTCGCCGTAATCAAATACGCCGTCGTCGCCCACGCCTGCTGATCGAAACCATGCAAACTATTCGCGATCCGAACGATCGCCACACTCACAATATTCTGATCCAGCGCCGCCAAGAACATCCCCAGCAACAAACCGGACAAAATAGTCAAAATCTGCCGATGCGACAGAGACGGTCGCACATCCGCCGCCGGCGCGACGGTCGGAGCGTTCGGCTGCGCCGGCGGAGCCTCACTGGTCGAAGTCGTCATGTGTATGTAAGCCCTAATTCGATTCGGCTGTTGCGGTGGACTTTTCAGCTGTGGATTCTTCGATGCCGCTGACGAGCAGCTCGAGGAGATCGGTCAATCTGGCCCGTTCGTCGGCGGGCCACTCGGCCATCACCTCGGCCAGCCAGCGGTTGCGGTTGCGGCGGTTCTCCTCGAAGACCCGCACCCCTTCGGCGGTGGGCGCCAGCACGCAGGCCCGTCCGTCCACGGGGTCGGCCCGGCGTTCCACCAGGCCGTGTGCCACCAGCGATCTGGTCTGTCTGCTGATGGTCGATGTTTCGGTATGCAAGGTGTCCGCCAGCTTCCCCGTCCGCTGCGGACCGTCGTGGACCAGGCAGAACAGCACAGAATAGGCCGATCGCTCCAGACCGTCCGGACCGTACTTGGCTATGTGCGATTTGGTTCTGCCGATCGCCCGCATCAACCGGATCAGCTGGCCGCCGAGTCGATCGGCCACATCCTGTTCGGTGACGCCGGCGCTGTGTTCGATGCCGTGTTCGCCAGGGCCTACGTGGTTACGCAAGCTACCGCCTTCGGCCCGCGTGCTCACACGGGAATCACGGGCATCGACGACCATGATCGAGTTTCCTTACTCCCCGCGACGCATTTGATTAGCATGTACAACTAGTTGCTGAGGCCAACTATACATACGTTCGGATACCGCTCGCACGTACCCCGGCCCACACCCGGGAAGCCCGCACCGGACACGCCGATCCCAATCCGGACATCCCGGGATTACCGGTGGTTTGCTCGACCTGTCGCATTTCCGACTCTGATCGATCGGCAAGTCGACACGGAAGGACCGAGCTGACCATGTCCGCGCCAATCGAGCCCGCCCGAATTCCGGCCCAGCCGACAAATCAGACCGCGGAGCCCACCGATTCGGCAACGCATTTTCCGGTCACCTCCGCATCGCCGATCGGCTCGGCAACCTTGCCGCCATCGTCGGCACCCGCCCCGGCCGGCATCGAAATTGTGACCGAGACGACACCTCGGTTCCCGCTGCGCCGCGCCGCCCTCGCCGCGTTCTGCGCACTGTGGCTGGTCGGAGCATCGGCGGCGCTCGCCGCGACGGCCGGCGCCGACTGCGGCCCCGCCTGCGCCGACACCTCCGGATCGGCATCCGGTTCGGCCTCGGGTTCGGCGGGATCCTCCGGTTCCGCCACCGCGGGTCTGCTGCTCGGCCTGCCGATGAAGACGGTCGCCCTCACGATCGTTCCGGCCCCGCAGTTCCCCTCGTTCGACAACGTGATCACCCACGAGAGCAGCTGGAATCCGTTCGCCGTCAATCCGGAATCGGGCGCCTACGGCCTCGGGCAGGCATTGCCGCCGGAGCGGATGGCCTCGCACGGCGTGGACTGGATGATCAACCCGGTGACCCAGATCCGCTGGACCTACGACTACATGGTCGAGCGGTACGGCAGCCCCGACGGGGCATGGGCATTCTGGCAGTCCCACCACTGGTACTAGCTGTCGATTGTCGCCGGACCACTTCAACTGTCACAATCGAGGGCAGGGTTGCGAGCACTCTGAATGCTGTAACCCGCGAGGTCATACCCCCCGCGGGTGTCGAATTGACGAAAGGCATCGGCATGTTCGTGCGAGTTTTCGCCCTGTCGTTCCTGGTAGCCGCGGCGTCCCTCGTCGTCGCGGTGCTGTACGGCGGGCCGGAGGCCGTGGTGCTGGTCGCAGCCCTCGGCGTTCTCGAGGTATCACTGTCGTTCGACAACGCGGTGGTCAATGCCAGTGTCCTGCAACGCATGAGCGCGTTCTGGCAGCGCATCTTCCTCACCGTGGGAATGGTGATCGCGGTCTTCGGCATGCGCCTGGTGTTCCCACTGGTGGTGGTAGCGATCGGCGCGCATCTGGACCCGATCGAGGCGCTGCGGCTGGCGATGAACCCACCCGCCGGCGGCGCGCCCTTCTTCCCGGACGGCCGGCCGAGCTACGAGACGCTGCTCAACGACGCCAATCCGAAGATCGCGGCGTTCGGCGGGATGTTCCTGTTGCTGCTCTTCCTGAACTACATCTGCGCCCAGCGTGAGGTCACCTGGTTGAGCTGGCTCGAGCGGCCGCTGGCGCGGATCGGGCGATTCTCGATGTTCACCGTGGTGATCGCGCTCATCGCGCTGGTGCTCACCGCCGGTGTGCTCGCGCCGAACAACAAGGCCGACGTCGTCATGGTCTCCGGTGCCCTCGGCATGGCCACCTATTTCCTCGTCGACGGCCTCGGCGCCCATTTCGAGAACGAACAGCCCGGCCAGGGCCCCTCCCGCGCCGCCCTGCTGACCGGTCGCGCCGCCTTCTTCGGCTTCGTGTATCTCGAAGTGCTGGACGCCTCGTTCTCCTTCGACGGCGTCATCGGCGCCTTCGCCATCAGCGCGGATCCGATCGTCATCGCATTGGGGCTGGGACTGATCGGCGCGATGTTCGTCCGGTCGATCACCGTCTACCTGGTCCGGCGCGGCACGCTGGCCGAGTACATCTATCTCGAACACGGTGCGCACTGGGCGATCGGCGCGCTCGCGGCGATCCTGCTGGTCTCCACCGGCCACCACCTCAACGAGGTCGTCACCGGGCTGCTGGGAGTCGCGATCATCGTCGCGGCCTACCTCAGCAGCATCGTCCACAATCGGCGCCACCGCGCACCCGCTGCCACCGAGACCGAGCTGGAACATCTGTCCCTCGGCGGTGACGAGCTGACGCTGCGCGGCGATACCGGCACGCTGTCCAGCCTCGACGGCGGCTTGCCCATCGATCGGGTCACGTTGCGCGGCGACGCGCTGCCGGCGCGAGACAAGCTCAACACCGAGGCGTACTGAGAAATGGCGTACCGCGGACCGCTGCCCGACGTCGCTCGCTGCCCCGGCCGTATTCTCGGATCATGAGGTCGCGGCCGCTGACACTGATCCAGGACGAACTCGTCGACTACGACAAGGCCATGGAGCGCATGGCCGAACTGGTGGAACAGCGCCAGCGCGACGAACGGCCGGATACGTTGTGGCTGCTCAGCCATCCGCAGGTCTATACGATCGGGCGCCGGACGCCGAGTGCGCATCTCCCCGATCCGGACCACGGGATTCCGGTGGTCGAGACCACCCGCGGCGGGCAGCTCACCTATCACGGCCCGGGGCAGCTGGTCGGATACCTCGTCGTGAAGCTCGGTGACGGCGAGGGCGTGGTCGACTACATCCGCGAGGTGGAACACCGCCTGGTCGCCGCGCTCGACCGGCTGGGCATCCGGGCGCAACGCCGCGACACCCCGCCGGGCGCGGAACTGCTCACCGGCGTGTGGACCGTCGAGACGGGTCGCAAGATCGTCTCCATCGGCATGCGGCAGAGCCGCGGCGTCACCAGCCACGGCTTCGCCATGAACGTCGACGGCGACCTGGAACCGTGGCAGTGGGCCGTCGCGTGCGGACTGCCCGACGTGGATATGACGTCGGTGCGGCGCGAACAGCCGGGCGCCGGAATCGATCAGGTTCGGCCGATCGTGGCGGAAGCATTCGAAGCGAAGACATCCGACACCGTCTGATCACACGGCACGCCGGATTCCGCCAGTCGCAGTATCGCGGCGGTTACCGCCGCACTGTAGGCCCGGCTGGCCGGGGCCGGTCGGCGCGCCGGATAGTTCGAGCGGTGGGTCACCACGACGCCGTTGGGTAGCACCACGGTCGCGTCGGTGACGGTCGCCGCACAGTTGCCACCCGCCTTGGCGGTCAGGTCCACCACGACCGCGCCGTCCCCGAGCGCGTCGAGTGCGGTCCCGTCGACCAGCAGCGGAGCCCGTTGTCCGCGCCGCACCGCGGCGCAGAGGACCAGATCCGGTTTGTCCGCGCGGATCCGCTCCAGGACGCGGGCGGCGTCGACGTCGTGGGACCAGTGAAAGACGTTGGGGCCCTGCGCGTTCAGCGCCGGTCGCAGTTCGGGCCGACGCCCCAGCACCACCGGCGGTTCGGCCCCGCAGGCGGCTGCCGCCGCGACGGCCGACAGTCCGGCCGGCCCGCATCCCAGAATCAGGGAACGGATCGGCCTGCGCACGGTGCGCGGCACCAGCCGCCGGCCCGCGAGATAGGCCACCCTGCCGGCGATCCGGCTCATCGCCGAGAGCGCGTCCAAGGCACCGGCCTCGTGGGAAAACAGCTCGAACGCAATTGATTCCACGCCCGAACCACGCAGTTCGGCGATCTGCGCGGCTCGCCGCAGCGGGTCCTGGAAGCCGATCAGCGTGAGCTGCGGCCGCCGCGACATCGCACGCAGATCGTGGGTCGTCGGCTTCACCCACGCCAGCACATCGCAGGCCGCGACGACGGCGCCCGGACCACCGACGAGGGCCGCACCCGCGAATCGGTAGGCGGCGTCGTCGAATCCGGCCGCCCGTCCGGCGCCGGCCTCCACCACGACCCGCATCCCGGCCGCGATCAGGCATCGGACTCCGTCCGGCGTCAGCGCCACCCGCCGTTCCCGGGCGGCGGTTTCGCGGAGCACGCCGACGATCACGGCGGTGGCTCCGAGAGACCGCGCCGATGCAGGATGTCGCGGTAGGTGGCGCCACCGGCCAGCTCGGCGACCAGCCCGCCGAGCCGGTCGAACAGTTCGTCGATCAACTCCCGCGATTCGGTGCCGGGTCCGCGCCGGGGTGCGAGGACGTTGAGCCGCGCACCCGTCCGCGGTGATCCGGTGCGCCCGAGCGCGACACTGTCGATTCCCGCACCGGCCAGCAAGAGATCCTCGAGCTCGGCGCTGTCGCCCACTTCCGCCGCGTCCAGCAGGGCGGGATCGGCGACGACGGACAGGAACATGCTCGCGCCGGAGCCCAGCGGCCGCAGAACATTCGAGCCGAATTCGGCATCGATTGTGGCGATCCGGTCCAGGGCGGTGTCGAACTGTTCGCGCACCAGCTTCCGGTTGTGCTCGAAATAGGCGTCGGGCGTATGGTCCAGCACCGCGCGCACCAGATGCGTACTCTCACGCTGAAAAGCGATCGTGAGTCGCGCCCGGATACGCTCCAGCCACTGCGCGTCACCGGTGCACGCCGCGCCCAGTTTACACGGTCCGAAAGCGTTGTAGCCCTTCGAATTACCCGTGACGGTCACCATCCGGTCGTACAACCGGACCGAGCCGCGCGCGGTCGGCACCTCCAGCGCCGCGAGCGGGATATGCCCGCCGACGAGCCGGTCGAAGGCCATATCGCAGACCACCGGCACCTCGGCCGCGACGAGAACCTCTGCGATTTCCCGCAATTCGTCCGGCGAGTACCGCGTGACGACCGGATTGCCCGGCAGCGTCAGCAGTACGGCACAGACGGCATCACCGTGGCGTGCCAGTTCCCGGGCCAATGCGATCGGGTCGATGCGGAACGAATCGTCCGGCGTGGCCGCCGGAACCACCACGCGCACATCGAATTTCGCGATGTGTGTGGCGAAGTTCTTGTAGAAGCCCTCCGGGCAGACGATCACTCCGCCCGGACGCGCGACGGTCGCGATCACCTCCTCGAGCATCAGCATGCTCGAATATGGGCACACGACAACCTCGTCGGGACGAACCCGGACGCCGGTCACTCCGTCGGCGGGGCGGTGCAGCCGGTCGAACAGGCGGGCGGCGGCCGACTCCCGCAACTCGAGCGGTTGCCGCTTGTCGTAGTCCGGCAGACCTCTGCGCCGGATCCGATGCGGCGCCAGGTCGTTCCACGCCCGCCGCAGGGCGCGCGCGGCCGCCGGATCGATCTCGAATCCGGTCTCGCCGTGGTACGCGTCCAGGACACCGTCATACCGGCGACCGGATCGGCCGGGAAACGGCGCGGTCTCCGACAGCTGCCGGCGCAGTTCCTTCTTGCGCTCCTCCGAACGCAGGATCATCGCGGCGGCGGCCCGCTCGGTATGCCGGGGGCCGCTCGTCACAGCCGCCCTGTTTCCAGCGACGCCTGACCGGGGGTCGGGATGTCGTCCCAGGCGCGAAGGAGCGTCTCGCGGAACAGGTCCCGCCCCTCACCATCGCCCAGGCGGTCGAATCGGGCCAGCCGCGGATCGGCCAGCAGATCGTTGACCACGATCGCCGAACCGATGCGCCGCAGGTCGTAGAGTTTCTCGAAGCGCCGGACCGCGAACGCCACATCGTGTTTGAGCACCGAGAAGCGCGTCGCGACCCGGGTCTGGCGGGAGTAGTCGTATTCCCCGACACAGACATACCGGTCGTCGACGACCAGCATGCTCTGCGCGTTGCGCGCGTGCTCCCGCTTCACCAGCACACTCTCGACACCGGAGCGCGCCTGCCACCACAGCTTGTCGTCGTAGGGCCACACATCTTCGATGCGATCCAGCACGTACATGCGCCGCACCGTGACTCGCGGCTCGTGCACCGCATCGGCGAGGCGCACGATCGCGGCATGGTAGTCATCGCCGACGTCACCGCCGATGGTGCCCAGGTCGGCGGTGTGGATGGCGCGCACGGACTGTTCGGCCTGTTCCAGGATGGTCAGCCAATCGTTGACCGTATTCCACTCCCACACCGTCGCACTGCGCGAAGGTATCTGCGCCAGCAGCTCTTCCGCGCGCTCGAGCTGGCGAGCGGCGATGAGGCGCAACGGCTCCACCTCCTCGCGCGCACCGCGGGCGTCGAGCACGGTCTGCGCGATCGTCAGCACCCGATCCACGACCCCGGGGTCCTTGCCGAGAAGCACGTTGAAACGCATCCGCAGGTCGTAATGCCCGCCGGGTTCGGACGAGCCGGCGACGCCGTCCATCGGAAGTTCCTGCCCCAGCGCCGAACTCAGACGTTCCCGCAGCGGCAGCGGCGGCACGCGGGTGCCGTTCTCGATCTGCTGAACGAGGCTGCGTGAACAGTCCGCCTGTTTGGCCAGCGCGGCCTGGGTGAGACCGGACTCGATACGGAGCCGGCGCACCAGTTCGCCGATCCGTTCGCCACCGTCTGGGTCAGATTGTGTCACGATGCGGAATTCTAATCACATGTGGCCCATCGCATCATCAGCTGAACATCAATTTTTCATTACTCCGGTGAACGCCCGGCGAACGCAGCTCACCGATAACTCGAATGTGCCCGGCTTGCTGCGGATTCTGCCACACGCCGCTCGAAATCGTTCCGCAGAGCCAACTTTCACGCCTCCGCACCACTCTTCGGTAATCAATTCAGATATTCGCTGGGCATATCTGATTGAAGATGGGCATCGAGGTCCCGAAGATATCGCAGATAAGCACAGATGCTTAGTTGACAGCCCCGGAAAGCCGTCCTTAGCATTTAGCTATAGCCACCGGCTCTCCGTTTATCGGAGCGGCAACGACCGCCGCAGCGGCCGGCTTGGTGGAAGGGGAATGCCATGACGCTTCATATCACCGACTGGTTGATGACCAGCGATGTCACCCCGGAATCTGCCCAGCGCCTGCCGTCACTTCCCGGGCAGTGGTTGCTGAGCTGGCTGCCCGGCGAGCTTCTGACCCAGGAACAGGCGCTGAGCGGCATGATCCTGGACGAGATCCTGTCCGATCCGGCTTTCGTGGACGACCTGGGGGCCGTCGAGATGGCCACCCTGCACGCCGCCGAACTCGGCATCACCCTGGACGAGGCGGTGATCCGGCTGTGCGCCCGGATCCTCGACCGCACAGCCCTGCGATCCGGCGATATCGGGCCGGATGACATCGACCCCGGCGACATCGAGCCCGGGGATATCGGGCCGGGCGACAGGGGGGCGAGTGTTACCGAATACGGCCCGGTCCGAGGCCACCCCCACCTACCGCATGTCCACCGCACCCCGGTGTCGCTGCACCGGCCGCGGCATACCGATCACGATCTGTCGGCCGCGCCGTCGTAGCAGAGCCGCAGGTCATGGGCGATCTGTACGCCGTCGACCGCCACCCGTGCACTGGCCGGCGGATAGCCGCGACCCACCACCGTGTAGTCCCCGGCGGGGAGATCGTCGATCCGGTAGCGGCCGTCCCCGTCCGTCAACGCCGCGGCCACCACCGCGCCGCCCGAATCCAGCACCGCCACGTGGGCGTGAGCAACCGGACCGCGCTCCGAGCGCACCCGGCCCGACAGCACCGCCGTCGGCGCGAGTTCGATGTCGTAGCGCAACATGCCGGTCTCGGGGACGGTCAACGTGGTGGCATCCGGCCTGCGATGTCCGGCGACCGCGACCAGGGTGTAGGTGCCCGCGACGATGCCGTGACAGGCGTAGGCGCCGTCGGCTCCGGTCACCGCCGCACCGACGACCTCGCCGCGCCGATCGGTCAGGGTGACGGTCACGCCCGCGAGCGGCCGGCCCGGCCCCTCGGTGACGATGCCGGACAGCTCCCCCGACCCCAGCAACGTGAGATCGACCATCTGCGGTTCGGAACCGATCGCGACGTTCACCGCGGCGGGCTGATGTCCCTCGGCGGAAACGATCAGTACATAGTTACCGCCGTCCGGCACGCTCAGGCGGTAGCCGCCCGCGCCGTCGGTCGTCGCGCGCGAAACCTGGTGTCCCCGTTGGTCGATCAGTGTCAGCGCCGCACCGGGTACGGATTGCCCGTCTTCGCGGTGGATGCGTCCGGACACAGGCGCGTCTCCGGGCACGTCGCCGGCGGCCTCCGCGAACGCGGTGTGCGCAGCCGGTTCGGCAAGGGCCGGCGCCGATTCCGGCCGCGCGGCTTCGCCGTCCGCCTCCCACAACGGCTCCCGCTCCCAGGGTTCGGGTGTCTCGGCGGCTTCGGTTTCAGCCACGGTCCGCGCGTCCTGCGGCGGCTCGGCGCGCTGAGGTGGCGCCGAACTGTCCTGCAGCGGAATCTCTTTCATGAACAGCAGCACCACACAGGCCAGCAGCGCCACCCCGGCGGCGGCGTAGAACACGCCGTGCAGGGAGTCGGTGAAGCCGATCAGGATCGGATCGCGCACCTGCGCCGGCAGTGCCGCGATCCCGCTGGTGTTGGCCTGCAACTGATCGAGTTCTCCGGTGTCGAAGCCGGGCGGCAGCACACCGCCGAACGCGTCGATGATCTTGTGCGGCAACAGATTGAACAAAATCGTCAGGAAGACCGCGACACCCAGCGTGCCGCCCATCTGCCGGAAGAAGGTCGCCGACGCCGTCGACACACCCATATCCGACCGCGGACCCGCATTCTGCGCCGCGATGATCAACGTCTGCATACAGCCACCGAGGCCGAAGCCGATGACCGCGCTGTACACCAGCGGCTGCCACAGCGGGCTGTCGTAGTGCACCTGCGCGTACAGTGCCGCCCCGCACGCGATGACGAAGGTGCCCAGCACGGGCAGGATCTTGTAGCGGCCGGTCAGTTTGGTGACCTGCCCCGCGATCAGCGAGCCGATCATGATGCCCAGCACCAGCGGCAGCATCAGCAAACCCGCCTTGGTGGGCGAATAGCCCCGCACGACCTGCAGATACAGCGGCACCATACTGATCGCGCCGAACATCGCGATACCGACGATGAAACCACCCAGGATGGTGATGGAGAACGTCGAATTCCGGAACAGCCGCAACGGAATCAGCGCGGCATCCTTCATCAGGAATTCCACGAGGACGAACAGCACGAGTCCGACCGCACCGATGCCGTAGCAGAGCAGCGCGCGCGGTGACTCCCAGCCCCAGCCGCGGCCCTGCTCGGCCACGATCAGCAACGGCACCACACAGATCGCCAGCGCGATCGCACCGAACCAGTCCACGCGATGCCGCTGCCGTTCGTGCGGCACGTTGAGCACTTTCGCGACCACGGCCAGCGCGAGCACACCGATCGGGACGTTCACCAGGAACACCCAACGCCAGCCGTCGATACCCCACAGCGTGTCGTAATCGGAGAAGAAGCCGCCGAGCACCGGGCCGGCGACCGTCGCGGTACCGAACACCATCATGAAATAGCCCTGGTACCGCACGCGTTCGCGAGCGGGCACGATGTCCCCGATGATGGTGAACGCCAGGGACATCAGGCCACCGGCGCCCAAGCCCTGGAACGCCCGGAACGCCGCCAACTCGTACATCGACGTCGCGAACGTACACGCCGCCGAACCCACCACGAAAATACCGATTGCCAACAGATAGAACGGCTTCCGACCATAGATATCGGCCAACTTGCCGTACAACGGCGTCGAAATCGTCGCCGTAATCAAATACGCCGTCGTCGCCCACGCCTGCTGATCGAAACCATGCAAACTATTCGCGATCCGAACGATCGCCACACTCACAATATTCTGATCCAGCGCCGCCAAGAACATCCCCAGCAACAAACCGGACAAAATAGTCAAAATCTGCCGATGCGACAGAG
>NZ_PYHT01000017.1:0-157188 GCF_003023875.1 Nocardia sp. MDA0666
CCCGCCGCCTGCATGGCATCGGTCACCAGCGCCACGCGGTGCCGGGCGGTGCGCTGGCCGGAGGGACCGCGACCCAGTTGCAGTGCCTGCGCTGGGCGGTGCACGAATGCGGTGTGAACCTGGTCGACGCGGTGCGCGCGGCGGCGGCCACACCGGCGGCCGCGATCGGCGCGACGGCGGTCGGTGATCTGCGGCCGGGGATGTCCGCCGACGTGCTGGTCGTGGATTCGGATCTGGAGTTGCGTGCGGTGCTGCGGCGAGGACAGTGGTTGAGGTGATTCTGACCGTGACGCTGAACCCGGCCTACGATATGACCTATCGCGTCGAGAACTTCGAACCCGGACGGGCGCATCGGGTTTCGTCCGTAGAGCAGCGTGTCGGCGGTAAGGGCATCAACGTCACACGCGTGCTCAATCAGATCGGTAAATATTCGCGCGCAACGGGTTTCGCCGATCACACGTTCTCCGCGGCCGCCGAACGGGAACTGCCGGTGGATTTCGTGCACGCGCTGCCGTGGGTGCGCCGCACCGTCGTGATCAGCGAATGTCACGACGGTTCGGCGACCTCGCTCTGGGAACCGGGGGCACGGCTCACCAATCCGGATGCGGTGGATCAACTACTGGTGCGGGTGGGCGGGCTGGTCGGTGAGGCCGGCGGCATTGTCGTCTCCGGATCGCTGCCCGGCGGCGTCCGCGCGTCGCTGCCCGCCGACCTGGCCCGCATCGGCATCGACGCCGGAGTTCCGGTGATCTGCGATGTGGACGGTCTCGCCCTCGAAGCCGCCGCCCGGGTACCCGGGGTGATCCTCATGCCGGACCTCGACGAACTCACGGGACTGACCGGCGCGCACCCGGCCACGACCGAGGAGGTGGCCGCGGTGGCCGCCGTGCCGGTGGACGCGGGCGCGGCAGCGGTGATCGTGACCCGCGGCGCGGACGGCATGGTCGCGGTGACACCGGAGGGCGCGTGGTCGGCCGCCCTGTCCGAGCCGCTGTCCGGTAATCCGACCGGCGCCGGTGATGCCGCGGCCGCCGCGGTGATCGCCGCGCTGGCCGGACCCGACCGGCCGGAATGGCCCGCGATCCTCGCCGACGCGGTTGCCACCTCGGCGGCGGCGGTGGTGATGGCCGTGGCCGGCGAGATCGACCTGTCGCTGCGGCAGCGGGTGCTCGCAGAGGTCGTGGTCGAGAAGCTGGCCGATCCGGCCGGCGACCGCTGACACTGTCGGCTGGGCGCTGTGGGGCGTCGGGTCACACGGCATCGGTCACACGGCCGGCGCACGGATTTCGCCGCGCCGTGCGTATGCGGAGGCCGGGGCGGCGCAGAGCGGTACATTTCGAACGGGCTTTGTCGTCGTCCGCGCGCCGTGGGCCGATGTTCGGTGCCCCGGACCGCCGAAACAGAGGATCGCCGAAACACCAGGATCGTCGAACCGGAGTTCCGGAAGAGGTGAGCTGATGCCCGACCCCGCACCAGACCCCGCTGCCACCCCCGAGCCGGTCGCAGACACCGACACCGACCCGAGCCCTGGCCCCGCCCTCGAGTCCGCTCCCGACCCGGTCGCCGCACCGCCGGCCGACGACGTATCGGTCTACCGGATGCCCTTCGCGGTTCGGGCGGCGCAGGTACTCGCGCTCGGACTGGCCGCGGTCGGCATCGGCTGCACCGTCACCGCGGGCTGGCTGTCCGGCTCGCATGTCGCACTGATCACCGGGCTGTCGTTCATCGCGAGCTGGGTACTGGGCGCGGTCGCCCTGGCCTTCGGCGCCGTCGGCGCGAGCATCCGGATCGGCGCGGTGCTGCTCGCCGTACTCAACGCACTGTGGACGGTGCCCTCGATCGTCGTGGGCCGCCCGCCCGGCTGGCTCGGGCCCGTGGTCTCGGTGCTGGTCGTCGGGTTGCTGCTGCGACGTTCGGCACGTGACTGGTTCGAACCCTAGAAGTCGCCGACCCGCGGCGCCGATCAGGAGGCGGCGGCCGTGGCGTGTGCCGGGGTCCGGCGCGACCCCGCGGACCGCACCGCGAGCAGTTCGGCCGCGATCGCCACGGCGTGTTCCATCGGAGTGCGGGCGCCGATGTCGAAGCCGGCCGGTGCGTGCAACCGTGCCAGTGTGTCGGCGCCGAATCCGCCGGCCTGCAAGGCCTCGAGCCGATGGTCGTGTGCCGAATGTGAGCCGAGCGCACCCAGATAGCCCAGTTCGGGCAGCCGCAGCGCGACGGTGAGCAGGGGGATCTCGAACTTCGGGTCCTGGGTCGCGGCGACGATCGCGGTGGTCCGGTCGATGGTCCCGGCGCCGGCCTGGGCGTTGAGGTAGCGGTGCGGCCAGTCCACCACCACCTCCGCGCCCGGGAACGACGCGGGAACGGCGAAGGCCTCGCGCGGATCGCAGATGGTCACCCGATAGCCCAGCAGCCGGGCCTGGGTCGTCAAGGCGGCGGCGAAGGTGTTGGCGCCGAAGATGATCAGTCGCGGCGGCGCGGTGTGGGAGGAGACGAACACATCCGATTCCGGCAGCGACACCAGCTCGGTGTTGTGCCGGCGGTCGGTGACCAGATGCTGGCCGATCACCTCCGGATCGCTGTGCCACACGACGGTGAACACCGTGACCGGCTTGTGCCGCGCGATATCCCCGGCCACCGCCGCGAATTCCGGAAAGTCGTTGCGGGAGAACGGTTCCACGAACACGTCGATGGTCCCGCATTCGGCGCTCACCTCGAATCCGGAGGTCGCGTCGAAACGCCGCAACTCCCGGTGACCGGTGCGCGCGGCCTCCACCGCGGCCTCGTAGACGGCCGCCTCATAGCAGCCGTCGGAGACCGATCCGTGCACACCGCCGTCGGGGTCGACGAGCATCGCCGAGCCCACCGGTAAGGGGGAGCTGCCGAAGGTACGGACCAGGGTTGCCAGGCCGCCCGTGCGGCCGCTGTGCCAGACCCGTAGCAGGTCCTCGACGATGTCACGCATCACATGCTCCCGATCAGCGTGCGCGAGTGGGCGGGCCCGCCGGTCGTCGCGTCCCGTCGCCAGATCGTCACACGTGAGGGCGAGGATAACCGCTCTCGTGCGCGGCGTCGTGTCGGTAATGGGAATTCCCCGACGGGCACCGATCGGCGCGGGAATCCGGCTGTGAAATAGCACAACCGAATAACCGACCGGATTGTCCTGTCAGGCGAACAGGCCGCGAACGAACGGCAACGAATCGACCAGTGAGGCGTTGACCGTGCCGCTGTGATCGGTGGGATAGACCCGGAAGGTCAGCGGCTGCCGGTTGGCGGCCAGAACTCCCGCGTAGCGCAGCGTCTCGGGGGTGATCACATCGGTGTCGCGCAGGCCCTGACCCATGAAAAGCGGCCTGTCGTAACCGGTTTCGGGCAACCCGAGGTAGCCGGCCAGCAAACCGTGCAGATCCGGAATCTGTGCCAACGGGCGGGTGAACAGATCGCCGATCACCACACCGGCGGCGGCCAGATCGTCACCGAGCGGAAGGAGGCATTCGTCCTTCGCGCGGTCGAGCCAGTCCCGGCCCGAGTCGTTCAGGAAGGATTCGATGCCGAGTTCGGGGAATGTGGTGCGCAGGCCGTTGAGGATGTAGAGCACGTAGCCGGTGGTGTGCGGGCTCAGCTTCACCGGCGGGATGCCCGGGCCCAGTGGCATCAGGATGTCCTCGATATAGGCCGGCACACCGGTGCCGACCGCGCCTCGGTAGTCCAGCTCCGGCCCGCCGAATTCGGTCGCGTAGCGCGCGGTGAACATCGCCGCGCCACCACCCTGCGACTGGCCGACCACCACCCATTTGCGTGACAGCTGCGAGTAGTGGCCGACGGCGGCTCGCACGGCGTCGACCACGTTGTGCGCCTCGACGACGCCGTTGAGGTACGGGTGGTCGCCGGGCGTGCCGAGGCCCGCGTAATCGGCGGCCACGATCGCATAGCCCTGCTTCAGCCAGGTGCCCAGATAGGTCCAGTCCCGGTCCACATCGCCGGGGCCGGCGATGCTGTAGGCGCAGCTGTCGCCCAGGCCGACGGTACCGTGCGCCCAGGCGACGACCGGCCAGCCGCCGGCCGGGGCCGGTCCCGGCGGGAAGTACACCGCGGCGCTCGCGAGGGTCGGCTGGTTCCCGACCGTGCTCGTCGTATAGAGGATGCGCTGGGAATCCACGGAGCCGGGCAGCGTCGCCGCCGCGGACAGCGGCTCCACCGATTGCACCGCCGGCGTGTCCGCCGCGGCGCCGGGCGCCTCGATCACGGCGGCCGTCGCGGCCAGTGCCAGGGAGCAGGCGACGCCCGCGATCGCGGTCCACAGTGTGCGCATCGTGTTCCTTTCCGGGTTCCGGTGCCGACCCCCGGGGCACGACGATCAGTGTCGCAGCCGGTCGGCCGGGCCGCCGAGGTATGTCCGAATCGTACGGAGCCGGGAGTGGCGCGGCGCACACCGAGGGCGGCTGCCCTCGCTTGTGAAGGTCCTCACAGTCGGCAATGCGTGCTCCCGAATCGTCGCGGTGGTAAGGCTCACTGAAACAGTACGGGCGTTACGTAAAACCGCATGTCAGCCCTACTCGCCAGTAGAAGTGGGGCGTGCAATTAACAGGCAAATTTTGCAGGCTTAGCAAAGACCCCTGCAAAGCTAGCGGAGATTCACACTTGCAACAGGTAGACGGCAATTTTTAGTTGTGCCATCGTGTGGAAGTACACCCGTTGGGCATAGCAACCCTGCAAATTGCCGCTCCAGCAGAGTTCGGACATCGCGACCCGTAGTCGGCGCGGATGTCCGGCGAGCGGGCAACCGAGACCGAACGAAGAAGTGGAGTCATCAGATGTCGAACGTCGGCACCCCGAAGACCGCTGCGGAGATCCAGAAGGACTGGGACACCAACCCGCGCTGGAAGGGCATCACCCGCGAGTACACGGCCGAGCAGGTCGTGCAGCTGCAGGGCAATGTCGTGGAAGAGCACACGCTTGCCCGCCGGGGTGCGGAGCTGCTGTGGGAGGGCGTCAACGCCGAGGGCGAGTACATCCACTCGCTCGGCGCTCTGACCGGTAACCAGGCCGTGCAGGCCGTGCGTGCCGGCCTGAAGGCCATCTACCTGTCCGGTTGGCAGGTCGCCGGTGACGCGAACCTGTCCGGCCACACCTACCCGGACCAGTCGCTGTACCCGGCCAACTCGGTGCCGTCGGTCGTGCGCCGCATCAACAACGCGCTGCTGCGCGCCGACGAGATCGCCAAGGTCGAGGGCGACACCTCCGTCGACAACTGGGTCGTGCCGATCGTCGCCGACGGTGAGGCCGGCTTCGGTGGCGCGCTGAACGTCTACGAGCTGCAGAAGGCCATGATCGCCGCGGGTGCCGCCGGTACCCACTGGGAGGACCAGCTGGCGTCGGAGAAGAAGTGCGGCCACCTCGGTGGCAAGGTGCTGATCCCCACCCAGCAGCACATCCGCACCCTGACCTCGGCTCGCCTGGCCGCCGACGTCGCCGACACCCCGACCGTCGTCATCGCCCGCACCGATGCCGAGGCCGCCACCCTGATCACCTCCGACGTCGACGAGCGCGACCGTCCGTTCATCACCGGTGAGCGCACCGCCGAGGGCTTCTACCACGTCAAGAACGGCATCGAGCCCTGCATCGCGCGTGCCAAGGCCTACGCCCCCTACTCCGACCTGATCTGGATGGAGACCGGTATTCCGGACCTCGAGGTCGCGCGGAAGTTCGCCGAGGGCGTCAAGTCCGAGTTCCCGGACCAGCTGCTGGCCTACAACTGCTCGCCGTCGTTCAACTGGAAGGCGCACCTGGACGACGCCACCATCGCGAAGTTCCAGCGCGAGCTGGCCGCGATGGGCTTCAAGTTCCAGTTCATCACCCTGGCGGGCTTCCACTCGCTCAACTACGCGGCCTTCGACCTGGCCTACGGCTACGCCCGCGAGGGCATGACCGCCTTCGTCGACCTGCAGGAGCGCGAGTTCAAGGCCGCCGCCGAGCGTGGCTTCACCGCCATCAAGCACCAGCGTGAGGTCGGTGCCGGCTACTTCGACACCATCGCCACCACCGTGGACCCGAACACCTCGACGGCGGCCCTGAAGGGCTCCACCGAAGAGGGCCAGTTCCACTGAGATAACTCGGTCGCCCCTTTCGGGCGACGGTGATACCGACCCGGCGGCGACCTGTCGCCGCCGGGTTACCTCACCACCCGACATGGGCACTCCTGCAACGAGTGTCCGAAGCCCTTCCCGTCCGAACAGCCCCGGCGGGGAGGGCTTTTCCCTATAACTGAAGTCACCTCCCTATAACTGAAGTGACCGAAGGGTGTGAGCCCCTTCACCCAATCCACCGCCACACAACCAGCAGGAGCGGGACGTGAGCAGCAGCGAAAAGATTCAGCGCGTCGGAATCATCGGCGCCGGACAGATGGGCGCCGGAATCGCCGAGGTCTGCGCCCGGGCGCATGTCGATGTGCTCGTGTTCGAACAGACCCGGGAACTGGCTGCCGCCGGCCGCGCCCGCATCCTGCGATCGCTGGATCGCGGTGTGAGCAGCGGCAAGATCACCGAGCGGGAGCGCGAACAGGCCGCGTGGCGGCTGCGGTTCACCTCCGACCTCGGTGACTTCGCCGACCGGCAGCTGGTCGTCGAGGCCGTCGTCGAGAGCGAAGACGTCAAGACCGCGATCTTCAGCGAGCTCGACAAGGTCGTCACCGACCCGGATGCCGTGCTGGCCTCCAACACATCCTCGATCCCGATCATGAAGATCGCCGTCGCCACCAACAACCCCGAGCGGGTCGTGGGCATGCACTTCTTCAACCCGGTGCCGGTGCTGCCGCTCATCGAACTCGTGACCACCCTCAAGACCAGCGAAGCGGTGTCCGCGCGCGCCGAAGCCTTCGCGGGTGAGGTCCTCGGCAAGCAGGTCGTGCGCTCCGCCGACCGCTCCGGCTTCGTCGTCAACGCGCTGCTCGTGCCGTACCTGCTCTCGGCCATCCGCATGGTCGAATCCGGTTTCGCCACCAAGGAAGACGTCGACAAGGCGATGGTGCTCGGCTGCGCCCACCCCATGGGTCCGCTCGCCCTGACCGACCTGGTGGGCCTCGACACGGTGAAGTCGATCGCCGACTCCATGTACGCCGAATTCAAGGAGCCGCTCTACTCGGCGCCGCCGCTGCTCATGCGCATGGTCGAGGCCGGGCTGCTGGGGAAGAAGACGGGAGCGGGCTTCTACCAGTACAACCGCTGACCGATCGGGCTCTCAACAGAGCTTCGCCCCGCAGGACTCGCCAACCGTTGACGGGAATCGTGCTTGTCGACTTCTCGGTCGGCACGGAGCGAGTCTTACGAGCGACCGTTCGCGGCCGGCTCGTCGTTCGGGTGCCGCTGCGTAGGCGACGAAGGAGCAAGCAGTGGTGCCCGAACGACGAGCCCTGGGGGCCGCGAACACGCCGGAGCGAAGCGGAGGCCAAAAAACACAGGCATAAGCTGCAGTAAGGTCCTCGACCGCAGCTCGAAAGGGAGTCCCGCTCATGGTCAACGTCACCGACGGTTTCGGATCGAGCATCCTGGGTTACCCGCGGATCGGTCCGCACCGGGAGCTCAAGCGCGCACTGGAGTCCTACTGGCACGGCACCCTGTCCCGCGAGGAGTTGCTCGCGGTCGGGCGCGAGATCCAGGACACCCAGTTCTCCGAGCTGGCCGCGACCGGACTGACGCAGGTACCCGGTAACACCTTCTCCTTCTACGACCACATCCTCGACAACGCGCTGCTGTTCGGCGCGGTCCCGAAGCGGTTCGAGTCATATCGCGAACAGCTGCACCCGCTCGACTTCTACTTCCTGATGGCGCGCGGCCGGCCCGATCTGCCGCCGCTGGAACTGGTCCGGCTGTTCGGCACCAACTACCACTACCGTCAGCCCGAACTCGACGCCGATACCGAATTCTCGCTGCATCCCGAGGCGTTGCTGGAGGAGTGGGATCGGGCGATGGACCGCGGTATCGAACTGCGGCCGGTGGTGCTGGGCCCGCTGTCGCTGCTGCTGCTGTCGAAGGCCGGGCAGGTGCCGGGTGAGACCGAATTCGACAAGCTGACCCTGCTGGACAAGCTGCTGCCGGTCTACGAACAGCTGCTCGAGATCCTGGCCAAGCGCGGTTCCACCTGTGTGCAGTTCGACGAGCCGTGCTTCACCAGTGAGCGCACCCCGGAGGAGCTGGCCGCGTTCGAGCGGGCCTATCAGCGACTGTCGACGTCCGCGCTGCGTCCGCGCATCCTCGTCACCGGCCAGTACGGCGATTTCGCCGAGGCCGTGCGGATTCTGGCGGGTACCGCGGTGGAGGCGATCGGCCTGGACCTGGCCAGCCACCGCACCCGGCCCGAGGAACTCGCCGAGATTCCCGGAATCCGGCGCAAGCGGCTCTACGCCGGCGTGATCAGTGGCACCAACGTCTGGCGTGCCGACCGGCTGGTCACCCTGGAATACCTCAACGCGCTGTCGAAGGTGTGCCCGGACCTCGTCGTGTCCACCGGGACCACGCTGCTGCACGTGCCCTACGACCTGCTGGTCGAATACGATATCGAGGGCAATGTCGCCGACCGCCTGGCCTTCGCGAAACAGAAAGTGCTCGAGGTCGTTTCGCTGGCGAAGGCGCTGACGGAAGTGCATCGCGGCGGGGAAGGGGGCGAGACCGCGGCGAAGTGGGCCAAGCGGCCGACCTCGGTGCACTTCAAGCAGAAACATGCTGTGCGGCAACGGGTTTACGCGGTGACCCCGCAGATGCGCGAGCGCGAACCGTACGAGGTGCGCGCCAAGGCGCAGCGGGAGCGGCTGAATCTGCCGCTGGTTCCGGCGACCACGCTCGGTTCCTTTCCGCAGACCGACGCGGTGCGCCAGGCCCGCTACGACCTGGGCGAAGGCCGGCTGTCCTACGAGGAGTACCGCAAGCGCATCGAGGCCGAGATCGAGTCGACCATCCGCCTGCAGGAAGACATCGGCCTCGACGTGTTCGTGCACGGTGAGCACGAACGCAACGACATGATCCAGTACTTCGCCGAACTGCTCGACGGTTTCGCCACCACCCACTTCGGCTGGGTGCAGGTCTACGGCTCGCGGTGCGTGCGGCCGCCGATCATCTACGGCGACGTGTCGCGGCCGAAGCCGATGTCGGTGGAGTGGATCACCTACGCGCAGTCGCTCACCGACAAGCCGGTGAAGGGCATCGTGACCGGTCCGGTGACGATGGTGGCCCGCTCGTTCGTGCGCCAGGACCAGCCGCTGTACGAGACCGCCGATCAGGTGGCGCTCGCGATCCGGGACGAACTGGCCGATCTCGAGAAGGCCGGCGTGGCGATCATCCAGGTCGACGAACCGGCGGTCCGCGAGCTGCTGCCGCTGCGACCCGACGGGCGCACCGAATATCTGCGCTGGGCGGTCAACGCGTTCCGGCTGGCGACCTCCGGGGTGCGCCCCGACACCCAGATCCACACCCATATCGCCTACTCGGCCCGCTCCGAAATCGTGCGTGCCATCGAGGAACTCGACGCCGACGTCACCGCCATCGTCGCGACCCGCTCCCTGGAATGGGTGCTCAAGGCGCTGACCGAGGATGTGGAGGAGGGGCACGGCCTGAGCCACGGCGTGGGTCCGGGTGTGTACGAGAGCCGTTCGGCGCGCATTCCGGACATCGACGAGATCGACGAATTGCTCACCGCCGCAGCCGAAGCCGTGACACCGCAGCGGCTGTGGGCGAATCCGGACGGCGGTTTGAAGACTCGCCACTATTGGCAGCTGGACCCGTCGCTGCGCAATATGGTCGCCGCGGCTCGCCGGGTGCGGCGCCGCGCCGAAGCGGCTGAATAGGCGTTAGCCTACGAATACTGTTTCGAGATCAGGAGAACCGCTCATGGGTATGTTCGACCAGCTCAAGGATGCCGCCGGTAAGGCAGCCGACCTGGCGGCCAAGAATGCCGACAAACTCGACCCGGTGATCGACAAGGTCGGCGATCTGGTCGACAAGCAGACCAGCGGCAAGTTCGAAAAGCAGGTCGACGCCGCGCAGCAGGCCGCGAAGAAGGCACTGCACGAGCAGACCGGAAAGTAGTCCACACAGGTCGTACACAGCATGAAGGCCACGCCCGGCTCCGCGCCGGACGTGGCCTTCGTGCTGTGTGGATCAGTGCCGGCCGAACAGCAGCGCCATCAGAGTGGCCATGGTGTCGTCGGCCTTCTGTGTGCGATCGAAGGTCGTCAGGGCGAGTAGCGAGGGGAAGCGCTGCCGCGCGACGGCGTGTGCGTAGGTGAATTCACGCAAGCCGTCGGGGCCGTGGATGCGGCCGAAGCCGGAGTCGCCGACACCACCGAAGGGCAGCGACGGAATCTGCGGGAAGGTGAAAACCGCGTTGACGCTGACCATTCCGGTGCGCAGCCGGTCGGCCAGTTCCCGCCCGCGTGCCTTCGAGAACACGGCCGCGGACAGCCCGTAGCGGCTGTCGTTGGCGCGGGCGATCGCGGTATCCATATCGGGCACCTTCGCGACGGTCAGGGTGGGCCCGAAGGTTTCCTCGGTGACGGCCGGGGCGTCCTCGGGCACGTCGACCAGCACGGTCGGCTGCACCACCTGCCCGACGATGGAGTCGGCGCCGCCGGTCAGCGCCCGTCCGCCCCGCGCGACGGCGTCCTCGATGTGGCGGCGGATCACCTCGAGCTGTTTCGGCATCGTGATGGGGCCGATCTTGGCGCCCGAATCATTGCCCGCGCGTTGTTGTTTCGCCTTCGTCACCAAGGTCTCGACGAAGGTGTCGTAGACGCGCTCGTGCACGTAGACCCGTTCGGTGCCGATACAGGACTGACCGGCATTGGCCATCCCGGCCCACAGTGCGGCGTCGGCCGCGGCGTCGAGATCGGCGTCGGCGTCGACGAGCAGCACATCCTTGCCACCGCATTCGGCGACCAGCGGCGTGAGGCTCTCGGCGCAGGCGGCCATCACCTTCTTGGCCGTCGCCGTGGAGCCGGTGAAGGCGATCTTGTCCGCACCCGATCGGCACAGCGCGGCACCGGTCGGCCCCTCGCCCGTGATCAGTTGCAGCACCGGCTGTTCCGGGACGACCTCGGCGAACATGTCGACCAGCCAGCGCCCGACGCCGGGGGAGTATTCGCTGGGTTTGAACACCACGGCGTTACCCGCCGCCAGCGCGTACACGATCGAACCCAGCGGCGTGAACACCGGATAGTTCCAGGGCCCGATCACGCCGATGACGCCGAGCGGCTTGTACTCCACCGACGCCGCCTGGTTGATCGTGAGCAGTCCCACCCGGGCGCTCTTGCGGCCCAACACCTTCGGAGCGTTGCGGCCGGCCCACTTCAGATGGTCGAGACTCAGCGCCACCTCGAGCGCGGCATCGGAATACGGCTTACCGGTCTCGTCGTGCATCACCGCGGCCAGCTGCCGCATCCGCCTGGCCAGCAGTCCGGCGAATCCGGCCAGGCGCCGGGCCCGTTCGGCGTAGTCGAGGCCGGACCACCAGTCGTATGCCGTGCGGGCTCGGGCCACCGCCGCCTCGACATCGGCCTCGGTGTGGATCGGGTAGGTGCCCACCACCTCGCCGGTACCGGGATCGTGCACGTCGAAGGTGGCGTGCGTGTCGAGCTCGCGGATCTCGTTCACTGTCGTCATCGGGTGGCCTCCTTCGTCGCGGTGCCGGTGGTGGCCGACGGGGTGCGGCCGAGGATCAGGTCGGCCGCCTTCTCGCCGATCATGACGGTCGGCGCGTTGGTATTGCCGCGGACGATGCGGGGCATGACCGAGGCGTCGACCACGCGCAGTCCGCTCACGCCGTGGACGTGCAGTTCGGGGTCGACCACCGCGGTCTCGCCGGTACCCATGGCGCAGGTGCCGACGGGGTGGAACAGCGTCTGCGTCCAGCGGGCGATATGGGCCCGCCAGCCGTCCTCGTCGATCCGGTCGGCGTCTTCGGGCAGGTAGGAGCGGTCGAGGTGGGCGGCCAGCGGCTGCTGCCGCGCGATCTCGAGCAGTTGCCGGCAGCCGGCGAGCAGGGCATCCGCATCGCGCGGGTCGGAGAAGTAGGCCGGATCTATCTCCGGCTTCCACAGCGGATCCGCCGACCGCAACCGCAACCGGCCGCGGCTGTGCACGTCGACCAGCGTCGGCCCGGCGGTGAACATCGGAGCGATGTTCTCGTGAAAACCGTTGTCGTAGAACGCCGTCGGCGCGACGTGGTACTGGATGTCGGGACCCTCGAGGCCCTCGCGGGTGCGCACGAATCCGCCGCCCTCGCCGACATTGGAGGTCAGCGGCCCTCGACCGAGGGCCTGCCACTGCGCGAGCCGGAACGGGGTCTCGAAATCGGCGAGATCGGAGACGCCGCGGGTGCGCCACAGAATCGGGGTCACCGGGTGGTCGTGCAGGTTCTCGCCGACGCCGGGCAGGTCCACCACCACATCGATGCCCAGGTCGCGCAGATGCGCCGCGGGCCCGATACCGGAAAGCATCAGCAACTGCGGCGAATTGACCGCACCGCCGGACAGCAGTACCTCGGCCTCGGCGTGCACCGTGTGCTCGCTGCCGTGGCGGCGATAGCTGACGCCGACCGCACGGGTGCCGTCGAGTACCAGCGCGGTGGCGTGCGCCTCGGTCCGCACCGTCAGATTCGGCCGGTCCAGCGCCGGGCGCAGATAGCCGTCGGCGGTGGACCAGCGGCGGCCGTTGCGATGGGTGACCTGATAGCGGCCCACACCCTCCTGCGTCGCGCCGTTGAAGTCGTCGGTGCGGGGCAGGCCCGCGGCCGCCGCGGCGGCGATCCAGGCATCGGTCAGCTCGTGGGTGAAGCGGCGGTTCTCGACGTGCAGCGGGCCGTCGGTGCCGTGATAGGGCGAACGCAGGCCGGTGTTGGTCTCCGACCGCACGAAATAGGGCAGAACGTCCTCGTAGCTCCAGCCGACCGCGCCGAAGTCGCGCCGCCAGCCGTCGTAGTCGGCGCGATTGCCGCGGATGAAGATCATCGCGTTCATCGACGAACAGCCGCCCAGCGCCTTCATCCGCGGCCAGTACGCGCGCTGGCCGCCGAGATGTTTCTGCGGCGTGGTCTCGTATCGCCAATCCCATTGGGTGCGAATCAATTTCCCCCACGCCGCCGGTATCTTGATCTCGTCGGCACGGTCGTCGGGACCGGCCTCCAGCAGCAGGACCGAGACCTGGGGATCCTCGGTGAGGCGATGGGCGAGGACGCAGCCCGCGCTCCCCGCTCCGATGATGATGTAGTCGAACGATTCACGGTCGGGCACGCGAGGACCTCCAGCACGGTTGCCGAACACCGACACGGATCCGGCCGGGCCGACCTGCGGTGACAGCCGTAGAGACCGTCCCGGACCCGGTTCCAGGGTCGACCTTACGCTGTGCGGGGCGGTCGGGAGCGGAGTTCGGTGCCGGCGAATCGAGGCGGGAGCCGGCGGGGTCGGGCGGGGCGCGGACGGTGGGTCCTAACGCCTCGGAATGTCAAGGTACACAGTCGCTTACAGGCCACGCGACCTATATGAGCCGGACTGCGGTCGACCGCGGCCCCCACTGCCGTGTTGCGGCGGGCTGCTGTGCGGGTGTGGTCGGTGTGCCCGAGCCCGGGCGTCTCCGGACCGCGGCACGTAGGATTCGGCCGGACCCGCCGACCGGTCCGGGTGGCGTCGACGCCCGGGCGCGAAGACGGTCGCACGGGTATGCAGGCGAACGGCAGGAGGGCCGTGATGGGTGGTTCGTTCCCGTGGGCTGCACACCGCGGCCGGCGACGGATCTCTCGGCTCGGCCGGGCCGGTGCGAACCGCGTCGGACATGTCGTGGGTGTGGGTGTCCTCGCGACAGTATGGGTGAGCGCCGCGGCCGTGCTTCCGGCCGCGCTCGCCCCGGTGCACGCCGAGGCGCCCGGCTGTCCGGCCGCATCGGTGGAGCAGGTGCTGCCCGCCTCGGCTCCGCTGCTGGATTTCGCGGAGAACCTCGGCTACGACGCCCGAGGTAACCTCTGGGTCTCGCGGGTCTTCCGAAATGTGGTGCAGCGCTACGATTCCGCGGGCCATGTCACCGCGGAGGTGCCGGTGGACGCGCCCGGCGCCATCCGGCTCGGGCCCGACGGTGCGCTGTACGTCGTCTTCGGCGACTCGTCGGCCGGACTGCTGCCCGGCGCGCACAACTCCGGCGTGGTGCGATTCGATCCCGGCGCAGACCATCCGGTGCCGCAGGTCTACGTCTCCGGTCTCGGCATGGCCAACGGCGCGACCTTCGACGGGGCGGGCAATCTGTATGTCGCCGATACCGCGCACGGCGTGGTGAAGGTGCGGCCCGGCGGCTCCGTCGACGCGGACTGGACCGCACGCGCGGCCGCCTCCGGCGTGAACGGCATTGTATTGCAGGGTAATTCGCTCTACGCGACTCTCTATCAGAGCCTCGACGGCCGCATCGTCCGCATCCCCGTCGACGCTCCGCAGGCGCAGACGACCGTCGCCTCGGTCACCGTCGGTGCTCTCCCGCTGACCGCCCTGCCCGACGATCTCACCGTGGGCCCGGACGGCATGCTGTACGTCGCGACCACGACCGCTCGCGTGGTCCGCGTCGACCCGGCCACCGGCGGGGTCTGCACGGTCGCCGACCTGGGCGTGCCGGCCACCTCGGTCTCGAGAATCCCCATCGACGACCGTGCGCTGCTGGTCACCACGGGAACGGGCAGTGTGCTTCGCGTGGTCCTCGGCGCGTGAGGTTGGTCGGTGCCGGTGCGCCGATGACCGTTTGCCGGCCCGCGTGACCGGCGCGATTCGTCGACGGTCGCGTCCGTCCCGGCGGCTACAGCATCGGGGCGAGGATGCGCAGACCGGCGACGAGCTGCTCGGCCGAGGGGGCGGACTTCGGGTCCAGCAACCACTGGACGAGCAGGCCGTCGAGTAGCGTCCAGAGCAGCACGCCGATCGGACCGCCGTCGTCGTCCTCGATATCCCTGGCAGGCAACAACATTCGAGTCAGTGCCGCTTTTCCCTCGCGCTGTTTGGCCGCGATGTCGGCCTTGACCTCACCGGAATGCAATGCCTGGGCGAGACTTTCGATATTCGCCGCCCACAGCGCCCGCTGGTCGGTGAAGGTGGCGATGAGACGCCTCAGGAAAGTGAGCAGCCGCTCGGCCGGATGCGGTTCGCTGCTCTCGGCGAGCGCGTCGAGGATCTGTTGCACGGCCTCGGCGGACGATTCGATCATGGCCTGGGTGAGCAGGGCGTCGCGGGTGCCGAAGTGGTAGTTGATCGCGGCGAGGTTGCTCCCCGAGGCGGCGACGATATCGCGCACCGTGGTCCGGGCGTAGCCGCGTTCGGCCAGGCAGTGTTTGGCGGCTGAGAGCAGATCCTCACGTGTTCCCACGTCGGCAGGGTAGCAAGTACTCGCTGACGCATGTTTCAAACAAATGTTTGTGACAAGTGTTTGAAACGGCTGTATGGTTCTCGGTATGGTCACGCAACGTCCGATATCGCCCTTCGAATCGGGTTACTTCCAGGAACACGCCACCTTCGGTTCCGTGCCGGTCGGCGGAATGGCGCTGTTCATCGGATCGGCCGTCGAGGGGGAATTCGACACCGAACTGCTACGCACGGTGCTCGCCGAACTGGCTGCCGGACATCCGCTGCTCAGCTGCCGCCGAGTCGACGACGGCGGGATGCTCGTGCTCCGCCACGTCCAGGGCTACCGTCCCCCGGTCACCGAAAGTCCCGGCGGCGACATCGAATACGTCGACTTCGTCAATCAGCCGCAACCGTGGGACGACGGTTTGTTCTTCGCGCGGGTGTTCCGCGAGGACGACCGGACCCGCATCGTGCTCGTCATTCACCACGGAATCACCGATGGCCGTTCGGCTTTCGCGTTGCTGGACGAGATGTGGCGGCGCTATACCGCCCACCGCCGTGGCGCGCCCATGCCGGTGCGCGCGAATCATGAACTGCCGCAAGCGGTCGATGAGCGCCTCACCGCCGTCGTCTCCGAAGCGGAAGTCGCCGAACTGCTCGCGGCGATGCGCACGATCATCGGTGAGCCGCCCGCGCGCCTGCCCCGCGACGGCACGGCCGGATCGGGACGCGGACTCTTCGTCGCCGAGCGGATCGAACTGGAACCGGAGGTGACCGCGGCCTTCGCCGCGGCGGCGCGCGCGGCCGGAATCGGGGTGAACGCCCTGCTGAGCGGGTGTGCGCTGGCCGCGGTGCGAGCCGAACTGGGCGGCGTCGGCGCACTGCCGATGGTCTGCGGCTATGCCGCCGATATGCGGGCGGCCATGGATCCGTGGCTGCCCGACGAGACGGTGCTCAACTGCGCCTCCGGCTGGGGCACGCTCCTGGCGGTGGCCGAATCCGCCGATCCGTTCGACCTGGGGCAGGTGGTGCACGCCGACGTCCGCGCGGCGCTCGAGCGTCGCGACCCCGCGCGGGTGGCGTTGGCGGGCAGATACATTCGCGACGAGGCCACCGCCCGGATGCTCGCGGAACAGCCCAGTATCGCGCTGTCGAACATCGGCCGGGTGCCGGACCACATCGTCCCCGAAGGGGTGCGGCTGGTGCGCGACAACCTGCTCGCCATGGGGCCCGGGATGCCGCCCAAGCTGACCGCCTTCACCCTGGGGGCGCGGCTGACGGTGCAGGTCGAATACGACACCAACGATCACAGCCGGGCGCAGATGGGCCGGGTGCGCCGCAATCTCGCGGAGTTGCTGCACCGCGCCGCCGCAGGCGGGGCAGCGTCATCCGGCGACAGCGGGTCAGCGCGATCCGTCGCCGGCTCGGTTCCGGCATCCGGGGACGGCTCGCTGCCGCCGACCAGCGAGGGCACGGTTTCGCCGTCCGGTGACGACGCCGAGCGCGCGGACGCCGGCGTCGCCCCGAAATTCACATGGTGGCGGCGTCGATGACGAACCGGTACCGCACGTCGCTGGCGACCACGCGCTCGTAGGCCTCGTCGATGCGATCGGCGGAGATGACCTCGATCTCCGCGCCGATGCCGTGTTCGGCGCAGAAGTTCAGCATCTCCTGGGTTTGCGGGATACCGCCGATATTCGAGCCGGCCAGCGACCGGCGGTTGCCGGTGAGAGTGAACGGCCGCACCGCGAGCGGCTGATCGGGCAGGCCGAGAATCACCATGGTGCCGTCGAGGTTCAGCAGGCGCATATAGGTGTCGATCGGCAGATCGGCCGAGACCGTGTTGATGATCAGGTCGAATCGGTTGCGCAGATCACGGAAGATCTGGCGGTCGGTGGTGGCGTAGTAGTGGTGCGCGCCGAACCGCCGGCCGTCGTCCTCCTTGTTCAGCGAATGGCTCAGCACCGTCACCTCGGCGCCCATCGCGGCGGCGATCTTCACCCCGACATGGCCCAGGCCACCCATGCCGATGATGGCCACCTGCTTGCCGGGACCGGCGTTCCAGTGCCGCAGCGGCGAATACAGCGTGATCCCCGCGCACAGCAGCGGCGCGGCCTCGTCGAGTCCGATGCCCTCCGGAATGCGCACCACGAAGCCGTCGGTCACCACCACCTGGGACGAGTACCCGCCCAGGGTGTAGCCGCCGGCCTGGATCTCCTCCGGGACGGTGCCGTTGTAGGTCATGGTGGCGCCGCGCACGCAGTACTGCTGCTCACCGGCCAGGCAGGGCTCGCACTGTCCGCACGAATCGACCATGCAGCCCACGCCGACCCGGTCGCCGACCGCGAACTCGGTCACCTCCGGGCCGACCGCGGCGACCAGGCCGGCGATCTCGTGACCCGGGACGCAGGGGTACCTGGTGCCGTGCCACTCGTTGCGCGCGGTGTGGATGTCGGAGTGGCAGATGCCGGCGTACTTGATATCTATCAGCACGTCGTGCGGGCCGAGTGCGCGGCGTTCGATGGTGGTCTTGGTGAACCGCCCGTCGGGCGCGGACACGGAATACGCGGCAGCTGTGGTCATGCGTTCATGCCTACCCCCGCATGGTTGCCTATGCAAACTATCCCCATGAGGCGACCCGCCGGTCCATCCCCACCAGGCGACCCGCCGGTCGGATGTGCTCGGCGGGCTCGCGCCGATATCGGATGCTGATCCGGTGGCGATCCTGCTGGCCCTGATATCGATGTGTTCGACGCTGGCAGGCGGGTTGGTGGCCGCGCGCATCGGCGAACGCAAGCGGCTGATCCTCGGGCTGGCCGCCGGAATCATGCTCGGTGTGGTCGCCTTCGATCTGATTCCCGATGCGCTGGCCGAATCCGGTCAGCTCGTCGCGGGGGTGCCCGGGGTGCTCGTGGCCGCGGTGATCGGCTTCTTCACCATTCACATCATCGAACGCGAGATGGCGATCCACGTCGGTCACGAACAGGATTTCGGCCGCCACACCCACGACTTTCCCTCGGTCGGCCTGGTCGCCACCGGAGGGTTGATCTTCCACAGCATGCTCGACGGCCTGAGCATCGGCGTCGGGTTCCAGACCGGGACGGCACTGGGCGTATCGGTCGCGATCGCGGTGATCTCGCACGATTTCGCCGACGGATTCAACGCCTTCACCATTCCCACGCTGTACGGCAACGCGCGGCGGCGGGCGCTGACCCTGCTGGTCCTGGACGCGCTGGCCCCGGTGGCGGGTGCGATCATCGGCACGGTGATCCGGGTGCCCGCCGACGTCGCGGGCCTGTATCTGGGATATTTCGCCGGATTCCTGCTGTATCTGGCAACGAGTGACATTCTGCCGGAAGCACATTCGGGCCGGCCGTCGCGGGCCGTGCTGTTCTGCACGATCGCGGGCGCCGCGCTGATGTTCGCGGTGGCGGCATTGCAGGAGTGATACCGGGCGCCCCGCCGATTTGATACACATAAAAGCACAAACTCCGCCAGCCCACCCCGGGCATGCAGAATCGGGAGCGGCGATGGACGAGCAGCATTCGGGCCGGCAATCGCGTCCGGCTCGCGGCGGGTGGCTGTCGACGGTCGTCTTCGTGCTCGTCATGGCCCTGGTCGGCGCGGCGTTTCTGGGCTACCGCGGCGATCTGCCGCGCTGGGCGATGCCCGCCGGCCACTCCACCTCGGCGCTGTTCGGCCCGCCCGTGCCGCCGATGGATCCGGCGGCGGTGGCCTCGGCGGTCGAACCCGAACTGGTGAACATCAACGTGTCGATCCGGCCCAGCGGGATGGGCGCGGCCGGTTCGGGCATCGTGCTCAGTCCCGGCGGGGAGATCCTGACCAGCCACCATGTGGTGAAGGGGGCGGAGACCATCACCGTCGGCGATCTCGGCAACGGCGGGCACTATCCGGCGACGGTGCTCGGCTACGACTCCGACGCCGATATCGCCCTGCTGTCGCTGACCGGCGCGGCGGCGCTGGCGGTGGCCCGCATCGGCAGCTCCGCCGGGGTCCGGGTCGGTGATCAGGCGCTGGCGATCGGCAATGCGGGCGGAACCGGTTCGCCGACCGCGACACCGGGAACGGTCACGGCGCTGGATGCCTCGATCGTCGCGCGCGATGCCGCCGATCTGTCGCGCAAGGCGTTGATCGGCATGATCGAGGTGGCCGCGCCGGTGGTCTCCGGACAGTCCGGTGGCGCCCTGGTCGACCGGTCCGGGGCGGTGATCGGCGTGGTGACCGCAGCCTCGGGAGAACTGTCCCGATCCGAGGGCCGGGCCAGCGGATACGCGGTGCCGATCGATCGGGCGTTGAGCGTGGTCCGCCAGATCCGCACCGGCATTCCGACCGATACCGTCCACGTCGGCCCGACCGCGACTCTCGGTGTGCTGACCTCCGATGCCAAACCCACGGGCGCCCGGGTGGACGTGGCGATCTACGGGCTGCCGGCCTTCGCGGCCGGGATGAATTCCGGCGAGGTGATCGTCGCGGTCGACGACACTCCGGTCACCTCGGCGCAGAGCCTCAAGGCCGCACTCAATGTGCGCCGGCCGGACGAGGTGATCCGGCTGGATCTGGTCGAGCCGGACGGCACTCACCGCGCGCTCGCGGTGATGCTGGCCGCCGGCCCGCCCAACTGATCAGAACAGCGAGAGCCAGTAGTCCTGGAAGCGCAGGAAGACCAGCAGCAGCACGATCGCGTAGTAGACCACCACGATCGTCCACCGCCACTGCGCGACGATGCCCATGATCCCGCGGGCCCCGCCCCACAGTTGATCGGTGACCACCGCCAGGCAGATCGGCGTGAACGTCCACACCACCATGCAGTACGGGCACAGTGCGCCGATGCGGTAGAGGCTCTGGAAGATCAGCCAGAAGACGAAGCCCATTCCGGCGATCAGCCCGATCCACAGCCCGCCCCAGAACCAGCGCGGCAGGGCGACACCGGCGACCGCGAGCACCGCGATGGTGACCGCCACCGAGAATCCCGTCACGCCGATGATCGGATTCGGGAATCCGAACACCGACGCCTGATGGGTCGCCATCACCGAACCGCAGGACAAGATCGGATTGATGCTGCACGACGGCCGGTAGGACGGATCCTTCAGCAGTTTGAAATCTTCGATCGTCAGCGTCACCGCGGCCAGCCAGCCCAGCAGAGTGCCGAGCAGGAGCAGCCACGCGGGGCGGGGCCGGGCGGTGATCACTTGGCCGCGGCCTCGATCACCGGGCGCAGACCGTCGGGCTGCATCAGCTCCTGCGAGCTGGTGATCTGCTTACCGTCGACGTACACCGTCGGCGTGGACTTGATGCCGCTGTTGAGCACGTCCTTGGTGGTCTTCTGCACGTACTTGTCGTACTTGTCCGACGTGATGCACTCGGCCACGGCCGGATCGGTGTATCCGGCGGCCTGGGCGATCTGCACCAGCTTCTCGTCGGGCAGGCCGGTGCCGCCCTCCGGAGGCTGCTGCTCGTACATGGTGGTCAGCCACGGCAGGAATTTGGTCGGATCGGATCCGGCCACGCAGTAGGCGGCGTTGGCCGCGCGCGAGGAGTAGCGGGTGCCGCCCGAGGACTGGTCCAGGAAGGCGATGATGTTGTAGCGAACGCTGGCCGTGCCGGCGTTCACCGCGTCCTCGATGGCCTTGGCGTTGGCGGTCTCGAACATCTTGCAGGCCGGGCACTGCAGGTCGGCGATGACGCGGATGTCGACCTTGGCGCCGGGCTTGCCGATCTTGATCTCGCCCTTGTCGGTGATCGATCCGGTGACCGCGTCGGGTGCGGCCGGCTGCGCGGCGACCGAGGGCACCGGCCCGGTGTCGTTCTTGTTGGACTGTTTGACGGCGATGCTGATGCCGATGGCCGCGATGAGTGCGATCAGCACGGCCGCGACACCCACCTGAATCAGGATCGTGCGCGTGCGATCTCCGCCTCGCATCGCCGTCAGCGAGTTCTTCCCACGCGGATTCTTGCTCACCTCGGAGTTCACCACGCCTTTCCTGTGTTACGTGTATGTGTGCGACATCGTGCGGCCGGGCGCCGCCTGCGATCGTACGGGCCGTCCGCCGCGCCGTCGCGGTGCCGCAAGATCAGCGGGCCGCCGCACCGGGCACACTCGGCACCACATGATTCCCGCTCAACCTGAGAGATCCCCGAGATTCCGATCGAAATCTTCCCGGCGGTGACCGGTGTCTCCATGCGGATCAGCTCGCCGCGAGCCGCGCCTTCTCGGTCTCGATGTCGAAGTGCGGCGCGGGCCAGGTCAGCTTCAGGCCGCTCAGTGCGTCGATGAGCAATTCGGTGATCGCCAGGCGGGCGAACCATTTCCGGTCGGCCGGGACGACGTACCACGGCGCGTGCTCGGTATCGGTGCGGTCCAGCACGTCCTGATAGGCCTGCTGATATTCGGGCCAGAGGGCGCGGTCGTCGATATCGTTCGGGTCGTACTTCCAGTATTTGTCCGAGCGTTCCAGCCGCTCGCCGAGCCGGCGTTTCTGTTCGTCCAGCGAGACGAACATCGCGACCTTGACGATCGTCGTGCCGGCCTCGGTGATCTCCCGTTCGAATTCGTTGATCTCGTCGTAGCGCGGCTCCCACACCTCGCGCGACACCAGATTCTGCACCCGCACCACGAGGACGTCCTCGTAATGCGATCGGTCGAAGACGCCGATCTGCCCACCGGCGGGCAGCCGGTGGCGGATTCGCCACAGATAGTGGTGCCGGCGTTCCTCGTCGGTGGGGACGCCGAAGGCGGCATGCCGTACGCCCTGTGGGTCGACCATGCCGATCACGTGGCGCACCACGCCGCCCTTCCCGGCGGTGTCCATACCCTGCAGGATGAGCAGCAGGTTGCGATGGTCACCGGAGCGGCCGTTCGCGAACAGCATCTCCTGCAGATCCGACAGCACCTCGCCGCGTTCGGGCAGCAATTTCTCGCCGAGTTTCTTGTCGCCGGTGAATCCGGGAGTAGCGGAGGGATCGTAGGAATCGAGCCGGACCCCGGCTGCTCGCAACGCGGTGGTGGCAGGTTCGGTCCACGGAGATTTCGCCATAACCGTCGAGTATGGTCGGCGGCCCCGACAGCCGGGCGGTGATCGGGTCGCGAGTCAGCCGATTCCGGCCAGTCTCGTCAACTGCGCGGCGAATTCGGCGTCGTCGACCGGGGTCAGCACCAGCTCGGCGGCCGTGGTGAGCAGATAGCGACCGTCGCCGGTGACGTCGAGCCAGGTGCGATGCCTCGTCGGCGGCGACATCGGATTGTCCGGTGCGACGGTGACGGTGATGAATCCGCGCGCGTCGACCGGCGCGCGCAGGGTGCGGCGGAAGCGGGCGGCGCCCGGATCCTGCGGTGTGCCGATATCGCCGCCGGGCCGGGCGTCGGCCCCGGTGTCGAGCACCGCCTGCTGCGGTTCGCGCATCGGCCCGCATCTGCCCGCCGGCGCCGAGCCGATCGCGGCCACCAGCCGTTCGCCCAGCCCGCGCGCATGGCAGACGGCGACCGTGACGGCATCGGGCCGCGCGATCAGCAATCCCGCGTGCCGGTGGACGACGGCGGCGAAGGCGAGGATCAGTTCCGGCTCGTCCGGCGGTGTGGAGCGCCGGCCGGAGACGGTGATCGTGGTGGCGTCCGGCCGGGTGCACAGCAGCAGTGCGGCGGTGAGATCCGGATCGGTGTTGCGCGCGTAACGGGTGCGCAAACCCAGTGCGGCATATTCGGTTTCGGTGCGCACGGTGGATTCCGGGATCATGTTCACCGGATACGGGCGGCGGTCGAGATCGGTTTCGGTGGCCCACACGTGGGCGAACTCGTCCGGCGTCAGCACCCACTTCACTACGGGTGACCCCCACCCGAATCCGGCCGGGGTGCGGGAACGAAGCGCGGCACCCGATCGCCGGAGGCGGCCAGGGTGGTGTTGTAGCGGAAGGTCATGATGTCGCGGGCGTCGGCCAGGGCCGCGGCGGCGGCGATGTCGTGTGTCATCCGGCGGGCGCCGCCGTGCACCACTTCGGCGACCGGGTCGGGCAGCGGGACATAGTTCGACGGTGCCGGTAGCGCGTCTCGAATCGATTGCGCCGCTTCGGCGTCGGCCTCCAGCAGGTGCCGAAGCCGGGTGCAGACCTCGGCGGCGGCGGCGCCCCGTTCGACGAATGCCGCCGTCGCGGGTTCGGCCGCCGCGCGCGCGTGCCCGGACCAGCGCTCGAATTCGGCGTGTGTGGTGTCGGCGAAGGTCCGGAACGCCGCGGCGACGGCGTCCGCCTGCCGTTGCCAGGCCGCCGCAGCCTCGCCCAGCGCGGCCGGGTCCAGTGCCTCGTGCACCAGCTCCCAGAGTTGCCGGTGGCTGTAGGAGCCGTAGACCTCCCGATCCGCGACGAAGGGCGGATCGAAGCGCGACGCGTCGGCCACGTCAGGCTCCCGGCTCGGGCCGGATCAGCGCCAGCGCCGCGCGGTTGGCGGCCTCGGCCTCGTCGAAATGTTTCCCCGCGGCCAGATAGGCGGCCTTGAACAGCAGCGCCGTCTGCTGGAACGAGAGGACGGTGTCGAGGTATTCGCCGCTCTTGCGGGAGAATCCGCGCGCCAGTGCCCGGCCGGACGCGAGTTCGCCGAAGCCGCGCACCGCGGCCGGGACCGCGCCACCGCTGCGGGCGGCGGCGTGGAGATCCTCGACGAGCCGGTCGCAGGCCGCCGCGAGATTGCGGGCGGTGTCCTCGGCGATCTCGAACACCTCGGCTCCGGAACCTGTTGCCGCGGCGTACAACTCGCGCGCCAGATGCTGACCGGTCTCCGGAATCGGCACCGTGATGATCCCCTTCCGCCCCGAGAGTTTCCCTCGGCGAGCTTACCGGAGCGGCCGGTGTCCGGCGCGCGGCGGCGCATTGTGAATGCGCACATCGATGAGCGGGATATCTGTGTAAATCACTGTGGCGCCACATATTTGAGGCACCGGCCGTCAGGCGGCGTAGGCCGCCCGGGCGCTGACGTACTGCAGCAGTCCGTGCACTTCCTGTTCGATATCCACCAATCCGTATTCGGCGAACAGCTTCGGGAAGGTGTCGAGGTCGAATACGCGCAGCCCGCCCGCGCCACCGACCGCGCTCGACACCTGCCCCACCCAGCCCTGCGGGCGATGGCTGGTGCTGATCGCGATGCGGCCCCCGGGCGCGAGCACCCGGATCATCTCGGCGGCGGCGGTCAGGGGATCCGGAATCAGATACAGCGCACCGAAACAGCAGACCGCGTCGAAGCTGTTGTCGGCGAACGGAAGCCGGCGTGCGTCGCCGCGGACGTAACCGGCTCGCGGTCCGGAGTTGTCGGCCACGGCCTGCCGCAGCATCGGCACCGAGAAATCGATGCCCACCGCATAGCCGTCGTCGATGTGTTCACTCAGATAGTGGGTGAAATTGCCCGGCCCGCAGGCGATGTCGAGCACCCGGTCGCCCGCGCCGAGGCGCAGGGTGCGCACCGCGTCACGGCGATCGGCGTGCATGGTCCGTCCGGTGGCCAGCAGGAAACTGGTCGGCCGCCATGCCCGCTCGTAGAGCAGGGCGAAGACCGGGTTGTTCATGGTGCGGCGTGCGAGATTCACCGGGTCATCCTGGCGTCGAGGTCGTCCACTGTCGAGATCCGATACGGCGGTGCGCTGTGCCCGAGCAGTCGCAGTCGACCCCAGAAGTCGCGATCACCCAGGATCGCCGCCGCGGTGCCTTCCGGGGTCCGCAACTCGATGCGATGTTTGCGGTTGCCGGCCGCCGCATCCAGCGCGGCATCCGGATCGATCCGTCCGTACCAGCGGTAGATGCCGTCGATCGGCTGGCGGTGGCCGCGCAGCCGCACCCGGACGGCGAATTCCCGATCGCCGAGCACGACGACGGCCGGCCCCTGGTAATCCGGTTCGGGTTGCCGCATGATCACCTTCCCGAGCTGCGCGAGAGCGCCCTGCCCGCACTATAGCCGTGACAATGAGTAATAGGTAATATCGAGTGTGCCACCGCTCACATCGGTCGGCAAATGCGCCGGGGTGAGCACAATGCGCGGGCCGCGGTCGGGCGGCAGGACGGTGAAGCCGATGGCACAGCACATCGAGAATTTCGCGGGGGACGGTTCCGACGGGCGCGAGCGCGTGGCTCAGCGGCTGCTTCGCTCGTCGGCGGAACATTTCTACGACGCCGATATCGATATCGACTGGGAGCAGCCGTGGCAGCCGGACAAGGCCTGGCTGCCCGAACACCGGATCTCCCTCTACGGCACCCCGCTGTGGGATCGCCTCAGCCCCGAGCAGCGCATCGAACTCGGCAAACACGAACTGGTGAGCCTGCTGTCGTTCGGGATCGTCGCCGAGGGACTGCTCAGCAAGTATCTGCTGCGCATCGTCGCGCGCGATCCGACCTCGCAGCACGCGATGTACGCGCTCACCGAACTGAGTGAGGAGGCGCGCCACTCGATCATGTTCGCGCGGCTCATCGACAAGACCGGAATACCGCCGTATCGGCCGGTCGCGCTGAACCGGATGCAGTTGCGCGTCGCCGAACACTTCCCGATCGGCCCGGTGGTCTACGCCGGCACGCTGCTGATCGAGGAGATTCTCGATCGTGGCCAGCGAGAAGCCATGGTGGACAGCGAAATTCAGCCGCATGTGCGGCAGTTGATGCGTATCCACGTGCTGGAGGAGGCGCGGCACATCGGCTTCGCTCGCGATGCGCTGGCTCGCGGGATGGCCCGGCGTTCGCGATGGCAGCGGCTGCCGCATCAACTCCTGCTGGCCTACTTCGCGCTGGTGCTGTATCCGATGCTCGTCAATCCGCAGGTCTATCGCGCGGTGGACATCGACCCTCGGCGTGGATTCGCCGCGGCCTTCACCGGACCGCAGTACCGGCGGACGATGAGCTTCCTGTCCGAGCCGATGCTGCGCTATTTCGACGAGGTGGGCATGCTCGACGGTGCGGCGGTGCACACGCTGTGGCGGCTGACCCGTTCACTGCCCGACGACCTGTGACCGAAGGACTGTGAACGGGCCTGCGCCGCAAGCGAATCCGTCGTTCAGGCCCGCTCGACCTCGATGGTCAGCCCGGCCCGCCGCAGGCGATCGGTGAGCGGATCGCCCATGGCGGAGGCGGGGGTGAGGATGCCCGCCAGCTCCGGTAGTTCATCGAAGGCCAGGCACAGTCCGGCCTCGCCGAGCATCACCGAAGTGGCCTGATAGCCCGGATCGCCCTGCCCGGCGAAGGTGCAGACGTACCGCGCGCCGGAGGTGGTGTCGGCGAAGGTCTTCATGGTGAACCAGCCGCTGCGGCGGGCGTCCTCGCCGGGGCCGGTCCCCGGCTTCGGCAGGATCCGATCCAGCAGCCGGCGCCCCGCCGACACGCGCGAGAGCAGCGCACCGGCGGTCAAGCCGGCGACGATGCCGCCGGCCAGGCCGGCGGCGACCAGAGGCGCCGCCGGTGAGCTCCCGGCGCTCATCACCTCGCGGTAGCGGAAGTTCTTGCCGTACACCCAGCCCAGCAGGCCGTTGCTGCGCCGCACCACCTTGGTGTTGTGCGCGGCCATCACGAAGGTGGCGACCCAGCCGTCGAGGCTGGGGTCGATGGCCGAGGCCCGCGAGAGAGCCTGGTCGGACTGCCGGCCCACATCGGGTTCCATCGACTTGTCCGGGCTCAGCGAATACGGGTGCGAGAGCACCGAACCCTTGGCCGGGTCGGTGGCGATGGCCTCCATCATCGCCCGCCCGGAATCGATGGTGCCGCCACTGGCGCCGCCCTTGAGCCAGGCCACCAGCGTGGTGTCGGTGAGTTCACCGGTGTTGTCCTCGACGGAGCGCCGGAAGAGCCGATACACGCTCAGATCCGACGGAATCGAGTCGTACCCACAGGAATTCACGATCTTCGCGCCGGTTTCGGCGGCCCGCTCACCGAACCGATCGATACATTCGCGGATGAACAGCGGCTCGCCGGTCAGATCCGCGTAGTGGGTGCCGGCGTTCGCGCAGGCCTGGGCCAGCGGCAGTCCGTAGCGCAGGTACGGGCCCACGGTGGTGACCACGACCTTGGTCCGCGCCGCCAGCGCGTCCAGCGCCGCCTGGTCGGAGGAATCGGCGACCAGCAGCGGCCAGATCGCCGCGGCGCCGCCGAGTTCGTCGCGCACCGCGGTGAGCTTCTCCGGCGAGCGGCCCGCGAGGGCGATGCGCGCGTTCTCGGGCGCGGCCTCGGCCAGATACTGCGCGGTCAGCCGGCCGACGAACCCCGTCGCGCCGAACAGTACGAGGTCGAATTCCCTGTCGGTCATGCACATCCCATTCTCGTGGTGGCCGATTACTTTGTGCTGGTTCGTTTTCCGCCGGCGGCCTTGCGTGGCGCCGAGCGCTTCGCCGGTTTGCGCGGCAGGCCGCGCCGGGCCAGCCAGGCGTGGTGCTGCTTACCGAGTTCGGTCACCGGATCGTCGCCGTAGAGCCACTCGCGGGCGATGCGATGCCAGTTCGCGGTCGCTTCCAACTGGCCGAGTACCCCGAACGTCAGGAAATCCGCACGCCGCGAGAACAGATGCTCCGGTGGCAGATTCTGCTGTTTCATCCCGGCGTATTCACTCGCGCGCGGATCGACCGCCAGCACGAAGGCGCCGCTGGCCAATTCGGGGGTGATGGTCAGATCCTGGTCGATCAACGCCCATTCACATGCCGCGAGCACGTACTCCAGGCAGTCCTCGGGGGTGATCTCCTCCGGCGAATCGATGATGCCGTGGTCGATCATCAACTGGCGCAGATCTTCCGCGCGTTCCTCGGCCGCCGCGCGAATACAGGTGGCCTCGAAGCGGACGTGTTCGGGGTCCATCCGGTTGAACAGCCCGAAATCCAGGAAGGCGACCCGGCCGTCCTCGCCGAGCAGCAGATTGCCCGGATGGGGGTCACCGCAGAACTCGTGGAAGGTGAACAGCGAGCCCACGTAGAAGCGGTAGATGATCTCGCCGACCCGGTCGCGTTCGGCCTCCGGCAACCGGCGGATCTCCTCGAAACCGCGACCGGGAAAATACTCGCTGACCAGCACATGCGTACTCGACAGTTCGGGCATGGTGGCCGGTACCACGATGAACGGATGGTCGGCGAACAGGTCCGCGACCTCGCGCTGGGTATGCGCTTCGGCGACGTAGTCCAGTTCGCTCTCGAGATTCAAGCGCAGTTCGTCGAGGACCGCCGGCGTCACCCACGGCATCGCCGACTGCAGGACGCGGCGGAACATCGCGAGGTTCTTCAGGTCGGCGCGCACGGCGGTATCGATGCCCGGATACTGCACCTTCACCGCGACCGCGCGCCCGTCGTGCAGTCGCGCCCGATAGACCTGGCCGATCGAGGCCGCCGCGATCGGTTCGGCGTCGAATTCGGCGAACAACTCCTCGAGGGTGCGGCCGAAATCCTTCTCGATGACGCCGCGCATGGTCTCGAAGGAAACCTTCGGCGCGCTGTCGCGCAGTACGGCGAGCCGGCGCTGGAATCGCTCGCGATGTTCCGGCGGAACCAGATCCAGATCCAGCACCGAGAGCATCTGGCCGAGCTTCATGGCGACGCCCTTCATGGTGCCCAGCACCATGACCATCTGCTCGGTGGCGCGGATCATCGATTCCTCGGCCATCCGCTCGCGCACCGCTTCGGAGCGTCCGCGCATGGAACGGCGGGTCTTCTGCGCACGTAAGACGTTGCCGGCGACGGCCACACCCAGTTTCGTCCCCCGCGCCAGCCGCGACGTCGGCAGCTCTTTCGCCATTGATGACCTCCGTTGATGCCCCGCCTGGCCGGTCTTCAGCGTAACCAAGCGTGAGCCGTCGGCCCAGAGACGGCGAGCACGGATTCCTTCGCGGGCGAATCAGCCCAGGTCGGCCTCGGGAAGTTCGTGCGGAACGGCGTTGAACTTCTCCGGCGAACCACCCGCGCGGACCATGCCCTCGATGGCACTCCACACCATCATCGCCAGGTGGTCGAGCATGCGATCGGCCGACATCGAGCGATTGCTGATCCACCAGTCGGTGGCCAGCTGCACACCGCCGACGATGACGTAGGAATACAGCAGCACACCCTCGGTGTCGACGCCGCGATCGAAGGCCTTGGTCTGCACGACGACCGACACCACGTCGGCGAACAGCTTCTCGAAATCGGCGAGGCTGGACTTGTCGGTGGTCGAGCCGTTGCCCATGATGAAGCGGTACACGTCGATATCGGCCTCGACGGTGTGCACGTAGGCGGCCAGAGTGTTGCGGACCAGCTGATATTCGTCGGCATCGTCGCTGATCGCCTCGTAGATCCGCGGCATCAGCGTGGTCTCGATGAACCGCTCCATGGTGGCGCGGGTCAGATCGGACTTGTCCGAGAAGTAGCGGTACAGGACGGTTTTGGATACGCCGATCTCCGCGGCGATCTCGTCCATTCCGACATCGCCGCCGCGGTTGCGGATAGCGGCGAGCGTGCCGTCGACGAGTTCTTCTCGGCGGTCGATCTTGTGCTGGTGCCAGCGCCGCTTGCGACCGTCCACCCGGCCGGGGCGCACCGCAGCGGTGTCGACGGCAGCGCTCGCGGCACGATGTGTGGTCATGCTCGAGGGGACTCCTGGATCCGGGGATGTGGGCACCACCAGCTTAAGTCCTTCGCCGAGGTGATGTTCCCGGTTCGCCGAGCGGGCCCGCCCCCCGGCGCGTGCCGTTCGGCCGAGGCGGCGACGGACGCGGGGTGAGCGGGCGCACGTCGGCAGCGCCGATATTCCAGCCAGAATGGGGATATGGAGCAATCTGCCGGCAGCGCCCCCGTCCTGGCGGAAGCGAACGCGCATCCCGACATCCGGACGGGAGTGGGAAATACCACACGGTCCGGGAGCCGCGGTGCGCCGGAACCACCGTCGTCGTTCGCCGACCTGATGGACGAATCCGGGAAGAAACGCGATCTGCGCAAGATGAAGATGGTCGCGACCGGATTCCTGGCGGCGGCCACGGTCGTCTATCTGATCTGTTGCTGGCTCGGTTCGCGGGATATCGGCGGCAGCTGGGTCGGCTATGTGCGCGCGGCCTCGGAGGCCGGCATGGTCGGCGCGCTGGCGGACTGGTTCGCGGTCACCGCGCTGTTCCGGCATCCGCTCGGCCTGCCCATTCCGCACACCGCCATCATCCGCAAAAAGAAAGATCAACTGGGCACCAGCCTGGGCGATTTCGTGCGCACCAATTTCCTCTCGCCCGACACCGTGGCGACGAAGGTGAACTCGGCGCAGATCTCGTTGCGGCTGGGGACGTGGATGGCCGATCCCCGGCACGCCGCGCGGGTGTCGGAGGAGTCCTCGACCATTCTGCGGGCCGTGATCGGCGCGCTGCGCGACTCCGATGTCGAGCAGGTGATCGACCAGACCATCGTCAAGCGCATCGCCGAACCGCAGTGGGGGCCGCCGATCGGACGGGTACTCGCCGAGCTGCTGGCCGAGAACCGGCAGGAGCCGCTGCTGGATCTGCTGGCCGAGCGCGCCCACCAGTGGGCGCTGGCGAGTCAGGAGACCCTGGACCGGATCGTCATGCGCGATGCCCCGTCCTGGGCGCCGAAATTCGCCAATATCCTGCTGTCGGAGAAGATCTACCGGGAATTGGTGGAATTCACCTGGAAGATTCGCTCGCAACCCGATCACGAGGTGCGATTGGCGGCGAACCGATTTCTCGAGGATTTCGCCCGCGATCTGCAGTACGACGAGGCGATGATCGCCAAGGCCGAGCGGGTGAAGACCGAGATCATGGGCCGCGAGGAAATTACCGGAATGGCGCGCGCGACCTGGCGTGCGGCCAAACGGATGATCCTGGAATCGGCCGACGATCCGGGCAGCACCTTGCGCCGCAAGATCTCGGAGAATGTGCAGCAGTTGGGTCAGCGTCTGGTCGACGAACCCGAACTCACAAAACAAGTGGACGCTTGGGTTGAACGTGGTGTGAGATATCTCGTCGCCAACTACGGTTCCGAGATCGCAGCCCTGATCAGCGACACGGTTGCCCGGTGGGACGCCGATGAGGCGAGTCGCAAGATCGAATTGCAGGCGGGGCGCGATCTGCAATTCATCCGGATCAACGGCACCGTGGTCGGATCACTTGCCGGCCTGGCGATTTACGCCGTATCGCATTTACTGTTCCCTGGCTTCTGACAACCGCTGCCGGAAGTTTGCCGAAATAGTGCTAACAGGGGTGCTTGCAAGAGTTAGCACCCTCATTTAGAATCGACCGTACAACCGCCGGAAGGTGAGCAGTGTGATGGCACAGGAACCAGAGGTTTCTGATCGGAACACGGGGGAAACCGCAGAGACGTCTGCGGTTCCCGGAGACCGGGTGGGTCGCGTAGCCAACGCGGCGCACGACATCGGAGGCTTCATCCGGGCGCAGCGGGAGGCCGCTCAGGTCTCGTTGCGTCAGCTCGCACAGCTGGCGGGGGTGAGCAATCCCTACCTGAGTCAGATCGAGCGCGGATTGCGCAACCCGTCCGCCGAGGTTCTCACGCAGATCGCCAAGGGTCTGCGCGTGTCTTCGGAGGTCTTGTACGTCCGGGCCGGCTACCTCGAACAGAGGGAGCACAGCCCGGTGCGGGACGCACTGCTGGCCGATACCGACATCACGGAGCGGCAGAAGCAGGTGCTCCTGGACATCTACGAGTCGTTCCGCCGCGAAAACGGTGGGAACGACGACGGAGGGAACGTCTCGGAATCCGTTCAGGGGGAATCCGAGGGGGGCGTTCCAGGGGGGAGCAGGGGCGGTGTGCCCGAGAGCCCGAGGGGCGGTGCACCCGAAAGCCCAAGGGACAACGAGGTTCCGCACCATGCCACCGATGGCAGTACTACCGAAATCTCGCCACGCCAGGAGAACGAACAACCATGACCCAGCCCAACGTCACTGTCACCAAGCCGATCTACGCGACCGTCGGAGCCGGTGACGCGCTCTACGCGGCGGTCAACGACATCGTCGACCGTGTCCGCGACCGCGCCGCCACCGTCGATGTGAACTCCCGCGTCGAGGAGGCTCGCGAGCGCCTGTCGAATCTGCCTGCCGATGTGCAGGACCAGATCGAGACGCTGCGCGGCCGCCTGACCGGACTGCCCTCCGAGCTGCCGGACGACCTCGCCGAACTGCGCGAGAAGTTCACCCCGGAGGAGCTGCGCAAACTGGTCGACCAGTACTACCGCCAGCTGGTGGATCTGTACTCGGATCTGGCCGTGCGCGGTGAGGAGACCGTCGACCGGCTGCGTTCCAACCCCGGCTTCGACGAGCGTTTCGACAAGGTCGAGGGCATCTACACCGATGTCGTCACTCGCGCCGAGGACGTCCTGAACAAGGTGTCCGATCAGGCCCGTGGGTTTCTGGGCAAAGCGGCCGAGGAGGCCGACGAGGCCGCCGCGGTCGTCGACGCCGAGGTCGTCGCGGTGACCACCGAGGCCGCCGCCGAGGAGCCCACCCCGGCGAAGAAGGCCCCGGCGAAGAAGGCCCCCGCCAAGAAGGCGCCGGCCAAGCCCGCCACCACCACCGCCGCGAAGAAGACCACTCCGGCCAAGAAGTAATTCGGCCGCAGGAGAAGACCGGCCGAGGGGTAATCCGGAACCGTCACACGGATCCGGGTCGTACCGGATCCCGCAACGCCCGCATGCGCACTGCCGCATGCGGGCGTTGCTTCTATCATGGGTGCTGTGTACCAGCTGACTAGTGCAATCCTGTGGCTGCTCTGGCTCGCCGCGATGGCCGCGACCATCTTCGCGCTGGTGCACGCCATTCGGCAGCGTGCCGACGCGTTCACGGCCGTGGACAAGCTCACCAAACCCATCTGGGTCTCGATCCTCGCGGTCGCCCTCGGTTTCCTGCTGCTCGCCCGCACGCCGGTCGGATTGCTGGGGATCGCCGCGGTGATCGCCACGGGCATCTATCTGGCCGATGTGCGGCCGAAGGTCGACGAAATCCAGCGCGGTCCGCGCTGGTGAACCCGCCGTCCCCGCGCTTGCACTAGCAAGCACCCACTCCTTCGGGTTACTGTATCGATCAGTAACACACAAAGGAGTGTTCTCATGCAGGCAACGTTGCCCAGCACGGTGGCGGGGATCGCGCAGCGTCTCCGCGGGCTGCTGTCCGCTCATCGCGCCGCCCTGCGCACCCGGTCCTACGACCTGCCCGCACTGAATTCGCCCGCGGTGCCGTGTGAGGTGACGACGGTGACCGCCTCCGACGGCGCCCGGCTGCGCGTGCACAGCTACGGTCCCGCCGACGGCGAGGCGATCGTGCTGGCGCACGGCTGGACCTGCTGCATCGAATACTGGAACCCCCAGATCAACGCCTTCGCCGGCGACTACCGCGTGATCGCCTACGACCAGCGCGGTCACGGCGAGAGCGAATCCGGCACCGCGCCGCTGTCCACCGACCTGCTGGCCGACGATCTCGCGGCCGTGCTGGACGCCACCCTGCGTCCCGGTCAGCGTGCGGTCCTGGTGGGGCACAGTCTCGGCGGGATGACCATTCAGGCCTGGGCCGGCCGGTATCCGCGCCAGGTCGCCGCGCGGGCCGATGCGGTGGTGCTGGCCAATACCGCCTCCGGCGACCTGATCGCCGAGACCACCGTGGTCCCGCGATTCAACCGCGGTCCGCTCGCGCTACCGTTCCCGGTCGGTCGCCTCGGACTCGGCCTGCCGGTGGTGTTCCCGCCGATCGGGCCGGTGAAATGGATCTTCCGCCGCCAGATCATGAGTCTGGCGTCGACCGGTCAGGTGGTCGACTTCGCGCTGGCAATCGTGCGCTCGTGCCCGGCGATGGTGCGGTCGCGATTCGGTTTCCTCTTGGCCGAACTGGCCCTGCAGAGCTGTACCCGCTGCGTGACCGTGCCGACCACGGTGATCGCCGGTTCCGCGGACGATATGACGCCGCCGGTGCACTCCGAGCGCTTGGCCGAGGAGCTGCGCTCGGTCGGCGCGTTCCGCAAGCTGGTCGAACTGCCGACCGGCCACCTGGGCAACGTCGAGGCATACGAGGCGTTCAACGACGAACTCGCCGAGGTACTGGCCGAAACCTACGTCGCGCGGCGCCTGCGCGAGGCGACCGCTTAGCCGGTTCGGCAATCACATGGCGAATTCGGCGTAGCACTTCCGTGGCGCCGGGCGATAGATGCGGGTAGTGGGACGTTGCGCCGACGGATGTGAATGCCGTTGGGCGGAATGGGTATTCGGTCGATGCGGGGGTGCGAGCAGCGCCGATGTTCGGCTTTGCCGGACAAAAGTGCGAAACCGGAAATTCTTCGCTGCTTGCACTAGCAAGCACCGTTGCTAGCGCGGTAACGTGCGGTAGGACACAAAGGAGTGCTCATGCTGGTGAACCTGCCCGAGAACGTTGCCGATCTGCGGACCGGCATCGGCGCGCTGACCGGCGGATATCGCGCGAAGATGCGTTCGCGCACCTACCGCACGGCCGAGTTGAACTGCGCACCCGACCCCGAGGTCCTCTCGGTCACGACCACCGACGGTGCCCGGCTGCGCGTCCACGCGTACGGCCCGGCCGACGGCGATGTGATCGTCTTCGTGCACGGCTGGTCCTGCTGTCTCGAGTACTGGAACCCGCAGATCAACGCCTTCGCCGGCGACTACCGCGTCATCGCGTTCGACCAGCGCGGACACGGCGACAGCACCTTGGGAACCGGCCGGTTCGACGCCGAACAACTCGCCGACGATCTGTGCGCCGTCCTGGACGCGGCGGTGCCCGCGGGACGTAAGGCCGTGCTGGTGGGACACAGCATGGGCGGCATCACGATTCAGGCCTGGGCCAACTTCCACCCGGAACAGGTGGCGCAGCGCGCGAGCGCGGCCCTGCTGCTCACCACGACGGCGGGCGACATCGCCGCCGAAACGCGAGTGCTCCCCATCTTCAACGACATCGTCCCGGCCCCCAACTGGCTGGGACGTGCCCTGTTCGGTCAGCCCGTGCCGTTCCCGGCCGGCGCCCCGGTGCGCGGAATCTTCAAGGCGCGCATCATGAATCGATACGCCACGGCGGACCAGGTGGATTTCGGCCTCTCGATCGTGCGCTCCTGCCGTCCGCTGGTGCGGGCGAAGTACGCTCTGGCGCTGATCGAACTCGAAATCCACGGCGCCGCAGCGAATCTGTGCATCCCCACCAGCGTCATGGCCGGCGCCTACGACAATCTGCTGCCGGAGAGTATGTCGCGCAAGATCGCCGACGAGCTCGCCGCGGCGGGAAATCTGGATCGCTATTCGGTCCTCGCCACCGGACATCTGGCGAATATCGAAGCGAGCGCGGAGTTCAACGCCGAACTGCGCCGATTGATCGAGGTCACTCGCTTCGGCCGCCGTGCGGTGGCGGGCTGAGCGCCCCGCGACGGCCCGCCGGGGCTGGACGTACTCGCGGCGCGGGTGCATCCTGGTGACCCACGTTCGGATCGGGAAGTCGCCACGAGACCTGTCGTAGTGGAGCCGCACTGTCGGCCCACCGCGGCGAGGACGGCAACACGATGCTGAATCGTGTTGTCCGCCAAGGCCGGTCAAGGGCGCCCGGTCTTGGCCCGCCGCGTGACGAGAAGGCCCCGCTAGGAGAAGACGACGGTGCGCCGCCCGTGCACCAGCACTCGCCCCTCCAGATGCCAGCGCAGTCCGCGCGCCAGCACCACCCGTTCGATGTCACGGCCCTGCCGGACCATGTCCCGCACGGTGTCGGCATGGTCGATGCGGCTGACGTCCTGTTCGATGATCGGTCCCGCATCCAGATCGGCGGTGACGTAATGACAGGTCGCCCCGATCAGCTTCACGCCGCGCGCGAAGGCCTGATGGTACGGGCGCGCCCCCACGAACGAGGGCAGGAAGCTGTGATGGATGTTCAGCGCCCGCCCGGCCCAGTGCTCGCACAGTTCGGCCGGCAGCACCTGCATGAACCGAGCCAGCACCACCGCGTGCGGATCGTGGGCGTCGGTGAGCTCGCGTACCTGCTCGAAGGCGGGGCCGCGTTCGGCCGGATCGGCGGGAAAGGGCACGTGGTGGAACGGAATCCCGTGCGCGCGGGTCATCTCGCCCAGATCCGGATGGTTGCCGATCACCGCTTCGATGGTGGCGGGCAACTCGCCACTGGCGGCCCGCCCGAGCAGATCGTGCAGGCAGTGCCCGTCGCGGCTGACCAGCAGCACGGCGCGGCGGCGACGCCCGGAATCCAGCAGTTGCCAGTCGGTCTGCGGGCCCAGTTCGGCGGCCACGACGGTGAACCGCTCGCGCAACTCGTCGATGCCGAACGGCACGGTCGCCGCCGCGATGGCCTGGCGGGTGAAGAACCAGCCGGTGTCGGGATCGGAGTGATAACCGGCCTCCACGATCGACCCGCCGAATTCGGCGATGAACGAGGTGATGCGGGCGATGATGCCCGGTCGGTCGGGACAGCCCAGGCTCAGGACGAAACGCCGATCATCGGCTGACACGGTGCCACTCATGCGCACGATCCTCGCAGGTCGCGCGCAGTTCGATCACGGCACCCGGGTGGCGGGCCGCAAAGCCGGTCCGGGGTAGCCGAATTCGCGTGCTGTGCCAGACTTGGTCCTCATGTCCGACACCGCCCCCACCGCCTTCACCCGTGCCCAGGTCGCCGCGATGATCGATCACACGCTGCTGGCCCCCGAGGCGACCGCCGCCGATGTCGCGAACACCATCGCCGAGGCTCGTGCGCTGGGCGTCTACGCGGTGTGCCTGTCGCCGTCGATGCTGCCGGTGACCGCTCCCGGGCTGGCGGTCGCCACGGTCGCGGGCTTCCCCTCGGGTAAACACCACTCCCTGGTGAAGGGGACCGAGGCTCGATTCGCGGTAGAGCAGGGCGCGGCCGAGGTCGACATGGTGATCGACGTCGGCGCGGCGATCGCGGGGGACTACAACGCGGTGCTCGCCGATATCGTCACCGTGCGCGAGGCGGTCGAGGACCGGGCGCTGCTCAAGGTGATCATGGAATCCGCGGCGCTGTCCGACGCGGCGATCGTCGAGGTGTGCCGCGCCGCCGAACGCGCCGGCGCCGACTTCGTGAAGACCTCCACCGGCTTCCACCCCGCGGGCGGAGCCGAGGTGCGGGCCGTGCGGTTGATGCACGAGACCGTGGGCGGGCGGCTCGGCATCAAGGCCAGCGGCGGCATTCGTACCGCCGCCGCGGCCGCCGAACTGATCGCCGCCGGTGCGACCCGGCTGGGGTTGTCCCGCTCGGCGGACGTCCTCGCCGGATTCCCGGAGTAGGGCCCGCTCTCAGCAGCGGATCTCCGTGTCGCCACCGCCCTGCAGGGTGGTCGGCCCGCCGCGCAACGACACCGAGATCCCGTTGTCGGTGACCTTCATGCTGGTCGGCTGCATACCCAGCGGGTAGTTCTGCAGGCTCTGCGTCATCGAACCGACGATGCTGTCGACCAGATCGGTGGGCAGCCCCAGCCCGAGCAGTGACGCCGACTGCGTGCTGACCTCGATCTTGCCGTCGACGATGTGCGGCTGAACCTTCAGATCGGCGATCCCGCCCAGAACCTTGAGGTCCAGGGTGCCGCCGGCCGGATCCGACTCCACGCCGGAGACGAGACCGCTCAGGGTCTGGGCGATGCCCTCGTTGCTCCAGGTCGCGTCGGCGGAGCTGCTGCCGACCTTCGCGCCGCCGCGCCCGCCGTCGAGCAGGGTGATGTCGTTGAGCTTGGCGTGCACCTTCATGTCCACGGCCGGGCCGAACTTCGCATCGTCGCTGTCGACGGTGATGTACTGGACCTTGTGGTCGACAGCGGTGAGCAGCAACGGCTTCGGCCCGAATCCCACATCGACCTTCGACCCCAGCTCCTTCTCGACCTGGGAGGCCATGCACTGCTGATTCTTGTGCCGCAGATAGGTTTCGGCGCCCGCCGCGGTGCCGACCAGTGCGAGCAGCACGACGAGTCCGACGATCAGTGCTATGCGCCGCCCGTTGCGGCGTCGGGGTTCACCCGCCGGTGCGGGAGCGGGTACCGCGGTGTCCGGAGTGGTCATGGCAACCGATTCTTCCCGAGCTTTCTGAGCCCGCTCTGTGGAGCCTGTGAGGCTTGTCATGCAGAGAGCCTCCGATTGTGACATGAGGCACATCGGCCCGGCGTAATCTGGTCCCATGTCCGCGCACGATGCAGGGGATGCCGCGGCTGCGCGCCGACCGGGGGATTCCGAGCAAGGGTGGTGGGTGCTGCGCCAGCTCGCCGACCGGCACGCCGGATACTTCACCACGCGCGTCGTGTTGCGGGCCGGATGCGAGCACCGGATCCGCGGCGCCCTCTCCGACGGTTCGGTGATCCGCGTCGGTCTCGGCATCCTGCGGATGGCCGATTGGCCGGACGGTCCACTCGACGAATACGCCATGTGGGCGGCCTGGTTCGACGGCGCCGCCGCCGTCTCCCATCACAGTGCCGCCGAACTGCACGGCCTGGGCCGGCTGCGTCCGCGCTTCCTGCACCTGTCCGCGAGTGCGGGCCGCCCGCCCGCGGCGCCCCGGCTGGTGGTCCTGCGCCGCGATCTGCACCGCGGTGATGTGGAATCGGCCGGTGCGTTCCTGGTGACCACCCCCGTGCGGACCGTACTCGATCTCGCCGAGACCGGGATCGGTCAGGGTGCGCTGGACGAGGTGGTCGCCGACGCGGTCGCCATCCATCGCTGCATACCGCACGAAATCGCTTCGGCGAGTGCGGGTTTGGCGCCGCACGCGGCCGCGCGGGTGCGCCGGGCCCTGGCCGCGGCATAGGACGCACCGTCGTCCGAAGACCTTCCGATTCAGCCGGGCCGCACGCACTCCCACGGCACCGAGAGCACACAGTCACGCATCCGGCGGCGATAGTTCCGCACCGGAAAACCCTGCTCCCGCAACAGTTGCGCCGCCGCCCGCCAGCGCACGCGCGGACCGTACACCGCCATCGGCGCGGCATGCGACCACGCTCGATCGGCGGCGGTCAGCAGCGTGTGCACGCGTTCGCCGCGAATATTGCGGTGGATCAACGCCTTCGGCAGGCGTTCGGCGATATCGGAGGGTTTGTCGACGGTGAACGGATCCCAGGCCAGCGTCAGCGAGATCGGTCCCTCGCGGTCGAGCAGAATCCACGCGCAGCGGCGGCCCAGTTCGTCGCAGGTGCCTTCGAGCAGGAGTCCCTCGGGCGCCGATCCGCCGAGTATGGTCGCCCACGCCCCCGCGACCTCGCTCTCGTCGTATTGCCGCAGCACGTTGAACGCCCGCACCAGCACCGGTCGCAGGCCCGCGAGTTCGAATCCGCCCCGGGCGAAGCGCACGCCGTCGCGATCGGGAACGACGCGTGCGGGATCGATCTCCAGACCGACCACACGCATGTCGCCGCGAACGCGGCGTAGCCGGGCCGCCAACTCCAGCGTGGTCACCGGACTCGCCCCGTAGCCCAGATCGACCACCAGGGGGTCCGCGGCCGACCGCAGCCGCCGCACCACCAGCGGGTCGTGGGTCAGCCAGCGGTCGCTGCGGCGCAGCCGATTGATTCCGGTGGTTCCGCGCGTGATGGCGCCCACCGGCGCGGTCCGGGCTCGAGATGTCATTGCGGTGACGCGGGCGTGCGGCAAAACAACGAGACTCAGGCCGTCGGGCGCTGCTCTTCCAGCCACTGCTGGGTGAATTCGGCTTCGGCGCGGAACAGGTCCACGAGGTTGACCAGCATCATCTGCTCGAGTTTGGGGCCCAGCATCGGAATGAAGACCTTCGCCACGGGTGAGGTGCGCAGGGTGCAGCCGGTCTCGGTGGGAAACAACCGCACGGTGCCGGTCAGCGTGCCCGGACCGGCCGGAACCGAGGCGCTGAACTCGCCCTCCACCTCGGGGCCGAACGGTCCGTAGCTCTCCTTGCGGGTGATCACGAGATCCTTGCGCATCACGGTCTGCGCGATTTCGGGCAACATGTCGCGCGGCAGGATGTGCCGGAGTTCGAGTTCGATCCCGTCCCCGTCGGCCTGCAGGTGGACCACCTCGTTCGGCGAGTGCTTGCGCATCTCCTCCATCCGCGCATCCCAGTAGGCACGGTTGGACAGCGCCGCGTACACCTCTTCGGTGGTGTGCAGCGGATAGCGAGCGGAATAGTCCAGTCGGCGAGCCATGGGGGACCAGGGTACTGGTCCCCGGCGCGGGCCCGAATCAGTGGTTGGTGATCCAGGTGTTGGTGAAGTCGGTCTCCGAGGCCAGCAGTTCCAGCAGTTTCTCGGCCACCACGGCCTCGATCTTCTTGCCGAACAACGGGATCGTCACCTCGACCGAGCCGTCGACGACGGCCTGGGAGGCGGTGCCGGAACCGGTCAGGGTGACCGTGCCGCGCACCTTCGCGGGCGCACCCTCGACGTGGGCTTCGAAAACGCCGGACAGGCCCTCGTAGTTCTCGGTACGCGGGATGATCAGATCGCCCGGGCGCACCGAGGTGATGGCGGGGGGCAGTTCGGAGGCGGGGATGGTCTGCACCATCTCCACGCGGAGCCGATCACCGTCGGCCGAGAAGGAGTCCAGCCGCGCACCGGGCCCGCCGACCTCCGCGATGCGGTCCTTCCAGTACTGCTCGTCGGCGAGCGCAGCACGCACCGCCGCGGCGGGGTGCGCGTAGTGAGCCGTGTACGCCAGGGGTGTCGCCATGGTGTGACACGCTACCGTCTTTCGATGTGCAGACATCTCGAGTGGTGGCATTCGACAACGTGCGTGAGTTGCTGAGCGCGACCGGCGCGCAGGTGCGCGAATCGGTGCCGCTGGCCCAGCTGACCACGCTGCGGGTCGGCGGACCCGCGACGGTCGCCGAATGTCGCACCACGGAGGCACTCGTCGAGACGGTGCGCACCCTCGACACCGCGGGCGTTCCGGTGTTGCTGGTCGCCGGTGGTTCCAATCTGCTGATCGCCGACAGCGGGTTCGCCGGCGTGGTCGTCCGCATCGCCACCGATGCGGTCGAACTCGGATCCGGCAGCGTGACGGCCGAGGCGGGCGCGGACTGGGACGGTGTGGTCGCCGCGACGGTCGCGGCCGGATTCGGCGGACTCGAGTGCCTGTCCGGAATTCCGGGTTCGGCCGGTGCGACGCCGGTGCAGAACGTCGGCGCCTACGGCGTCGAGGTGGCCCAGGTGCTGCGCCGGATTCGGCTGCTGGATCGCGTGAGCGGCGAAATCCGCTGGGCCGCACCGCAGGAACTCGGCTTCGGTTACCGCACCTCCGTGCTCAAGCATTCCGATCGCGCGGTGGTGCTCGCGGTGGAGTTCGCGGTGAATCCGGACGGTGCCAGCGCGCCGCTGCGATACGGCGAACTGGCCCGCGCCTTCGACGCCACCGACGGCGAGTCCCGTCCCGCCGCGGCCGTGCGCGAGGCGGTGCTCGCACTGCGGGCCGGTAAGGGCATGGTGCTCGATTCGGCCGACCACGACACCTGGAGTGCCGGTTCGTTCTTCACCAACCCCGTCGTGGCGCAGGATCGGGCGCCGGCGGTCCTCGACGCGATCCGGGCACATGTGGGAGATATCACTATTCCGACCTATGCCGCCGAGGGCGGGGTGAAATTCTCCGCGGGCTGGCTGATCGAACAGGCGGGCTTCGGTAAGGGTTTCCCAGGTCCGGAGGCTCCCGTCCGGTTGTCGACGAAACATACGCTCGCCCTGACCAACAGGGGTTCTGCCCGCGCGGCGGACCTGGTGGACCTGGCACGCACCGTGCGGGCGGGCGTCGAACAGCGCTTCGGAATCAGGCTGGAACCCGAACCGGTGACCGTCGGGCTCGAGCTCTAGGGGTGGCGGGCGCCACGTCGCGAACGGGCCGGGCTGTCGGAGGGGCGCGGTAAATTCGCGGAAGTGAACATTCGAGGAATTGCCGGCCGCCGGGCCGTACTGGTCGGGGCCGGCCAGCTGGCGGTGGCCGCGCTGGTGGCCGGATGTTCGGGCAGTGGCGGGGGCGGTTCGTCCGCGCCGAAGGAGTCCGGCCCGGTCGCGAAGCTGAGATTCGAGCCCGGCAGCGGTGCCGCCGACGTGAACCCGGTCGCACCCGTCTCGGTGACGGTCGCCAGCGGCCGCATCGACCGGGTCGCGCTGACCAATCCGGACGGTAAGCAGGTCACCGGCACCCTGTCGCCCGACAAGAGCAGTTTCACGGTCACCGAGCCGCTCGGTTACGGCGTCACCTACACCTGGTCGGGCACGGCGGTCGGCACCGACAACAAGCCCGTGTCGATCGAGTCGAAATTCACCACCCTCGCCCCCAAGCAGACCGTGTCGGCCACCATCAACATCGGTGACGGGCAGGAGGTCGGCATCGCCGCGCCGATCATCCTGCAGTTCAAGAAGCACGTCGAGAACAAGGAAGCGGTCGAGAAGGCGCTGACCGTCACGACCACCCCGGCAGCCGAGGGCGGCTGGGCCTGGCTGCCGGACGAGAACGGTGGCTCCCGCGCGCACTGGCGTCCGCGCAACTACTGGGCGCCCGGGACGGCGGTAACCTTCGCGGCCAAGCTGTACGGCCTGGACCTGGGCGGCGGCGCCTACGGCAACTCGGATCTGTCCTCGCAGTTCACCATCGGCCGCAGCCAGATCGTGAAGGGGTACGCACCCAGCCATCGGGTGCAGGTGATCCGCGACGGGTCCACACTGTTCGACTTCGCGTGCAGTTACGGCGAGGGCAACGAGGCGCGCAATGTGACGCGTTCGGGTATCCACGTGGTGACCGAGAAGTACGAAGACTTCCTGATGTCGAATCCGCCGTTCTACACCAACGTTCGCGAACGCTGGGCGGTACGCATCTCCAACAACGGCGAATTCATCCACGCGAACCCGGAATCGGCGTCGGCGCAAGGCAATACCAACGTCACCAACGGCTGTATCAACCTGAGCACCGGCGACGCCCAGCAGTACTTCCCGACGGCCATGTACGGCGACCCGGTCGAGGTCACCGGCACATCGATCGCCCTGTCCGCCGCCGACGGCGACCTCTACGACTGGACCATCGACTGGGACACCTGGAAGACCATGTCGGCGATCCAGGGCGAGCCCGCACCGGTGGTCTCGGCGACTCCGGTGGCGCCGGGACCGGTTCGCGGCGGGAGCTAGCGCTCACCGCCCCGGCTCAGCTGCGGCGGGCGAAGCGGCCGGCGTCGGCTTGGTCGCGCGGCTTCACCACGATGGTGTCGAGGTTGACATGCGGTGGGCGGCTCGCGACGAAGCCGATGATCTCGGCGATGTCGGTGGCGAACAGCGGGTCGATGCCCTCGTAGACCTTGGCCGCGCGCTCGGTGTCGCCGCCGAACCGGACCAGGGAGAATTCGGTTTCGACCGCGCCCGGCGCGATTTCGGTGAGCCGCACCGGCTTGCCCAGCAGTTCGCCGCGCAGCGTGCGGTGCAGGACGGCCTGCGCGTGTTTGGCCGAGGTGTAGCCGGCGCCGTTGTCGTAGGGCTGCAGGGCGGCGACCGAGGTGACGGTGACGATCAGTCCGTCACCGGAGTCGATCAGTTTCGGCAGCAGCGCCTTGGTCACCCGCAGCGTGCCCAGCACGTTGGTCTCCCACATCCACCGCCAGTCGTCGAGATCGGCCTCGGTGACCGGCGCCAGCCCCTTGGCTCCGCCGGCGTTGTTGACCAGCACGTCGGCGCGTTCGACCGCATCGGTGAACAGGCGCACCGACGACTCGTCGGTGACATCCAATTCGATTGCGGTACCGCCGATTTCGTCGGCCAGCGCCTGCAGTCGATCCATCCGGCGCGCTCCCACGTAGACGTGATAGCCCTGTTTGGCGAGCTCGCGGGCGGTGGCCTCACCGATTCCCGAGCTCGCTCCGGTGACGACGGCATGACGGGTGCTCATGGGAACCGAGCCTAGCGTGCGGGCAGTGCCGGAATTCCGTCCCGTTAGCCTGGCGAGCATGGCGATTCGGGAAGTGGTCAGCGCGGACGGAACCAACATCGTGTATCAGGTCTCCGGACCCGAACAGGGACGTCCGCTGGTGTTGCTGCACGGGTGGGCCGGCACGTTGCGGTGCTGGGGTCGTGCGGCGGAGATTCTGGCCGAGACGTTCCGGGTGATCGCCGTCGACCTGCGGGGGCACGGCTACTCCGGTGCGCCCGAGGCCGGCTACGACGATCCGAAGAACTGGGCGGCCGACGTCGCAGCGGTGCTGGCCGCCGAGGACATCACGGCCGGTGCGGTGCTGCTGGGCTGGTCCTACGGCGGCATCGTGCTCAGCGACTATCTGACCGCGTACGGCACCGGCGCCCTGGCCGGGGTGGTGTACTGCGGATCGCAGGCCGGTATCGGCCGGGGCGTCGAGGGTGCCCAGCCCGGCCCGGCGATGCAGAAGGCCATCCCCGACGTGTTCGAGGAGAGCGCCGGCCGGGCGATGCGGGGATTCGCCGCCTTCGGCAACGCCAACACCGGGCCGGGCCGGGACAAGGGCGAGGACGCCCAGCGCCTGTTCGGCGGCAGCCTTGCGACCCCGCCGCGGGTTCGCAAGGCGCTGTTCTACCGCACCGTCGACAACACCGAGACCCTGCGCAACCTCGACGTTCCGGTCTTCATCATGCACGGCACCGCCGATCCGGTGGTCCCCGTCGAGAACGGCCGCTACATCGCCGAACAGGCCCCCGAGTCGCGCACCTCGTTCTGGGACGACGCCCAGCACGGCCTGTTCGTCGAGGACCCCCAGCGCTTCGCCGACGAACTGACCGAATTCGTTGCGTCGCTGCGGTGATCCCGCGCACACCCACCTCCCAGCGGTGGGTGTGACTACGCTCACTCGGGCCTCGCGCGCATAACGGTTGACGCGTCGAGGCGTGCACACTGGAGGGTGTGAGTTATCGCCCGGATCAACGTCCGCATCGGATCGCGGTGTTGTCGGTGCACACCTCTCCACTCGCACAGCCGGGTACCGGCGATGCGGGCGGGATGAACGTCTACGTGCTGCAGTCGGCGCTCCAGCTGGCTCGCCGCGGCGTGGAGGTGGAGATCTTCACGCGGGCGACGTCGTCCAACGACGAGCCGGTGGTCGAGGCCGCGCCGGGGGTGCTGGTGCGGCATGTGGTGGCGGGACCGTTCGAGGGGCTGGACAAGCACGATCTGCCGACTCAGCTGTGTCCGTTCGCGGCGGAGGTGTTGCGTCAGGAGGCCCGGCAGCTGCCCGGCTACTACGACCTGATTCATTCGCACTACTGGCTGTCGGGGCAGGTGGGCTGGCTGGCCCGGGATCGGTGGCGGGTGCCGCTGGTGCATACCGCGCACACGCTGGCCGCGGTGAAGAACGCATTCCTGGCCGAAGGGGATTCACCGGAACCGCTGTCGCGGGTGGTGGGCGAGAAGCAGATCATCGCCGAATCGGATCGGCTGGTCGCCAACACCGCGGAGGAGGCCCGCCAGCTCGTCGAGCTGTACGGCGCCGAATCCGGGCGTATCGACGTGGTGCCGCCGGGTGCGGATCTGTCCCGCTATCGACCCGGTGACCGGGCAGCCGCGCGCGCCGAATTCGGTATCGAGCCGGACGAGCAGGTGGTGGCCTTCGTCGGCCGGATCCAGCCGCTCAAGGCGCCCGATGTGCTCGTGTTCGCGGCGGCCGAGGTGCTGCGAACCGAACCCGAGCGCAAGCTGCGGGTGCTCATCGTGGGCGGGCCCTCGGGGACGGGTCTGGATCGTCCGGACGCGTTGATCGAGTTGGCCGCGACGCTCGGCATCTCGGATCGGGTGACGTTCCTGCCGCCGCAGCCGCCGCATCGTCTGGTGCAGGTGTACCGGGCCGCGGATATGGTCGCGGTGCCGAGTTACAACGAGTCGTTCGGCCTGGTCGCCATCGAGGCGCAGGCCAGTGGCACGCCGGTGCTGGCCGCCGACGTCGGCGGGTTGAGTACGGCTGTGCGAGACGGTGTTTCGGGCATGTTGGTGTCGGGCCACCGGGCCGACGAGTGGGCGGCGGCCCTGCGCGGACTGCTCGACGATCCGGAACGGCTGCGGCGGATGGGCGCGGCCGCGGTGGATCACGCGGCCGGCTTCTCCTGGGAACACACGGCCGACGGTTTGCTCGACTGCTACGGCGAGGCGTTGGCCGGACATCGGGGTGTGCGTTCGCGAATGCCGGGTACGTTGCTGACAGAGGGCAGTCAAGCCAGGTCGCGGGCGCTGTGGCGGCGCCGGATGGGAGTGGTACGCCGGTGAGTGACACCATCGCGCAGACCGCGCAGCTGATCGACGACACCGTGCGTGAGCGCGAGATCGACTACACCCGCGAGGGCCGGGACACCTTCGTCGTGGTGCTGCCCGGTGAGCGCAAGCTGAAGACGACGGTCATGCTGACGGTCGGCAAGCACGGCGTGCGCGTCGAATGCTTCGTCTGCCGCAAGCCCGACGAGAACTTCGAGGGCGTCTACAAGTACCTGCTGCGCCGCAACCGCCGCCTCTACGGTGTCGCCTACACCCTGGACCGGGTCGGCGACATCTATCTGGTCGGCCGCATCGCGACCCATGCCGTGACTCCCGACGAACTGGACCGCGTCTTCGGTCAGATCCTGGAGGCGGTCGACGGCGACTTCAACGTGCTGCTGGAGCTCGGCTTCGCGGAATCCATTCGGCGCGAATGGAAATGGCGTGTCTCGCGCGGTGAATCGCTGAAGAATCTGCGGGCGTTCGAGCATCTGGTCGACACCGAGGAGTCCTGACAGCTCTCGCCCGCCGAGTGGGTACCGTGCATCCGATCGGGTGATGCGCTGAGGAGGCGGTGGCGAGATGGGCGTGCTGGCTGTGGATATCGGCGCGACGAAATTCGCCGCGGCCGTCGCGACGGCGCCGATCGAGGCAGTTCCGTACGACGACCCCGCACTGCGACCCCGATCGCTGTCCCTGTTGCGGCACATGCGCCGGGTCGACGTGCCTTCCCGGAGAGCCTGGGAAGCCTGCCGCGAGCTGCTGCGGCAGGTGGTAGCTGCCGCATCGGCCGACGACACCTGTGGCACCGGCGAATTCGAGGTGACCTCGATCGGGATCGCCGCCGCCGGCCCGGTGGATGTCGGTGCCGGTAGCACCGCCCCCTTGAACATTCCCGAGTGGCGTGACGGCTTCCCGATCGCCGCCGCGGTGCGAGAATTGTTCCCCGAGGCCGATATTCGATTCGCGATCGACGGCGCGGCCTTGGCATTGGCGGAGTATCGCGTCGGTGGTTTACGCGGTGTCCGTTCCGGATTGGCGATGACGGTCTCCTCCGGAATCGGCGGCGGCATCGTCAGCGACGGCCGAGTTCTCGTGGGCCGCACCGGAAATGCCGGGCACGTCGGCCATATCGTGGTACCGGGCTGGGATGTGCCGTGTGCCTGCGGCGGTGTCGGATGTGTGGAGGCCGTCGCGAGTGGCATGTCCTCGGTCCGGTGGGCACGCGCACAGGGCTGGACGGGAACGACCGGGATGGAACTGGCGCGCGCCGCCGGAGCGGGTGACGCCGTCGCCGCGGCTGCGCTGTCGCGCGCGGGGACAGCTCTGGGACAAGCCATTTCGTCTGCCGCCGCGATGCTCGACATCGACCGTGTCGTGATCGGTGGCGGTTTCGCCGAATCCGGCGCCCCGCTGTGGGATCCGCTGCGGGCGGCGGTGGTGAAACATGCCGGCCTCGGCTTCATCCGTGAACTTCGTGTCCTGAAATCCCCGATCACCGACGGTGCCACGCTGGTGGGCGCGGCGGCTCTCGCGACCGATTGAGGACGAGGGCCGGTTCGACGGCCGGCGCCTGCGCGCTGTCGGGCCGGGCCCATGCTGCCTACCCGTTGTCGATGCTGCGCACATGCGCGACAAGCGCATTCGCGTGCCCGTGCCCCAGCCCGTGCTCACTCTTCAACCAGGCGACCAGCTCCATGGCTCAGTGCCGACCGGCGAAGTCGCGTAGGAGTTCTCCGGTGGGGCCGGGCTCCTCGATCATCGGGCTGTGCCCGCAGTCGAGCGATTCGATCCGCACTCCCGGCACGCTCCGGTAGTCCTCGAACGATGCCGCCGGCCAGCGGTGGTCCCGGGAGCCGTAGAGCACCAGGCTCGGCAGCCCGAGATCGGCGAGGCGGTCCGGTTCCCGGCGTTCCCGCAGATAGACGTCCGACGCGTCGGAGGTCGCGGTGACACTGCGGTAGGTCATGCCGTGGAAGTCGTCCACGAGCTGCTGCGGGATCGCGACGTCGCGAGTGAACGCGCTGCTCATGGCGTATCGAATGGCGGCATCCGGGAGCAGGGGCCACAGCGGTTGCCCGATCTGCGGGACGAACAGCAGGTTGCCGAGCGGGCCGTTGTCGGTGAAGGCGTCCAGGCGCGACCCGGTGCTGATCAGTCCGATCGCGCTCACCAGGTCGCGACGCTGAGCGGCGAGTTCGGTCGCCACGTACCCGCCGGTGGAGTGCCCCACGGCGATCGCGCTCCGCACGCCGAGGCGGTCGAGGACCGCTCCGACGCGATGTCCCTGCTCGGCCATGCTGTAACCGCTGTCCGGTTTGGCCGACCGGCCGTGGCCGAGCAGGTCGACGCGCACCACGTAGAAGTCCGCCAGCGCGGGCAGGACCGGATCCCACCACGAGACCGAGCCGCCGGTCCCGTGGATCAGCACCACCGCCCGCGCGCTCGGCGCCCCGCTGGTGACGACGTGGAGATCGCCGCCCGGTAGCCGCACCATCCGGTCCCCGGAATCGTCCGGTGCGGCCGTCGCGAACCCTGCGGAATTCCCGACGAGCAGTGCGGTGAGCGCGGTGACCAGCAGCAGCATCGCGCGTTTGGCTCGGCCGGCAGCGGCAGTTCCCATATCTCCTCCTGAGGACGATGGCGGATGCCATGACTGTCCCGGAGGGCGCGGGTGCGCGTCTTGTAGAAATGTCGGCCGCTACCGGCTGTCCGTCAGTCGACCACGCCCCAGTGCAACACCCGGACGGTGAACAGCACCAGCCCCAGCGACACCGTCGCGACCACGACCAGGCCGACCACCGCCACCGCGAGGGGCCGCCATCCGCTGCGCCCCAGTTCCCGGAAATCGGTGTTGAGACCGACGCCGGCGAAGGTGAGCAGGAAGGCCCATTTCGACAGGTTGGCCAGGTTGGCCAATTGCGCCTTGTCGATCCAGTGGGCGGTCGCCAGCGCGGAGACCGCCAGGAAGCCGAGGACGAACTTCGGGAACTTCGCCCACACGAAGGCCGCCTTGGCGCGCAGACCGGGCGCGATGGTGTCGGCCTCACCGCGGGAAGCCCAGTACAGGCCGAAGCCCAGGACCACGAATCCGATGAGCGCGTTGCGGGTCGATTTCACCAGCACCGCCAGTTTGCCGGCGGCGTCGGAGTAGGCGTAGCCGGTCGCGGTGGTTTCGGCGGTGTTGTCCACGGCCAGACCCGCCCAGAGGCCGAATTCGTGATCGGTCAGCCCCAGGCCGTGGCCGATCGCGGGAAGCGTGAACAGTGATACCGCGCCCAGTGTCAGGATCGCGGCGATGGCATAACCGACGTCCGCATTGCGGGCCCGGATGGCTCCGCGCGCGGCCACGATCGCCGAGACGCCACAGATCGAGGTGCCCACGGCCAGCAGCGATCCCAGCTTGCCGGACAGGCCGAGCAGCCGTGCCACGGTGAGAATGATCGCGCCCGCCACCGTCATATCGATGAGGATCAGCACGAAGCTGGTGCCACCCAGTTTCGCGACGTCCCCGAGGACGAAACGGGACCCCAGCGCCACGATGCCGGCCTTCAACCAGAATTCGTAGGTGCCGATACCGGGCTTGAAAATCCGGTGCACCCCAACGGTATTGGCGATGATCAGTCCGAAGACGATGGCCCACAGGACATATTCGATATCGGGGAAGCGCCAGTGGTGAGCGTGGACCAAGTCGTTCACCCGGATCTGGGTGTACTTGCCGAGCAAGCCGACCGCCACCAGCAGCGCGATGCCCGGCAGATAGGCCAGAGCTCCCCGCAGGTTCACCGATTCCTCTGTCGCGGTTGTCGTATCGGTAGCCATGGCGATCACCACGGAATCTTCGGCAGGGCGTCGGCGACGGCGAGCAGCACGAACGCGCCCGCGACGATCACCGCCCACCAGTCGACGCCGATCCGCCGGAAGACGGAAGGTTCCGGGGCCGATGCCCCCGGACCTTCCCGGTCGGGTACCACACCCGGTTCACTCATGGCCGACTCCCTCATAGCCGTCGATCGCGGTGACTTCTGCGATCAGGCGTCATCATGAGCGGCGTCGAGTCGGCGGGAAAGTAATCGAATCAACAAGATTCGAGAAGGGCGGGTCTAGCGTTCCTTGCCCGTATCGGTGACTTCGCGTGCCAGCGGCTGGGTTCGGCGCATGGAGGTCCACGCTTCCAGATCCTCCGCGAGAATCGCGTTGAGTTCGATCATCGCCTCGCGCGCGAGCAGGTCGCGATCCTCGTGCTGGGCTCGCCGCAGTTCGACGCCGCGCAGCAATGTCTGGAGCTGGCCGATGATGACACTGCGCTGGATCCACATCTCCCGATGGCGATACAGACCGTCCCAGGCGGTGACCACTCCGATCGATGCCGCGAGTCCCGTGCTGAGCAGGCCGATCCACGGCGCCTGGAAGACCGCCACCGCGGTACCGAGCACGGCGATGACACCGTTGGCGACGGCGGTCCATACGACCACCCGTTTGGCCCGGGTCTTGACGACCAGGCGGGAGCGTTCGTACTCGTTCCGGTAATAGATCAGATAGTGCAGGCTCACGGTCAGGGCGTCGGCGTCGCTGGGCGGCGAAGGGGGACTGTGCAGCCCCGAGGAGTGACTTCCGCGCGTATTTCTCGACAGTCGCATGGAACAGGGAGGTCCTAGCGGGAGTGCGGTGCTGGGTTGATACGGAGGTGGATAAGGTAGCAGGAGTGGTTGCATTTGGGTGGCATTTTCAGCTACACTGATCTGACCGCCGTGTTGCGGCAGGCTCGTGCACTGGAGGGTTGAGACCGATGACCGTTGCGAACGCTCTCGCCATCACCAGTCATGTCGATACGGCCAAGCTGCGTCCGGCGGAGCTCGCGCGACAGCTCGTCCAGCATCTGGGTCCGACCCTGGTGGCGTTGATCGCCGGTGTCCGAGACCGCAAGCTGCCGCACAAGTGGTCCCATGCCGAAGGTCCGACGCCCAGGGATGCCGCCCTGGCTCGCCTGCAGGTCGCGCATCGGTGCTGGATCATCCTGGCGACCGCCGAGGACAGTGATGTGGCGCGGTCGTGGTTCATCGGAGCCAATCCGCGGCTGGGTGAGGAGTCGCCCGCGCTGGCCATCCGTGCGGACCGATTCCGCGAGACCATCGCTGCCGCAGTGGCATTCGTCGACGGCTCGGACAACTGACTCGGTCGACCGAGGCGCGCGGTGAAGCCCGCTTTCGATAAACTTCCCTCTTTGGGAAGCTATCGGAAGAGGGAGACCGGTGTCTGTGCGCGAAACCCGAAATGCTCGGCGCTGCGCCAAGACCGGTTTCGCGCTTCTGCCCGCCGCCTCGCGTGAGGTCTATCGGCTGGCGAAACCGTCCTACGGACCGCTCAATCCGCTCCAGCGCGGGATATCCAGTGACGAATCACGAACGGACTGGAATCGTTACGACGTCGAAGGCCAGCAGACCGTCTACGCCGCCAGTACCGAACAGGGCGCGTACGGAGAGCTTCTCGCACCGCTCAAGCCGAAACTTCCCCGCCGCGCGTCCCACTATTTCGACGACGTCGCCTCCGACGACGAGCTCGAATCGCTGATCAAAGAGGAGTGGCAGAGCTCGGGATATCGGCCGCCGCGTGAGCTGAACATGTTGTGGCTCAGTGAATACAAGCTCTACCACCTGAGACTGCCGACGCACGGATGGTTCATCGATATCGAGGCGGCCTCGAGCCTGTCGGCGATTGCGCGGTATGCCCCGATCGCACTCGTGGAGCGCGGTCTGCGGGAGGTCACGGTCGCCGAACTGCGCGGCGGCGAGCGCTGGCTCACCACCGCGATCTCCACACGGATCTGGCAGATCACTCTCGACGACGACAGCCTCGCTCACGGCATCGCCTACGGGTCGCGGCACGGCAGCGAATGGGACTGCTGGGCCATCTGGCTGCGCCGGACCGGTCTCGCGCACACCGCGAACGGACTCGTCACATCGGCGGATTCGGGCGCCGAGGTGCTGCCTCCGCCGATCAACCCCGCTCTGCAGGCGATTCTGACCGCCTACGATCTCACCGTGAGCTGGTAGGTCGCGCCCGCGGCGGTCGCGAGCGTCCGATCCGGCGCAGCTGAAATTCGCCGGCGCGGCACCGCTAGCATGACCTGCATGACGTACACCCTCGTGTTGCTGCGCCACGGCGAAAGCGAATGGAATGCTCTCAATCTGTTCACCGGCTGGGTGGATGTGCACCTGACCGACAAGGGTGTCGCCGAGGGCAAACGGGCCGGTGAACTGCTGGCCGAGCACGGCATTCTGCCCGATATCGTCTACACCTCGCTGCTGCGCCGGGCGATCAGCACCGCGAATATCGCCCTGGACGCCGCGGATCGGCACTGGATTCCGGTGGTGCGGGACTGGCGGCTCAACGAGCGGCACTACGGCGCGCTGCAGGGGAAGAACAAGGCCCAGATCCGTGATCAGTACGGCGACGACCAGTTCATGATGTGGCGTCGCAGCTACGACACCCCGCCCCCGCCGATCGAGGCCGACAGCGAATACAGCCAGAGCGGCGACGCACGCTACGCCGGTATCGACGTGCCGGCGACCGAATGCCTGAAGGATGTCGTCGCCCGCATGGTCCCGTATTGGGAGTCCACGATTTCCCGCGAAGTGGTGGCCGGAAAGACCGTTCTGGTTGCGGCGCACGGCAATTCACTGCGCGCGCTGGTGAAGCATCTGGACGGGATTTCCGACGAGGATATCGCCGGCCTCAACATTCCCACGGGTATTCCGCTGCGCTACGAACTGGACGAAAATCTGCGCCCGATCGGTCCGGCCGAGTATCTGGACCCCGAGGCGGCAGCCGCGGGTGCGGCCGCGGTCGCGAGCCAGGGCGGTAAATAGACCGGATTCTTCGCACTTTCCGACGCGCCGTGGTCATCGACCGCGGCGCGTCGTCGTATCTCTCGAAGGCGCTGCGTGCGAACGATTTCCGAATGTCGAAGTTCCGCCGGTGCCGCCTGTGAATATGCGATACTCGGCATTCTGTGAGCTGCATCTCTTCTGCCGATTCGTAGCTATCGAATTGCCCATATGGCGGTTCGTATCCCGAATTGCCCTGCCGGTAGTGGCGTCCGGGCCGGTGGGGAGTGGTGTGGATAACTTCCGGTAGGTAAACCGCCGGGCTTTCCGCTGGTCATCGACGTGGATGAGGGGCTGAGAAGTTGAGAGCTTTTCCTTGCAGAAGTTGTAACCGCTGGTTTGCAACTTACTCCGCAGTAGATACACTCTCGGTCGTTCGACCATTTCGAGAGGCGGATCACGTTCGATGAAGTACGCGTTACGCGCCACAGTTGCCGCCGTCGCCGCCGCGGTGACCGTCCCGTTCTTCGCCACTGGAGCCCAGGCCGGACCCGTCGCGACCGGCCCGGACGGTGGCGCCGCCGGCGCGGCGTGGACCGCCACCGAGGACGGCCCGCAGCAGTATCCGAACATCCACATCGACTGGGATGTGCCGATCACCATGAGCGACGGCACGGTGCTGAAGGGCAATGTGTACCGCCCCGCCGATGCCGCCAGCCGCCCGGTCGACACCCGTACCCCGGTCGTCGTGAACATGACGCCCTACACCAAATTGGTGTCGAATCTGGCCGATCACGCGGGCTCGGTTCCGGGTCTGTCCGACGCGCTGCTGGGACTGTTCCGCCAGATCGATATGAGTGGCACCCCGCTGTCCGGGGTCACCGATCTGACCAAGGCCTTCGGCGGCGGCGAGCTCCGCAACTTCTCCGTCGACCGTCAGCTGATCAAGAGCGGTTACACCCAGGTCGTCGTCGATGTCCGCGGCACCGGCTTCTCGCAGGGCGAATGGGATATGTTGCGGCAGCGCGAGCAGCGCGACACCGTCGAGGTGATCGACTGGGCGTCGCGGCAACCGTGGTCGGACGGCAAGGTCGGGATGACCGGCATTTCCTACTCGGGCATCAATCAGGTCCAGGTCGCGGAGAAGCAGCCGCCCGCGCTGAAGGCGATCTTCCCGGTGGTGCCCGGCAGCGATCTGGTCGACGATGTGCTGGCCCCCGGCGGCGGCTTCGGCTTCAACTTCATTCCGTTGTGGCTCACCGCGATCAACACCCTCAAATGGGTCCCGGACGTGCAGTCGATCGTGACCGGCAAATTCGACACCGCCTGGCTGAACGACCGGATCAGCGATCCGTACACCTATATGGACGTCCTGCTGAACGCCTACACCAACACCGATATGAACACCCTCGATCCGCGGGTGAAGGACATGTTGAACGACATGTCCGCGCAACGGCAGGCGTGGATCGGTGATCCGGGCCGAATTCAGGTGCCGACCTTCGTCACCGGCGGCTGGCACGATCTGTTCACCTACTCCGAATCCAAGATCTACAACCAGATCCCGCTGCCGCCCGGGCAGAAGCAGCTGTTCATGGGCAACACGTACCACCTCAACTCGGGCAACGAGTACGGCAGGCCCGGCCTGCCGCCGCGGCTGGACGTCCTGCAGCGCGCGTGGTTCGACAAGTGGCTCAAGGGAATCGACAACGGCATCGACACCTACGGTCCGGTGACGCTGCGCGAACAGGGCGGCGGCTGGGTCACCCAGGGCGGTTTCGGGCCGTCGGCGCCGGCCGAGGAGGCGGCGAAGTATCGCCGCATGTACCTGTCCGGTGATCGCAGCGGCACCGCGAACAGTGTCTACGACGGCTCGCTGACCGGTGAATTCACCGGTGCGCCGACGCGTCTGACGGTGGCGCCCGGTTTGACCACGGTGTGCTCCAACGATGCCGCGCAGGCCACCGCCGGCGTGCTCGCGATCATCAACGGCTGCGCCGCGGATTCGCGCATCGCGGAAACCAACGCGCTCACCTTCACCAGTGCGCCGGTCGCGGGCGAGACCACGATCTCGGGCCCGATCGCGGTGCGGCTCAACACGGTTCAGGACGCCGCCGACGGCTACTGGACGGTGACGGTGAACGACGTCGCGCCCGACGGGCAGTCGACGGTGCTGTCCTCGGGACAGTTGATGGCCTCGCTGCGTGAGGTCGACGAGGCGAACAGCGCCCGTTCCGAGAACGGCGACTACACCGATCCGCGGGCCTACACCTCGCTGGACAAGCGCCTGCCCACGGTTCCCGGTGAGGTCACCGAGCTGAATATCGCCCTGCCCGCCACCCGGGCCGTCCTCGCGCCGGGCCATCGGCTGCGGGTGGACGTGTTCGCCGGCAACTTCCCCAAGGGCCTGCCGATCGCGCCGATGCTCGCCGACACCGGCCTGAAACCCGAGCATCTGCAACTGGATCCGAATGCCCCGAGTTTCGTCAACATCCCGGTCAAGGGAGACTCCGGCTGGTGATCCGGTAGGGGACTCCCCGACGGTCCCGGGAACGTACAACGGCGTACGTACCCGGGACTTTTCGTTTTCCGCCGGTGCGCGCGGCGCGTCTCCCGCAGGTGTCCGCGGCGCGGAATTGAGGCGCACCTCACAACCGGCAGGCGCCGCGAGGCCGGGCGACGCGGGCCGACCGACACGCCGGAGGTGTTCACGCGCGGTTCGCGCGGCCTCCAGATGTGCGGTGCCGCAAGGCAAACTGTCCGCGCGACCATTGCCACGCGGCCGAAAACCGCCGGTCGAGGCCGATCCGGGGCTCGGCCAACTTTGTGTGAACACCCGGCCAACGATCGCGGAATCAGCCGTGACCTGCGCGAAACTTCGTCAACCCGGGTTTGGAGTACGTGTCCGCGACCGTACGATTCTCTATGTGAGCGTTCCCCAGGCCGTGCTGCTTGCAGTCCTCGCGGCCGTAGTCGGTCTGGCCGTCGGTGGCCTGGTCATCCCGTACATGAACGCCCGGCAAGCCGAGCGTCGCGCGGCCGAATCCGGCCTGACCATGTCGCAGGTGCTGGATCTGATCGTGCTGGCCTCGGAGAGCGGCATCGCCGTGGTCGACGAATATCGCGACGTGGTGCTGGTCAACCCGCGCGCCGAGGAACTGGGCCTGGTCCGCAACCGGTTGCTGGACGAACGCGCCTGGGCCGCGGTGGAGAAGGTGATCGCGACCGGCGAGGACGTCGAGTTCGACCAGACGCTGAAGAATCCACTGCCCGGCCGCAACAGCATCGCCGTGCGCGGTGTGGCCCGTCCGCTCTCGCGCGGCGATTCGAACTTCGTCGTGCTGTTCGCCGACGACGACTCCGAACAGGCCCGTATGGAGGCCACCCGCCGCGATTTCGTCGCCAATGTCAGCCACGAGCTCAAGACCCCGGTCGGCGCGATGAGTCTGCTCGCCGAGGCCATGCTGGAGTCGGCCGACGATCCGGATTCGGTGCGGCATTTCGGTCAGCGACTGGTCAGCGAATCGAACCGGATGGGCAAGATGGTCACCGAGCTGATCGCGCTGTCGCGGCTGCAGGGGGCCGAGAAGCTGCCGCAGCTCGAGGCGGTCGACGTCGACACCGTGGTCAATGCCGCGATCGAACGGTCCCGCACCGCCGCCGAGGCCGCCGGAATTACCGTCAGCACCGACGCCAACAGCGGGCTCGAGATACTCGGCGACGAAACTCTGCTCGTGACGGCACTGTCGAATCTGGTCGAGAATGCGATCAACTATTCGCCGAAGGGTTCGCACGTGTCGGTGAGCCGTTCGCTGCGCAACGGCCACGTCAATATCGCGGTCACCGATCGCGGCATCGGTATCGCCAAGGAAGACCAGGAACGGGTTTTCGAACGTTTCTTCCGCGCGGACAAGGCGCGTTCGCGCGCCACCGGCGGAACCGGACTCGGGCTGGCTATCGTCAAGCACGTGGCCGCCAATCACAATGGGGAAATCACGTTGTGGAGCAAATTGGGTACCGGTTCCACGTTCACGCTGCGTATTCCCGCGGTCGAATCCGGCAACCAGAATTCCGCCGCCCCGGCGGAGAGGAAGAGCCCCACCGCAATCGGGGTGGGCAAGAACGACGACGGTCCGCGCCGGCGGACCGGACAAAACGGTGTGGAGGCAACCCGATGACCAGTGTGTTGATCGTCGAGGACGAGGAGTCGCTGGCCGATCCGCTCGCGTTCCTGCTGCGCAAGGAGGGCTTCGAGGTCACGGTCGTGGGCGACGGGCCATCCGCGCTGTCGGAATTCGACCGCTCCGGCGCCGATATCGTGCTGCTGGATCTGATGCTGCCCGGGATGAGCGGCACCGATGTGTGCAAGCAGCTGCGCACCCGCAGCAGTGTGCCGGTGATCATGGTGACCGCGCGCGACAGCGAGATCGACAAGGTGGTCGGCCTGGAACTGGGCGCCGACGACTACGTCACCAAGCCGTACTCCTCACGGGAACTGATCGCCCGCATCCGGGCGGTGCTGCGCCGCGGCGCCGGCGAGGAGATGGACGGGTCCGGCGAGAGCGGCGTGCTCGAGGCCGGCCCGGTGCGCATGGATGTGGATCGCCACACCGTGCAGGTCAACGGCAAGTCGGTGACGCTGCCGCTGAAGGAATTCGACCTGCTCGAATACCTGCTGCGCAATTCCGGCCGGGTGCTGACCCGCGGCCAGCTGATCGACCGCGTCTGGGGCGCCGATTACGTCGGCGACACCAAGACGCTGGACGTCCACGTCAAGCGGCTGCGGTCGAAGATCGAGGCCGATCCGGCCAAGCCCGAACATCTGGTGACCGTGCGCGGGCTCGGGTACAAGCTCGAGGCCTGATCCCGCCGGAAACGAAGCCGCGGAAACGAGAAAGCCGCGAGGCCCGACGGGTCTCGCGGCTTTTCCGTATCGACTTGTCGAATCGACGTCGGCTGCCGTCGGCTAGACGACGTGCACCCACGCGGTGCCGATCTGCGGCAGCTCCTGCTTCTGCAGCTGGAACCAGCCGAAGTCGTCACGCTGCCAGCAGTCGTCCAGCGGCGCGGTGTCGTCGTGGCACGCGATCGGGCGAGAGGTGCCGTAGGGGCTCACGATGACCTGCTTGCCGTTTTCCTTCGCGGACAGCACCGCCGGGTCGTTGTAGACGACGAAGTTGTCGTTCTGCAGCGAGTAGTGCGCCGGATCGGTGGCGGGGTCGGCGTGCGCGGCGGGAGCCAGCGTCAGGGCCGCACCGGCGGCGAGTGCTGCAGTAGCCAAGAATTTCCTCATCATGGCTTATGCCTATCACGGGTATGTGAAGCGCGCATGGCGAGGCGATGACCGTACAGAGATACTTCACAATTCCCGCGACGCGGCCGCGGCCGAAAGATAGGCGCCGATCGCGGCGACGGATTCGGCGAGAGCCTGTCGCACCGTCGCGTCCGCGATCGTTCCGTCGGCGCCGACCATGCTGCCCAGCACCGTCATTCGCCGGCACGCGGATTCGATTTCCACCGCGCCGACGTATCCGAGCACCGTGCGCAGCGATGTGATCGCACCTTCACCGCGACCGGGGGCCGCCACCGAAATCCAGGCCACCGGTTTCTCGTGCAGATCCGCGGCCCCGACGGTCCACTCCAGCAGATTCTTCAGGCTGCCGGGAATGAAGCCGGCGTATTCGGGCGCGCAGAACACCACGGCATCGGCGGCCGCGAGTCGCTCGCGCAACGCGCGCACCGCCGGCGGGGCGGGTTGATCGCCGGGAACGAAGGCCGGAATATCGACCAATCCGGTGAACAATTCCGCGGTGCATTCCGGTGCGGCGATTTCGGCGAAGGTGCGCAACGCGGCGGTGTTGGTGGATCCCGGCCGGGTACTTCCGGAAATCAACAGGATTCGAGGTGCGGCGGGGCGTGATACTGCCGCCGCGGTCTCGGCGACGGAGGACTCGGATGCCGGCGTATCCGGCGCAATACCCATATTCGTACGAAATGGGTTGGCGGATCAGATATTCCCGGCCGGGTCGGTTTCCGCTTTCTCGCGGGCGGCGGTCGTGGCCGGATGCACCGCGATCAGTCCCAGCCCTTCGCGCCGGCGGCAGTGCCGGGCGAGTTCGTCGTAGGCCGGCTGCCCGATCAATTCGATCAGTTCGGGGGCGTAGGACTGCCAGACCGGGCGGCTGCCGACATGCGCGTCGGGCGAACCCGAGCAGTACCAGTGCAGGTCCAGGCCACCCGGGCCCCAGCCGCGCCGGTCGTATTCGGTGATGGTGGTGCGCAGGATCTGTTCGCCGTCGGGCCGGTCGACCCAGTCCTGGGTGCGCCGGATCGGCAGCTGCCAGCACACCTCGGGTTTCACCGTCAGCGGCTCGATGCCCTTGCGCAGGGCCATCGTGTGCAGGGCGCAGCCGATGCCGCCGGCGAAGCCCGGACGGTTGAGGAAGATGCAGGCGCCCTCGTAGCGGCGAGTGCGGATGGCCGGCTCGTCGTCGAGTTCGTCCTCTTCCAGATACAGCTTCTTGCGGATCTTGCCGTCGCGGTCGCGCGCCTCGTCCATCAGTTGCCAGTCCTGCGGCGTGAGCATCTTCACGGCCTTGGCCAGCTTCTTGCGATCGTCGTCGTCGCTGAGGAAGGCGCCGTGCGAACAGCAGCCGTCGTCCGGGCGGCCCTCGATGATGCCCTGGCATGCCGGCGTGCCGAAGACACAGGTCCAGCGCGACAGCAGCCAGGTGAGGTCGGCCGCGATCAGATGCTCGGCATTTGCCGGATCGACGAATTCGATCCACTCCCGCGGAAAGTCGAGATCGACCTCCGGTGCCGGATCGATCTTCGCAGCTGGTCGCAGCCCGGTCGGCGCCGTGTCCGGCGTGAGGGGGGTGGGCGCGGATGCTCCTGCGGTCACATCGCCAGACGCTAACAGCTTCCCCGCCCGAGCCCCACTCCCGGGCTGGTGGGACGGGGGAGTTCGGATTCGTCCTCCGGTGCTCGCACCGACCCCGGTACCGTATTCATGTGCGGCTCGGTGTTCTCGATGTGGGAAGTAATACCGTCCACCTGCTCGTGGTGGACGCGCATCGGGGTGGGCACCCGATGCCGATGAGCTCGACGAAGGCCACGCTGCGGCTGTCGGAGAATATGGACGACGCGGGCTGCATCACGCCCGAGGGCGCGGCCAAGCTCACCAAGACGATCACCGAATTCGCGAGTATCGCAAAGACTTCCGGCTGCGTGGAGCTGATGCCGTTCGCGACCTCGGCGCTGCGGGAGGCGGCCAATTCCGACGATGTGCTGGCCCAGGTCCGCTCGCGCGCGGGTATCGATCTGCGGGTGCTGTCGGGTGTCGACGAGGCCCGGCTGACATTCCTGGCGGTGCGGCGCTGGTACGGGTGGAGTGCGGGGCGCATCCTGAATCTCGACATCGGCGGGGGATCGCTCGAGATGAGCAACGGCTGCGACGAGGCGCCCGATGCGGCGCTGTCGTTGCAGTTGGGCGCGGGCCGGCTGACCAGAGACTGGCTCAACGGCGATCCGCCGGGTAAGCGGCGGGTGGCGGTGCTGCGGGACTGGCTCGACGCCGAGTTGGTGATCCCGGCCAAACAACTGCTGGAGGTCGGACGCCCGGATCTGGCGGTGGGCACCTCGAAAACCTTCCGCTCGCTGGCCCGGCTGACCGGAGCCGCCCCTTCGGCCGCGGGACCGCGCGTGCGGCGTAGTCTCACCAGTTCCGGTCTGCGGCAGTTGATCGCATTCATTTCTCGGATGACCGCCGCCGATCGCGCAGAATTGGAAGGTGTCAGTTCCGACCGGTCCCAGCAATTGGTGGCCGGCGCGCTCGTGGCGGAGGCGAGTATGCGGGCATTGTCCCTCGATACGCTCGAAATCTGCCCGTGGGCGCTGCGCGAAGGACTGATCCTGCGCAAACTGGATACCGACCTGGGTACCGACCCGGGTCCGGGTACTACTCGGCCCATCGGAGTGCCGGGCCCGACCGAGGCCGTATCGGGATGATCGATTCGGGCAGCGGTCTATCGGAAAGGAGCCGGCATGAGTGAGGATTCGACCCAGCTGTCGGTCGCCGAACTGCTGGCGCGCAACGGCCAGGGAGTTCCGGCGTCGGGCGGCGGACGGCGCCGCAGAGGCGGACGCGGCATCGCGGTCACCGACCTGACCGGCGACCTGCCGGCGGTCCGGGAGGGTTCCTCCTCGCACGCCGCCCCGGAGGCCGAGCCGGATCCGGAACCGATGCCCGACTTCCAGCTCTCGGTACCCGGGTACGAAGCCGAATCACCGCTGTCCGGCCCGATCAGTTTCTACGATCCCCTGGCCGCCGCTCCGGAGGCGCCGAGCGCGCCGAACTCCTGGGACTCGCCGGGATACGGGGCGACCGGCTTACCGCCCGCCTCGTTCGAATCGCCGGGCGGATACGGCTCGTCGCCCGAGTTCGGCGCGGCCCCCGGATACGGCGCTCCCGGATACGACGCCCAGCCCGATTCCACCCGGCACGCCGCGCCGGAGGGCGCGCCCGCCCCGTACGGCGTGGATTCCGCGCCGGCGCCCACCGGCCGCCGCGCCCGCCGCGAACTGCGGGAGGCGCTGGCCGAGCGGGAGGCGGCGGGTTCGTTCGCCGCCCCGGAGGCGCCGGTGGATTCGGGCCGCGCCGGGCGCCGGCATCGGCCGGAGCCCGACGAGCGCAACACCGTGATGGTGCCGCCGTTCCGCGGCGGAATGGGAACCGACGCCACGCCGCCGACTACTGCCTGGGCGCCGCCGCGCCCGCCCGAAACTCCTTCGCCGCCTCGCGAATTCGGTGCTCCGGCAGGCCGCGAATTCGGTGCCCCCGAGTACCCCACCCCGGGCCGCGCGGATCTGCCGCGCCGCAACGGTGTGAAGCCGGGGCGCGACAGGGCCGATGCCCCCGACGGTCCCGCGGGCGGTCGCAACGGCGCCGACGCGGGCCGGGCTCTCCCCGCGTGGTCGGCCCGGCGGCGGCCGGGTGCTCCGGTTTCGGCTCCCCGTGATTTCGACGAATCCGGACCGGGCGGCCACGAGGACGAGCCGGCCGAGGATCGGTCGCCGGGATGGTCGCTGGCCGCTTCCGAGCAGCCGCTGCTGTCCGGACAGACCGTTGCCGGAGATCTGCTGCGCGATGCCGGAGCTCGTGAGGAGCGGCGCGAAGCCGCAGCGCGCCGGGATCGCGGGCCGCGCCGCGGGGTCATCGATCTGCTCGATCCGGCCGAGGCGCGCACCGAGTTCTACGCACCGGTCGAACTCGACGAACCCGAGGACGACTACGACGACGATCTGCTCGACGACGAGGAGATCGAGGCCGCCCCGCGCCGGCGCCGGGCCGCCCCGCGCGGATTCTCGGCGCGCGGATTCTCGCTGCGCGACAAACTGCCGCAGCTGAGCCGGCCGGCTCCGCGCCGTGGATCGGTCGAGGACCTGAATCGCCGGCAGTGGATGATCCTGGGCGGCCAGGCCGTCGGTGCTGCGGTCGCGGGAATGTTGCTGTTCAAGGGCTTCGAGCAGATGTGGGACATCATGCCGTTCGTGGCCCTGGTGCTGGCGATGGTCGTGATCCTCGGTCTGGTCGCGCTGGTTCGCGTACTGCGCCGCACCGACGACATCCTCAGCACGGTGATCGCGGTCGTTGTGGGCATCTTCGTGACGCTCGGACCGCTAGCCTTTCTTCTCAGCACGAACTGAGCAGGGAGCAGCAAGTGGGGTACAGCGGTCAGGTGGGGCCCACCGTTCAGGTGGGATTGTCGACGGCGTCGGTCTATCCGGAGAACACCGAGGCGGCGTTCCGGTACGCCGCCGACTTGGGTTACGACGGCGTGGAATTGATGGTCTGGGCCGAACCGGCCAGCCAGAACATCGCCACCGTCCAGTCGTATGTGCGCCGGTACTCGGTGCCCGTGCTGGCGGTGCACGCGCCCTGTCTGCTCATTTCGCAGCGGGTGTGGGGCGCCGATCCGGTGGCCAAGCTCGAACGCAGTGTGCGGGCCGCGGAGGCGCTGGGGTCGGCGACGGTGGTGGTGCATCCGCCCTTCCGCTGGCAGCGGCGCTATGCGGAGGGCTTCGCGCAGCAGGTGGGCGAACTCGAGGACAGCAGTCCGGTCGTGGTCGCGGTGGAGAACATGTTCCCCATGCGCGCCGACACGCTGTTCGGGCGCCGCTCCGGCTCGGCGCGCCGGCTGGAACGCCGTGGTGGACCGGGACTTTCCGTCACCGCGTTCAGTCCGTCCTACGATCCGACCGACACCGGCTTCCGGCACTACACCCTGGATCTGTCGCACACCGCGACCGCCGGAATGGACGCGCTGACATTGGCCGACCGTATGGGCAGCGGTCTGGCGCATTTGCACCTGGCCGACGGGCGCGGCGCCGCGCACGACGAACACCTGATCCCCGGCGAGGGTGCACAGCCCTGTGTGGAAGTGTGTGAAACGTTGGTGCGCAACGGTTTCCATGGTCATGCCGTGATCGAGGTGAACACCCAGAACGCGCGGACCACCGCCGACCGCGCGGCGATGCTCGGGCGGTCGCTGCGGTTCGCCCGCACCCATCTGAACAATCTGCAGCCGGTGCCGGGGCGGGAACCGACCCGACAGCGTTGATCGGCCTCCGCCCGGCACCGCTCGGCCCGTACAGCTTCGTCACACCCGGTAGGGAATCGAGCGACCTTCCGGCAGACTTATACGGTGTACGAGCCGGGCCGGAACCGGCTGGGCCCACGGAGAGGAGCGGCGGGTGACGGAACTGGCGGTCGAGACGGTACGACCGGAGTTGGACGACGCACCGTTCAGCCGGGTGTGCGCGGTGACCGAGGTGGAGGCTTCCGCGGAGCTCGCGCGCTATCGCGGCGTCATCGATCCGGTGTGGACGATCGGCAAGAAACTGCACGGCGGGACCATGATCGCCTCGTCGGCGGCCGCCGCCACCACCCGGTTGCGCACCACGCACCCCGATCTGGCCGAGATGTTCCCGATCGCGGCGAGCACCGATTTCCTCGGCGCCCCCGATCCCGGCGAGGTCGAGTACGAGGTCCGTATCCGCAAGACGGGCCGCCAGATCTGCCTGGTCGACGCCGATCTGGTCCAGGGTGGCCGCACGCTGGTGCATTCGGCGTTCACCTTCGGTCACCTCGACGACGCCGAACCGGCCTATCGGCGCGAGACCGTGGCGGATATGCCGCCGGAGCCACCCGCCGACGCCCTGGGGTACGACGCGCCGGATTCTCCGATGGGCCGGTTGGTCAACGTCGCACGGGGCGCGTCGGTGGCGATCGATCCGTCCTGGGCGCGGTTCCTTTCCGGCGAGCAGGGCGAGCCGCGGCTGCGGCTGTGGATCCGTCCGCGCGCCGGTGACGGCAGCGATCCGGACGTCGCCGCCTATTTCGCCATGATGGCGGGCGATATGAGCCCGCCGGTGCCGATGAATATGGGCCGGTTCGGCTGGGCGCCGACCGTGCAGCTCACCACCTACCTGCGGCGGCGTCCCGCGCCGGGCTGGCTGCGGGTCATCGCGACCGCCCACGAGATCGGTGAGCGCATGTTCGACGAGGATCAGCTGGTGCTCGACAGCACGGGCGCGGTGGTGGCGCAGACCCGCCAGCTCGCGCTGATTCCCCTGCCGCGCTGATTCGCTGCCTCGCCGGCCCCCTGATCGCCCCTGCCCCGCATCGCTCGCCGCGCACGGATAGCCTTGGGCCTCATGACGAGAATTGCGGTGATCGGTGGCGGACGGATCGGCGAGGCGTTGATTGCCGGGCTGCTCGAGGCCGGGCGACCGGGTAAGGATCTGGTCGTGGTCGAGACGGTGACGGCCCGCGCGCAGGTGTTGAGCGAGCGGTTCGGTATCCGGGTCACCGACAGTCTGGCCGAGGCCGCGGCGGGCGCGGATGTGCTGGTGGTCGCGGTGAAGCCGCACGATGTCGACGCCGTGCTGACCGAACTCGGCAAACTCGAACTCGACAACGACCGCGATCAGATCCTGGTGTCGCTGGCCGCCGGTGTGACCACCGCGCGGGTGGAGTCGAAGTTGCCCGCCGGATTCCCGGTGGTGCGGGTCATGCCGAACACCCCGATGCTGGTCGGCCAGGGCATGAGCGCGATCGCGGCCGGACGCTACGCCAAATCCGCCGAGCTGGATACGGTCTCGGAACTGCTGGGCGCGGTCGGCAAGGTCGTCACCGTCGCCGAGAGCCGGATGGACGCGGTGACCGCGGTGTCCGGTTCCGGGCCCGCGTACTTCTTCCTGGTGGTCGAGGCCATGGTGGAGGCCGGTGTCGGCCTCGGCCTGACTCGGGACGTGGCCACCGAGCTGGTGGTGCAGACCATGCTCGGCTCGGCGGCGCTGCTGGAGGAATCCGGCCAGGATGCCGCGGAGTTGCGTGCCGCGGTGACTTCGCCGGCGGGGACGACCGCGGCGGCCGTGCGCGAGCTCGAGCGCGGCGGCGTGCGCTCGGCGTTCTGGGAGGCGCTGCACGCGGCCAAGCGCCGCTCGGTCGAACAGGGGGCGACCGGCGAGTAACCGCGCGGTGGCCGCCGGGTGTGACGTGACATCCGCTGGTGACACTGCTATTTCTCCCACCCGTCGCAGCAATCCCACTGGTCACGCTAAGCTCGAGGGAGCACGTGCGTGTCTGTTCCGCCGGTGGGGAAGCCGGCGGCGCGGACGTGCCGGAGGTCAGTGGCGCAATGATGTCTGGAAACAGCTCTGCGAGTTCCGGTCCTGTCATCGGCGGTGGAGGAACACAGTTCCTCACCGTTGCCGAGGTGGCGAATCTGATGCGGGTTTCCAAGATGACGGTGTATCGGCTGGTTCACTCGGGAGAACTACCCGCTGTCAGAGTCGGTCGATCGTTCCGGGTACACGCCAAGGCGGTACACGACTACCTGCAGACGTCGTACTTCGACGCCGGGTAGTCGGGGTGTGCACGCCGGTCGGCGGTGTCGGCGACCGGGCACATCGGTGCCCGTTTCGTTCGCCGTGGGTTGGCCCGGTACGATGAACCACCGTTGTGTTACCCGCTGCCGATCTGGGTCAGGTCGGGAGCTGAACACTGGTTGCCAGGCGGCCGCCGAGCGAACCGGAAGATGGGCGTACGTAACCGGCGTGCGTGCCGAGGGTAGAGAGAGAACGCGAGGAACAACCCTATGGGTTCTGTGATCAAGAAGCGCCGTAAGCGGATGTCGAAGAAGAAGCACCGCAAGCTGCTTCGCCGTACGCGCGTGCAGCGTCGCAAACTCGGCAAGTAAGTCTTACACGCTGGAAATTAGCTGAAAGCCCGCCACCGTTTCAGGTGGCGGGCTTCAGCATTTGTTTCCGGTGACTGAAGTCATCGTTAGATCCTGGTAAATACTGTCGGCCACCTCCGTAACAGCCGCTACTCTGGTTAACGGAACTAGCCAAAGCAGGGGTGCACAGGTGGGATTCGGCGTGGGTTCAGATATGCGGGACGGGCGTACGGCTGGCCGCAATGACCAGCCGCCAACAGTCGTCCTCGTCACGGGCGCGAGCCGCTTCTTCGGCGGCAATGTCGTCACCCGGCTGGCGGCCGATCCCGCGATCGAACGCGTCATCGCGGTCGATGCCCGCCTGCCCAGCCGGGATCTGCTGCGCCGGATGGGGCGCGCCGAGTTCGTCCGCGCCGATATCCGAAATCCGTTGATCCGCAAGGTGATCGACGGAAACAACGTCGACACCGTGGTGCACCCCTCCGTGCTCTCCCGCCCGCCCGCGGGCGGCGGCCGCGCGGCGATGAAGGATTACAACGTCTTCGGCGCCATGCAGCTGATGGCGGTCTGTCAGAAGGCGCCCAGCGTGCGCCGCGTCGTGCTCCGGTCCTCCTCGGCGGTGTACGGTTGCGGTCCGAAGGATCCGGCGAAATTCACCGAGGAAATGAGCGCGCGCACGCCGCCGAAGGGCTGGTTCGCGCGCGATATGATCGAGGTCGAGGGATTCGTCCGTGGAATGGCGCGTCGGCGTCCGGATATCGCCGCGACGATCCTTCGATTTCCACCGATTGTGGGGCCGCGTCTGGCGGGCCGGGGTGTGCAGTATTTTCGCTCCCCGATCACGCCGACGATCTTCGGTCGCGACCCCCGTATGCAGCTGTTGCACGAAGAGGACGCGATCGCGGCGCTGGCGCACGCGGCGCATTCCGCACCGGGCGGCACGTTCAACGTCGCCGGGGACGGGTCGCTGGCTTTGTCGCAGGCCATCCGTCGCGCGGGTCGCGTCGAACTACCGGTGCCGATGAGTGTTTTCCGGACGGTCGGCCGGTCGTTCATGGGCCCGGTGATGCGTGAGTTCACCACCGAGCAGATCGACTACTTCCACTACGGCTGTGGATTGGACACCACGAGAATGCGCACCGAACTCGGCTTCGCACCGCGCTGGACGACGGTGCAGGCGTTCGACGACTTCATCGGGGGCGCAGCGTTGCGGCCCGTCATAGATCCGCACTGGATCGACGCTGCAGAACACAGACTCCTCGGCCTCGTCGGGGCCGGGACGGGAGCACATCGATGAACGACGTGGCCAAAGTCATTCACCTGCACGAGACGGATTTCGAGGCCCGGCAGCGCCCGGCATCGCGGCGCTGGCCCGGGGAGTCGGCCCTGCAGCCGGTGACCTCGTTGACCGAGCGGCTGGCCGAATCGGCGCCGCCGCGCTCGCTGGGTGATCTGGTGCGGGGTGCGGTGGCCGACGGTATTCGCAATACCGCCGATTTCGCCCGCCGCCGCCTCACCGGGGACTATCAGGTCGACGAATTCGGGCGAGACGAACATCTGCTCGAATCGGTCATTCTGCCGACGCTGCGACCACTGTCGGAGCTGTGGTTCCGGGTGGACGTCAACGGTATCGAGAACATTCCGTCCTCTGGTGGTGCGCTGGTCGTCTCCAATCACGCCGGCGTGGTGGCACTGGACGCGCTGATGCTGCAGCTGGCGGTGCACGATCGGCATCCCGCCCATCGGTCGCTGCGATTGCTGGCCGCCGATCTGGTGTTCGAGACACCGGTGGTCGGCGGGCTGGCTCGCAAGGCCGGGCACACTCTGGCCTGCCCGGCAGATGCTGAGCGGCTGCTGCGCTCCGGCGAGGTCGCGGGCGTGTTCCCCGAGGGTTTCAAGGGCATCGGCAAGCCGTATGCGGAGCGCTACAAGTTGCAGCGCTTCGGCCGCGGCGGATTCGTTTCGGCGGCGGTGAAAACGGGTGTGCCGATCATTCCGTGCTCGATCGTCGGGTCCGAGGAGATCTATCCGAAACTCGCCGATATCAAGCCGTTGGCGCGACTGCTCGGATTGCCGTATTTCCCGGTGACTCCGACATTTCCGCATCTGGGACCGCTGGGTGCGATTCCGTTGCCGTCGAAGTGGACCATCGAATTCGGCAAGCCCATCGCGACCGAGGATTACGCGGCGGAGGCGGCCGACGATCCGATGACGATGTTCGAGGTCACCGATCAGGTCCGCGAAACCATCCAGCAGACGCTGTACAAGCTGCTCACCAAGCGGCGCAACCCCTTCACCGGCTGACGCCGAACAGAGCCCGGAGAAATCGAGCCTCCTCGCTGCGGCGAGGAGGCTCGATCGTTTCTGTCCCGGAAAATCTCAGCCGTGCTGTTCGCGCTTGCGGGTGAGCACGGCCGCCGCCGCGCCACCGGCCGCACCCAGCGCCAATGCGGTGGGCACGCCGATCTTGGCGGCCTTGCGGCCGGTGCGGAAATCGCGAATCTCCCAGCCGCGGTTCTTGGCGACCTCGCGCAGGTCCGAATCCGGGTTGATCGCCACCGCGGTACCGGCCAGCGAGAGCATCGGCACGTCGTTGTGGCTGTCGGAATACGCCGTGCAGCGTTTGAGATTGAGACCCTCGCGAATGGCCAGGGTGCGCACCGCATGTGCTTTACCGAGGCCGTGCAGAATATCGCCGACCAGCCGTCCGGTGAAGACGCCGTCCACACTTTCGGCGACGGTGCCCAGCGCGCCGGTCAGCCCGAGGCGTTTCGCGATGACCTGTGCGAGTTCCACCGGCGTCGCGGTGACCAGCCACACCTGCTGCCCGGCGTCCAGATGCATTTGTGCCAGCGCGCGGGTGCCGGGCCAGATCTTGTCGGCGATGATTTCGTCGTAGATTTCCTCGCCGAGGGCGGCGAGTTCGGCGGTCGAGCGGCCGGCGATGAATGACAGCGCTTTTTCCTTACCGCTGGCCATATCGCCCTGGCTTTCCTTGCCGGTGACCCGGAATTTCACCTGCTTCCAGGCCATATCGACGAGGTCGGAAGTCTTGAAATATTTCCGCGCCGCCAGGCCGCGCGCGAAGTGCACGATCGAGGCGCCCTGCACCATCGTGTTGTCCACGTCGAAAAATGCCGCCGCGGTCAGGTCGCGGGGCGGGCGCGCGTGTGGCGGCAATTCCGAATCGGATTCGGCGCCAAAGGTTTCGGCCAATTCCGCGTCGTGCAGTGCGAGGGCCGCGTCTGCGCTGGCCTCACCGGCGAGGTTGGCGCGTACCTCCTCCTCGCTGGGCCCGAACGGGCTGCGCGCGATCCGTGTGAGCTGGTCCGACAGACCCTGTCCCCAGCGCGCCGGGAATTCGCCGAACCTGCCCGCGATGAAGCCCGTCCTCGCATCTTTCGATCGTTCCGGCACCAGTACCTCCGCCTGTTCGCGCGAACACTCCAACATTAGCCGAGCACAGCGTTGTCCCGATGGCTGCTCGGCGATGTGTGCTCAGCGACTCAGATCGGCCCGCAATCGCGGTTCGTCGACGTCGAAGTAGCTGTGTTCACGGCCGTCTAGCAGCACCACCGGCAGCCGGTCGCCGAACTCGGCCCGCAGCGACGGGTCGGTGGCCGCCGCCGCGTCCACATCGACGGTCGCCGGTTCCAGCCCGAAGTCCGCGCAGATGGCGCGCAGTTGCGTCAGTGCGACCGTGCACATACCGCAGCCGTCGCGGGTCAGCAAAGTCACCGAATGCGTGGCAGTACTCATATCGCCATTAAATGCCACGGTGCCGACAGACCTGCGATTAGCCGCGAATCGCCGGATTCGCGCGACGAAATCGCCGGTCCGGCGTGCCTGTACCGAAGCCCGTGCCACGGCCGTTGAATGTGAGCAGGCATTCGTGAAGCCGACGAGTGGAGAGTGACTGAATTCACCGACTTTGTGCAGGGCTTCACAAGCGGTTACGGTGGTGACACGCGACCCGCCTGCTTCTGGCGGCGGACGCAACCGCACCCCCGTGTATCAATACCGATCCGATACCGATGCCTGTGCCCGGTATCGGCGGCGGACCAAGCGAAAACCCGGACACTACCCCCCGGCCGGACGAGGAGCCGAACGACGTGACAGAGCAGCATGAGACGCCAGGTGGCGTCTCCGGCAGAGCTCTGAACAGCGTTTCCGGCAAATCCATCAACAAGGACATCCCGCAGGCGACGGTGACCCGCTTGGCCACCTACCTCCGAGTGCTCGCCGTCCTGGCCGACGAGGGTGTGCTCATCGTATCGAGTGAAGAACTGGCTGTCGCGGCGGGTGTCGGTTCGGCGAAGCTTCGCAAGGATCTATCCTTCCTCGGCCCCAACGGGGTTCGCGGCGTCGGCTACGACGTGGCCAAGCTGCGCAACCGCATCGAGGACGTCCTCGGCTTGGCCGACGGCCATCGCGTGATCCTGGTCGGCGCCGGAAATCTGGGCCGGGCACTGGCCGGTTACGGCGGATTCTCGCGGCGCGGATTCACCATGGTCGGCATCTTCGACAACGATCCCGCGGTGATCGGCGCCTCGGTCGCCGGGCTGCGCGTGCTCGACACCGCCCGGCTGCGGGCCGCGGTCGCCGAACTCGCCCCCACGATCGCGGTGGTCACCGTTCCCGATGCCGCGGCCCAGGGCGTCTGCGACGAACTCGTCGCCGCCGGGGTGCAGTGCATCCTCAGCTTCTCGCCGGTGAACCTCGCGGTTCCGGCCACCGTGGAGGTCCGCCGCGTCGACCTCGCCGTCGAACTGCAGATGCTGTCCTTCGAGCGCGCTCGCAGCGCGGAACTCGAGGCCGCGGAACCGGCCGCGGCCGAGCGCGTCGCCGCGGGGGAGACAGTGCACGCGGTATCCACCCCGATCGGGCGGCGGATGGCCGGACGCGCGGCCCATCAGCCCGCACCCCGCAAGACAACCTCGCATTCGGCAACGGAGCCAACCAGCAAGGGATCGGTGGTCGCACCATGAGCGTGCTTCTCGTCGGAATTTCGCATCGCAGCGCTCCCGTGGCGGTGCTGGAGAAGGTCGCGGTCACCGAGGAGGACCGGCCCAAGCTGACCGATCGCATGCTGGCCTCCCAGCACATTTCCGAGGCGATGATCGTCTCCACCTGCAACCGCGTCGAGATCTACGCCGTGGTCGACGCCTTCCACGGCGGGCTCGCCGAGGTCGGCGATCTGCTGGCCCGGCATTCCGATCTGCCGCTGCCCGAACTGACCAAACACGCCTACGTGCGTTACAGCGAGGCGGCGGCCGAACATCTGTTCGCGGTGGCCAGCGGCCTGGATTCGATGGTCGTCGGCGAGCAGCAGGTGCTCAGCCAGATCCGCTCGGCCTACGCCGCCGCCGATGCCCAGCAGGCCGCCGGGCGCACCCTGCACGAATTGGCCCAGCACGCCCTGCGCGTCGGCAAGCGGGTGCATTCGGAGACCGGGATCGACCGCGCGGGCGCCTCGGTGGTGTCGGTCGCGCTGGATCGCGCCGCGAACGTGCTCGGTGATCTGGCCGGGCGCACCGCGGTCGTGGTCGGCGCGGGCGCGATGGGCGGGCTGTCGGTGGCCCATCTGGCACGGGCCGGAATCGGCAGAATCATCGTGGTCAACCGCACCCTCGAGCGTGCCCAGCGGCTGGCCCACACCGCGACCACCATGCACGGCGCACCGGCGACCGCGATGGAACTGTCGAACCTGGTGAACGCCATGGCCGACGCCGACATCGTCATCACCAGCACCGGCGCGGTCGGTTCGGTGGTGAGCCTGGCCGACGCCCACCGCGCCCTCAACGTCTCCCGCGCCGGACATCAGATGGTGATCTGCGACCTGGGACTGCCGCGCGATGTGGATCCCGCGGTGGCCGGACTGCCCGATATCACCGTCATCGATATGGAGACGCTGCAGCGCGATCCCGCGGCGGGTGCGGCGGCCGACGACACCAGCGCCGCGCGCGCCCTGGTCGCGGAGGAGCTCGCCAAATATCTGTCCGGCCAGCGGATGGCCGAGGTGACCCCGACCGTCGCGGCCCTGCGCCAGCGCGCGGCCGAGGTGGTCGAGGCGGAACTGATGCGGCTGGAATCCAAACTGCCCGATCTCGGCGATCCGCAGCGCGAAGAGGTGGCCCGCACGGTGCGCCGGGTGGTCGACAAACTGCTGCACGCGCCCACGGTCCGGGTCAAGCAGCTGGCCTCGGCGCCCGGCGGCGGCAGCTACGCCGAAGCGCTGCGCGAATTGTTCGAATTGAAACCCGGTGCGGCACAAGCTGTTGCGGCGCCGATGGAAATCGCCACCCTCGGCGGTGAACTGGCCGACGACTTCACCACGAGCCATCTCGGAGACGAACAGGGGCATCCGCAGTGAGCGCTGATACGGCCACCGCATTCGGGGGCGCGGCCACCGGGGTCGACACGCAGGAGCACAACATGACGCGACGCGGCACCACCGACGCCCCGTGGCGGATCGGCACCCGCGGCAGCGTGCTGGCACTGACCCAGGCCGGCACCGTGCGCGACGCGCTGATCGCCACCGGGCAGCACGCCGAACTGGTGATCGTGAAGACGGCGGGCGACCAGTCGTCCGACCCGGTCGAGAAGATCGGTGTCGGGGTGTTCACCGCCGCGCTGCGCGAGGAACTGGCCGCCGGGACCGTCGACATCGCGGTGCACTCCTACAAGGATCTGCCCACCGCGCCGGACCCCCGCTTCACCATCGCCGCGATTCCGCCGCGCGAGGATCCGCGTGACGTCCTGGTCGCCCGGGACGGCCTGGTGCTGGGCGAACTACCCGCCGGATCCCGGGTCGGCACCTCCGCACCGCGGCGTGCCGCCCAGTTGCGCGCACTCGGGCTCGGTCTCGAGATCGTGCCGTTGCGCGGCAATATCGACACCAGACTTCGTAAGGTCGCCGAGGGGGAACTCGACGCCGTGGTCGTCGCGCGGGCCGGGCTGTCCCGCGTGGACCGGCTCGGCTCGGTCACCGAGGCCCTGGAGCCCGTGCAGATGTTGCCGGCACCGGCTCAGGGCGCGCTCGCGGTCGAATGCCGCAGCGAGGAAAGCGATCTCGTCAGCATCCTGTCCACCCTCGACGATCCGGGCAGTCGCGCCACGGTCGTCGCCGAACGCGCGCTGCTCGCCGAACTCGAAGCCGGTTGCACGGCACCGGTCGGTGCGCTCGCCGAAGTCGTCGAATCGCTCGACGACGAGGGCCGCGTGGTGGAGGAACTGTCGCTGCGCGGCGGCGCGGCGGCGATCGACGGCTCGGATGTCATCCGGGCCTCGGCGGTCGGCTCGCTCGCGAACGCAGAGCAGCTGGGCCGCGATCTGGCGCGTGAGCTCCTGGAGCTGGGGGCGCGCGACCTGCTGGCCGGCGAGGTATCCGCCGGCGCGTCCGACTTCACCAATCCCAGCCCGATGGAGAACAAGCCATGAGCCGAGCCACCAAGAAACATCCCGGTCGGATTCTGTTCGTCGGGTCGGGTCCTGGTGACCCGGCGCTGCTCACGGTCCGCGCCCGCGAGGTGCTGGGACGAGCGCGCCTGGCGTTCACCGATCCCGATGTCGACAAGGGCGTGCTGGCCATGATCGGCACCGCCGTCGAGCCGGGGCCCGACGGGGAATCCGCGGTCGACGTGCGCCCCGCGCTGGGCGAGCCGGCCGAGGTCGCGAAGACGTTGGTCCACGAGGCCCGCGCCGGACACGATGTGGTGCGGCTGGTCTCCGGCGACCCGATGACCACCGATTCGGTGATCTCCGAGGTCAACGCCGTCACCCGGTCGCATATGAACTTCGAGGTGCTGCCCGGGCTGCCGTCGGCGACCACGGTGCCGGCGTATGCCGGTATCGCGCTCGGCTCCTCGCACACCGAGGTCGACGTGCGTGGCGAGGTCGACTGGGCCTCTGTCGCCGCCGCCCCCGGCCCGTTGGTGCTGCACGCCACCTCCGGCCACCTGGCCGAGACCGCGAGCGCGCTGGTCGAGCACGGCCTCGCCCCGCAGACCCCGGTCGCGGTGACCGTGCGGGGCACCACCCGGCAGCAGCGCACCATCGAGGCGACGCTGGCCACCCTGAACTCCGCCGCCTCGGAGCTGGTCGGACCGCTCGTGGTCACGGTCGGCAAGGAGGTCGAGAAGCGCTCCAAGATGTCGTGGTGGGAGTCGCGGGCGTTGTACGGCTGGACCGTGCTGGTGCCGCGCACCAAGGAGCAGGCCGGTGAGATGAGCGAGAAGCTCGTCATGCACGGCGCCATCCCGATGGAAGTTCCGACCATCGCCGTCGAGCCGCCGCGCAGCCCCGCGCAGATGGAGCGCGCGGTCAAGGGCCTGGTCGACGGTCGTTACCAGTGGGTGGTGTTCACCTCCACCAACGCCGTGCGCGCGGTGTGGGAGAAGTTCGGCGAATTCGGTTTGGACGCACGGGCTTTCTCCGGTGTGAAGATCGCGTGCGTCGGTGAGGCGACCGCCGACAAGGTGCGCTCGTTCGGTATCAATCCCGAACTGGTGCCCAGCGGTGAGCAGTCCTCGGAGGGTCTGCTGGCCGACTTCCCGCCCTACGACGATGTTTTCGACCCGGTCAACCGCGTGCTGCTGCCGCGCGCCGATATCGCCACCGAAACGCTGGCCGAGGGTCTGCGCGACCGCGGTTGGGAGATCGACGATGTCACCGCGTATCGCACCGTGCGGGCCTCGCCGCCGCCGGCCGAAACGCGGGAGATGATCAAGACCGGCGGCTTCGACGCCGTGCTGTTCACCTCCTCGTCCACGGTCCGGAATCTGGTCGGTATCGCCGGAAAGCCGCACGCGCGCACCATCGTTGCCTGTATCGGCCCCAAAACCGCCGAAACGGCTATCGAATTCGGTTTGCGCGTGGATGTGCAACCCGAGATCGCCCAGGTCGGCCCGCTGGTCGACGCCCTGGCCGAACACGCCGCCCACCTGCGCGCCGAGGGCCTGCTGCCCCCGCCGCGCAAGAAGAGCCGCCGCAGCCGCTGAGCGGCTGAGTGGGAGACCCTCACACCCGCCGGACGCGCATGAGGTCGCGGACGAGGCTGCAGGTCTTGTTCGAGGGCGGGCGGATGCCGACGACCTCGGCGGTGTGCCGGATGGTCTGGTTGTCGGCGAGGTTGGCGCGGTAGACGCCGGAGTCGAGCAGGGCGATGGCCAGCCGCATGGCCTTCAGCCTGCGGTTGTGCATGACGTACCAGGAGCGCGGCCGTCCGGCCGGTAGAGGCTGTTTCAGCAGCGGCGCGTAGGGATCGATGATCGTCGGTGCGGTGGGCATGAGAATCCTCCCCTCGGATGGAGATTCGCCGGGTCGTCGGTGGACGGAATCGAAGGCGGGACGGATATGGGCAGTCCGTCCCACCGCCGATCGATCGGTCGTGCGCCGTGGGCAGTAGCGCGCTACCGAGGCCGGTTCGACTGTTGACGAATCCCCTCGAACACATCTTCGATTCTACCGGAGGGCACCGACAAAAACCGGGCCCCGCAACGGGTTTCGGCCCGCGGCCGGATCGCCCGCGCGTCGCCCGGAATTTGCCGGCTGTGATCCGCGCCAATCGGCCGGGAGGTGCCTGGGAGCCGGGCTTTCGCGCGGCGTATCGTGCGGTTATGACCGGAATGGACCGCCCGCGGCGGTTGCGTCGTACCCCCGCGATGCGTCGCCTCGTCGCCGAAACCACCTTGGAACCAAGGCAATTGGTACTGCCCATGTTCGTCGCCGACGGACTGGCCGAACCGCGCGAGATCAGTTCGATGCCCGGCGTGTACCAGCATTCGATGGATTCGCTGCGCAAGGCCGCGGCGGAGGCGGTCGGCGCGGGCGTCGGCGGGCTCATGCTGTTCGGCGTACCGCGCCCGGAGGACAAGGACGCGGTGGGCAGCCAGGCCAGTGCCCCGGACGGCATTCTCAATCGCGGCCTGCGCGCGCTGACCGAGGAGGTCGGCGGCGACACCGTCGTGATGGCCGATACGTGTCTGGACGAATTCACCGATCACGGGCACTGCGGGGTGCTGGCCGGCGACGGCTCCGTCGACAACGACGCGACTCTGGACCGCTACGTCGAGATGGCGCTGGCCCAAGCCGAGGCGGGCGCCGAACTGCTGGGCACCAGCGGCATGATGGACGGCCAGGTCGGCGCGATCCGCGCGGGTCTGGATGCCGCCGGCCACATCGACGCCGGGATCCTCGCCTACGCGGCCAAATACGCTTCGGCGTTCTACGGCCCGTTCCGCGAGGCCGTCGGATCGTCGCTGCAGGGCGATCGCCGCACCTATCAGCAGGATGCCGCGAATCGGCGTGAATCGCTGCGCGAACTCGAGCTGGACCTGGCCGAGGGCGCCGACATCGTGATGGTCAAACCGGCCATGTCGTATCTCGACATCCTGCGTGACGTCGCCGATCATTCGCCGGTTCCGGTCGCGGCGTATCAGATCTCCGGCGAGTACGCGATGATCACGGCCGCGGCCGAACGCGGCTGGATCGACCGCCGCGGCGCCATCCTCGAATCGCTTCTCGGCATCCGCCGGGCGGGCGCGGATATCGTGCTGACCTACTGGGCCACCGAGGCCGCGCACTGGCTGTCGTGAATCCGGCGACAATGCCGGCCGAGCCCGGCATCCGAACCAGACCCGAAGATGTGCGCACCGCCTGCCAGCTGTGGTGGGCCGTGGTCGCGCTCGGGGTGTTGCGGCTGATCCTCGGCGCGGTCGACCGTCTCGGTAATCGTCGCCAGGTCGCCCAGGACTTCTACGACCAGCTGCACGGCGAGCGGCCCGACTTCAGCGTTGCGCAGATGGAGCTCGTGGTCTCGATTCTCGAGGTGCTGGTCCTCACCTACGGCCTGGCAGTCGGGATCGGCGCGGTGGCCGTGGTGCACGAGCTCGGTCGCGGGCGACTGTGGGCGCGCACGGTTGCCGATGTGGCGACCGTGGTGCTGGTGCTCGGCGCCGTCGGGTCGATGTTCGGACTCGGGGCGGTCGTGGGCGGCCCGGCGGTGCTGATCGGGGCCGCGGCGATATTACAGGCGGTCCTGGCCTGCGGAGCTGTATTCCTCTGCCGCAGAAAGGAATCCGAGGCTTTCTTCCGAGCGAACGGCCGCTGAGACGCGAGGCCGAATTTGTCGCGTGCCGACCGGGATGTATGGTGAGGGTTGTCACAGATAGCTCGGGAACTGAAAGTCGTTGGTTGTGCGTTGCTCTTCGGATGTGGTTTTTCGGTCGGTGGTCGCATCGATCGGTCACCGCGATGAGAGCGCAGCACGGATGGCTTCGGTGGATCGGAGACATCGATGCGCGTGGTGATTCAGCAGCGACAAAGCATTCGACGCGATGTTCTGGTGATGGGACTGCTGCTGCTTCTCGCACTGCTCACCCTCGCCGGACTGCTGCTCCCGGGGAAGGTCGGCTGACTCCGCCGCCACCCGCTCGGTCCGGCACGCGCGTCGTATTCGGAGGTCTTGCGTGAGCGACGCCCAACCCACCGCCGCGGTGCGGCCGGATTCCGTGCTGTTCGGCGAGCCCGGCGCCCGCTGGCGAACGGTCGCCTACGGCCCGCTGCTCTGCCTGCTGGTGCTGATCCTGGAACTGGCGCTGCGGCGCGGCCCGGTGCACTGGTTCGGTCTCACCTTCTGCGCGATTCTGCTCGCCGGATTCGTGACTCTGCAGGTCGTGGCGGGAAAACGCCACGTCAGCGTCGAACTCACCGACTCCGCGCTGCGCGAGGGCACCGAAACGCTGCCGCTGGAGTCGATCGCGCGGGTCTTTCCCGAACACGACGAGGAATCGTGGGACGACGATCCCTGGGAGTCGGCCCGCGCACTGGGTGAACTGACCGGAGTGCCGCGCCGCCGCCGCGGTATCGGCCTGAAATTGCGCGACGGCGCCATGGTGCAGGCCTGGGCGCGCGATCATCAGCAGTTGCGCGCCGAGTTGAGCGCCGCACTCGAGCGGCTCGCCGAGGAATCGGCTCCCGCGGCGAAGAAGTCCGCGGACACTCCGGCGAAGGAGTCCGCGGCCGTGCTCGCGGCGAGCGCCGGCGATGCGGAGAATTCGGTGGTGGCGTCCGGTTCGGACAGCCAGGGCGACGTGGGGTCCGAGGGCAAGGAGGGTGTCGCGTGATGCGCCGGCTGTGGATCCTGCTCGATCTGGTGCTGGTCGTGGCCTGCGCGGTAGCCGCCGTGCCCATCTGGCGGCACGGTGTGCACCGGACCTGGTTCGCGGCGGTGGGAGATCAGCCTGCCTTCGAATCCACTCACTACGCCGGTCCGTGGCTGGCGCTGGCCACGGTACTGGTCGCCGCCGCGGGACTCGCGGCCATCGATCTGGTGGTGCGGTGCGCGGTGCGCCCGCGCTGAAACGCCTGTTCCCCACAGCCGCACCCGTTTTCGCCGCGCGCCGTCCGATAGCGGATCGAGTGTTGTGGGTATTACCGGAAAATGAGCACCATGACGCGCACCCGAGCAGTGCGGAAATCCTCGTTCACGATTCTCGCGGCCGCAGCGATCGGTATGGCCCCGGTGGCCGTGGCCGCCGCCTCGCCTGAAAGTCCTTCGGCCGCACGCACTTCGGCGGTTACTGTGGAGCCGGCCGGTCCGCAGGCATCCGGCCCGCAGAGCCGCGCCGCCGCGGGTGTCGCCGATTCGGTGGCCGCGACTCCGGTGTCGCCGCGCGCGGGGCAGGTTTCCTCACTGCTGGATCTGCTTCCCACGCCGCTGAATTGCCTGCTGTCCACCGGCTATGCCCTGCTGTGCCTGGGCGTTCCGGTGCCCTGAACCGCCGCCGCGCGGTCAGTGCCGGTCGAAGACCTTCGGTCAGAGCCGGTCGGAGACCTTCGGTCAGTGCCACTGCTGGAAGACGTCGAGCAGGCGCGTGCCGTGCGATCCGGGCACGTTCGCCATCACCACGACGTTGCCGTCCGGATGGCTCGCCGCCTCCTCGATCACCTGCCGCAGTGAGGCGTGCACGTTGCCGTTCTGATCGTGATAGAGCTGGGTGTCCGGCTCGAGACCCGCACCGATCCGGCTCTCCGGAACGACCATCGTGACCAGTGCCGGAATCGGCCCGTCGCCCAGCGCGGCGGTCTCGTCGTGGGTGAGGATCACTCCGGCGCGCTGCTGTTCGGGCTGGACGACGGGCGTCACGGCGGCGGCCTGGGTCGCTGCCGCGACGGAGCCGACGAGGGTTGTCAACAGGGCTACCCCGAATACTGCTTTGCGCATGGACCCTCCCGGCGGTGAGCGTGATGGTGGGTACGAGGTTACGCATGGGCAACCAGGCCACAACCCTTATGGCAGGAAATTTACGCCGCGTGTTGCGCTGCGGGCGCCGACGGGCGAATGTGAGGAAATTCTCGGCAAACCGCTGGTCGGGCGAGCGAGAGTACAATGCACCGACTCGTTCTGTGGGGTGGCTCACCCCACTACACCCTGTCGTCGACCGCTCCGGCGGGGGCTGCGACACTGGTGGTCGTGAGTTCTTCTCCGCGCGCGACCCAGGTAAACGTGCCGGTCTCCGCCCGACTCTTCGAACGCGCCGCCGCGATCATCCCCGGCGGTGTGAACTCGCCTGTGCGGGCCTTCAATTCGGTCGGCGGCACCCCGCGATTCATCGCTTCGGCGCGCGGGTACACGCTCACCGACGCCGACGGCAACGACTATGTGGACCTGGTGTGTTCCTGGGGACCGATGATCCTCGGACATGCGCACCCGGCCGTCGTGGACGCGGTGCAGCGGGCCGCCACCAGCGGGCTGTCCTTCGGCGCGCCGACCGAGGCCGAGATCGAGCTGGCCGAGGCGATCGCCGCGCGGGTCGATCCGGTGCAGCGGGTGCGGCTGGTGAACTCCGGCACCGAGGCCACCATGAGCGCGGTGCGGCTGGCGCGCGGATTCACCGGACGCAGCAAGATCGTCAAGTTCGCGGGCTGCTATCACGGCCATGTCGACGCGTTGCTGGCCGATGCCGGTTCCGGCGTCGCCACCCTGGGTCTGCCCACCTCGCCGGGTGTGACCGGGGCGCAGGCCTCCGACACCCTCGTACTGCCCTACAACGACCTCGAAGCCGTCGCCACGGCCTTCGCCGAATATCCGGGCCAGATCGCCGCCGTGATCACCGAGGCGGCCGCCGGCAATATGGGCGCGGTCCCGCCGCTGCCCGGTTTCAACGCCGGCCTGCGCGAGCTGACCAGCGAACACGGCGCCCTGCTGATCATGGACGAGGTGATGACCGGCTTCCGCGTCAGCGCCGCGGGCTGGTACGGCCGCGATCCGGTGGCCGGCGATCTGTACACCTTCGGCAAGGTGATGAGCGGCGGACTCCCGGCCGCGGCCTTCGGTGGCCGCGCCGAGGTCATGGATCACCTCGCGCCGATCGGGCCGGTGTATCAAGCGGGCACGCTCTCGGGTAATCCGGTGGCGGTGGCGGCCGGGCTGGCCACGCTGCGCGCCGCCGACGCGGACGTCTACGCGGCCCTCGACCGCAACGCCGAACGACTCGGATCCCTGATCACCGATGCTCTGACCACCGCGGGGGTCCCGCACACCGTGCAATTCGCGGGCAATATGGTGAGCGTGTTCTTCGCCGAGGGTCCGGTTACCGACTACGCCACCGCCAAGGCCACCGCCACCTGGCGTTTCCCGGCCTTCTTCCACGCGCTGCTGGAGCGTGGCGTCTACGCGCCGCCGAGCCCGTTCGAGGCCTGGTTCGTCTCGGCCGCCCTCGACGAGGACGCATTCGACCGTATCGCTGCCGCACTGCCCGCCGCCGCCGCGGCAGCCGCGGCCGCCACACCCGAAGGATCCCGCGCGTGAGCGACTCAGATCAGCTCGAATCCGTCACTGCCGCAACAGAATCCCCCTCGCACGAAGAACCGGCGTCGACCGGTGCGGCCGCGGCGAACGGGGACACCGAACCGTCGCAGGCGCCCGTGCCCGGCTCGGGAGCCGATGCCGGCAAGGTTCCCTCGCTCCCCGGTGACGTCGCCTCGGATACCGAGACGATCGTGCACGTGATGCGCCACGGCGAGGTGCACAACCCCAAGGGGATCCTCTACGGCCGCCTGCCCGGCTTCAGTCTCTCGGTGACCGGCCGTTCGCAGGCGGCGACGGTCGCGCGCACCCTCGCCGACCACGACATCGCCCTGGTCGTCGCCTCGCCGCTGCAGCGCGCCCAGGAGACCGCCGCGCCGATCGCCGGACAGCACGGGCTGATCGTGCGCACCGACGACAACCTCATCGAGGCCGGCAACACCTTCGAGGGCCTGCGGGTATCGGTCGGCGACGGCGCGCTGCGCAAGCCGCGGCACTGGTGGAAATTGCGCGATCCGTTCACCCCGTCGTGGGGAGAGCCGTATCTGCAGATCGCGCATCGCATGCTCGCCGCCGTGAACAAGGCGCGGGTGGAGGCGGCCGGGCACGAGGCCGTGGTGGTATCGCATCAACTGCCGGTGTGGACGTTGCGTCGCTTCCTGGAGGGCAAGCGGCTGTGGCACGATCCGCGGCAGCGGCAGTGCTCGCTGGCTTCGCTGACTTCGCTTGTGTACCAAGGCGATACGTTGATCGACATCGTCTACTCCGAGCCGTCCGGCGGCTCGGATCCCAGGGTGACCGGGGCGTGAGCGGGGCGGTCCGGCGTCTGCTGCCGATGCTGCTGGCCTGCGTGGCGGTCGTCGCCGCGCTGGCCGGTTGTTCGTCGGGTAACGACGCGGTCGCCCAGGGCGGCACCTTCGATTTCGTCTCACCCGGTGGCAAGACCGATATCCGGTACGACCCACCGGCCGCGCGCGGCACGATCGGCCACCTCTCGGGACCGAATCTGCTGACCGGCAAGACCGTCTCGGTCGACGACTTCCCGAATCAGGTCGTCGTGCTGAACCTCTGGGGGCAGTGGTGCGGGCCGTGCCGCGCGGAAGCGCCCGCGCTGGAACAGGTCTACGAACAGTCCAAGGACAAGGGCGTCGCCTTCCTGGGGATCAATGTGCGTGATCCGCAACAGGACAAGGCGCGCGACTTCGTGACCGACAATCACGTCGGCTATCCCTCCATCTACGACCCCGAGATGCGCAGCCTGCTGGCGCTCGGCGGCAAATTCCCCACCAGCGTCATCCCCACCACGCTGGTGCTGGATCGGCAGCATCGCGTCGCCGCGGTCTTCCTGCGGTCGTTGCTGGCCGAGGATCTGCTGCCGGTGGTGAATCAGGTCGCGCAGGAGGGCCGGCAGTGACGGCGTTGGCTTCCCCGGCGGTGCCGGCGTTGGCTTCGGTGGGCGAATCGTTCCAGCAGACCGCGGCCACCGGGCCGCTGCTGCTGGCCTTGGGCGCCTGCCTGCTCGCCGGACTCGTCTCGTTCGCGTCGCCGTGCGTGGTGCCGCTGGTGCCGGGATATCTGTCTTATCTGGCCGGGCTCGTGGGCGCCGAAGCGCCGCCGGTCACCGTCGGCGAAGCCCAGGGCAAGAGCGCGGCCGTCGCGCTGCGCAGCGGGCGGATGCGCGTGGCGGGTGCGGCCGGACTCTTCGTCGCCGGTTTCACCGTGGTGTTCGTGCTGGCCTCGGCCACGGTCTTCGGGGTCATCCAGACCCTGAACGTCAATCGTGAACTGCTGCAACGCATCGGCGGCGTGGTGACGATCGTGATGGGGCTGGTGTTCCTCGGCCTGGTGCCGATGTTGCAGCGTGACACCAGAATGCATCCGCGCCGGCTCACCGGAATCGTCGGCGCGCCGCTGCTGGGCGCGGTGTTCGCCCTCGGCTGGACGCCGTGCCTGGGTCCGACGCTGTCCGGCGTGATGGCCGTTTCCGCCGGCACCGAGGGGGCGACGGCCGCTCGCGGTGTCGCGCTGATCGTGGCGTACTGCCTCGGTCTCGGCCTGCCGTTCGTGATTCTCGCGTTCGGATCGGCCACCGCGCTGCGCGGAGTCGGCTGGCTCCGGCGCAACTCGCGCACCATTCAGATCATCGGCGGCGTACTGCTCGTCGTGGTCGGCATCGCACTGGTCACCGGGATGTGGGATCAGTTCGTCGGATGGATCCGCAACGTATTCGTCTCCCAGGTAACCCTGCCGATCTGAGCCCCATGACTGCCACGATGACGCCCCCGTCCACCGCTGCGAAGCCGCCGCGCCAGTCGCTGCCGCGCCGCGCGTTCGCACTGCTGCGCAACGCCTGGCGCGGATTGACCAGTATGCGCACCGCGCTGATGCTGCTGTTCCTGCTGGCGCTGGCGGCGATTCCGGGGGCGTTGCTGCCGCAGCGCAGTCTCAACCCGCAGAAGGTCGACAAGTACATCGCCGATCGCGGCACCCTCGGTCCGTGGATGGACCGGCTGCAGCTGTTCGACGTGTTCTCCAGCTTCTGGTTCACCGCGATCTACGCCCTGCTGTTCGTCTCACTGGTCGGCTGCATCGTGCCGCGCGTCTTCGACCACTACAAGGCGCTGCGCACACCGCCGGTCATGGTGCCGCGCAACCTGTCCCGGCTGCCGCATCACGCCGCGACCACCACCGATGACACCCCGGCCGAGGCGATCGAGCAGGCGCGGCGCGGGCTGCGCGGCTGGCGCACGGTGGTGCGGGACGAATCCGGCGTGCGCAACGGCCGTCCCGGTGAGGTGACGCTCTCCGCGGAGAAGGGGTATCTGCGCGAGCTCGGCAACCTGGTCTTCCACCTGGCCCTGGTCGGCCTGCTGGTCGCGATCGCGGCGGGCAAGCTGTTCGGCTACGAGGGCAACGTGATCGTCGTCGCCGACGGCGGTCCCGGATTCTGCACCACCTCGCCGGCGGTCTTCGATTCCTTCAAGGCCGGGCGGGTCAACGACGGCACCGGACTGACCCCGGTCTGCGTGCGCGTCAAGGATTTCAAGGCCGACTACCTTCCCAACGGGCAGGCCGAGATGTTCACCGCCGACATCTCGTATCAGACCGGCGAGGATCTGGCGACCGACACCTGGCGTGACACCACCATCCAGGTCAACCATCCGCTGCGCGTCGCCGGCGACCGTGTCTACCTGCAGGGACACGGTTACGCGCCGACCTTCACCGTCACCTATCCGAACGGGCAGAAGCGCACCGAGACCATCCAGTGGCGGCCCGACGACGGCGCCACCTTCCTGTCCAGCGGTGTGATGCGATTCGACCCGCCGGGCGGTATGTACGGCAGCGAGGACGAGCGGCGCAAGAACCAGATCGCGATCGAGGGCCTGTTCGCCCCGACCGCGCTGATGCACGGCAGCCTGCTGACCTCCTCGTATCCGGGCCTGACCGATCCGGCGGTGGCGATCGACATCTACCGCGGCGAGACCGGACTCGACACCGGGCGCGCGCAGTCGCTGTTCTCGCTCGATCCGGAGATGATCAAACAGGGCCGGCTGACGAAGCAGCAGCGCGTCAATCTGCGGCCCGGTGAATCGGCCACGCTGGCCGACGGCACCAAGGTCACCTTCGACGGCGCGCAGCAGTACGCGAATCTGCAGGTCTCCCACGATCCGGCGCAGAGCTGGGTGCTGGTGTGCGCGTTGACGATGATGGCCGGTCTGCTGGTCTCGCTGGTGGTGAAGCGGCGGCGGATCTGGTTGCGCGCCTATCCGGAAGGCCCGGACGACGACGGTTCCGGTGAACGACGTACTGTAGTAGAAATGGGTGGGCTGGCCCGCACCGACCAGGCGGGGTGGGGCGGCGAGTTCGACCGCTTGCTGACGCGGCTGCTCGGCTCCGACCGCACCGACACCGGCAGCCCCACGGATCAGCGCCCGGTCGCCCGGACCGAGAGCACGGGAGAGTGAACATGCCGATCGACGAAACACTCGCCGGTTACAGCAATCTCGCCTTCAAGACGGCGTTCGTCGTCTACCTGCTGGTGCTGGCGATGCTGATCGTGCAGTACGCCTCCGCGAAGAAGAAGGTGACCAGCGCGCAGGAGCGTGAGCGCGAACTGGTCGGCGTGGGCGCCTCCGGTGGCGTGAGCGCCGACCGCCCGCTCGTCCCCGGCAAGCTGGAGCCCGCGCCGAAGCGTTCGCTGGCGGAGCAACTCGGCAATATGGCGTTCGCGGTCGTCTTCGTCGCGATCGGCCTGCACCTGGCCTCGATCGTGTTGCGCGGCTTCGCGACCCACCGCTTCCCGCTCGGCAATATGTACGAGTTCATCACCATGGCGACCGCGGCCGCGATGGTCACCGGCCTGGTGTTCATCCACGACCGCCGGTACCGCGCGATGTGGGTCTTCCTGCTGGTCCCGGTGCTGATCCTGATGTTCCTGGCCGGCCAGGTGCTCTACGCCGACGCCGCGCCCGTGGTTCCGGCGCTGAAGTCGTACTGGCTGCCGATCCACGTCACCATCGTCAGCATCGGCAGCGGCATCTTCATGCTCTCCGGTGTGGCGAGCCTGCTGTTCCTGCTGCGCATGAACCAGCCGGAGGGGCAGGAATCGAGCAACCCGCTCGGCGCCCTCGCCCGCCGCCTGCCCGACGCCCGCACCCTCGACCGCCTCGCCTACCGGACGACGGTCGTGGCCTTCCCCCTCTTCGGCACCGGCATCATCCTCGGCGCCATCTGGGCCGAAAGCGCGTGGGGCCGCTTCTGGGGCTGGGACCCCAAGGAAACCGTCTCCTTCATCGCCTGGGTCATCTACGCCGCCTACCTGCACGCCCGCGCGACCTCCGGCTGGCGCGAAACCAAGGCCGCCTGGATCAACGTGGCCGGTTTCGTCGCGATGCTGTTCAACCTTTTCATCATCAACATCGTGGTCAGCGGGCTGCACAGCTACGCCGGGCTCAACTAGCCTCCACCCAGTTCGAGGACGGTGTGGAAACCTTCGGCGAGGCAGTCGGTGAAGACTTCCACGTCCGGCACGGCGGCGGTATCGGCGTTGATGCCCACACAGCAGGTGTCGGTGTGTGAGATGAGGGTGACGTTGAACGCCGTGCCGATGGTGGGGCCGAAGGCGTACATCCGCTCGACGGCGGCGCCGGCGATGTAGATGGGTACGGGGGAGCCGGGGACGTCCGAGGCGACGAAGTCCACGTGCTTGAGCATCGCGGTGACGATGGCGACCGGCAGCCGGTTGAGGGTGGCGGCGACGGCGGCCGAATAGGGAATCGCCGGTTCGTGTCGCCAGCCGAGGACCATCGCGTCGAGTACGGGCATCAGTGCCGCCGGGTCGGTGATGCCGGCCGGTAGTGCGAATCTGACCAGGGTGATGCGATTTCCGCCGATCGGGTCGGTGTCCTTGCGCACGCTGACCGGCATCGTGACCCGCAGCCGCTCGACCTCCGTTTCGTGCACTTCGTGATAGCGGTGCAGCCCGATGACCACCCCGGCCAGGAAGGCGTCGTTGAGGGTGCAACCGACCGTGTGCGCGGCGCGGCGCAGCGGTTCGAGCGGCACATCGACGGTCGAAAGATGGCGCGCCAGACCACGTTCCGTCATCACGGGGGAGAGGGTGCCGACCACCGGTCGCGCCAGTTTGCCGATCGAGACGGCCAGCCCCACCCCGTCGCGCACGGTACCCACCGGGTGGGTGAGGGCGTGGCGGGCCAGCGGCAGCACGTGCGCGAGGCCGCCGCGCAGCAACTCCGATCCCACCGCCCAGTTCCATCCGACGATGTCGGCCAGCCCACCGCGGCTTTCCGGGGCGGGCTCGGGATCCGGCCGAGGTTCGCCGCCGGAGCGGGTGAAATCGACGATCTCGTTGGCCAATTGGATGCCGCCCAAGCCGTCGGTCAGGCAGTGGTGCACCTTGAGCACCAGCGCGCTGCCGCCGCCGGCCACATCGCCGAGCACGGTCACCTGCCACAGCGGGCGGACCGGGTCGAAGGCTGTCATGGCCTCGACACGGGCGAATTCGAACACCGCCGTCCGGTCGAGCGCGGCCGGCAGTGCGACCCGGCGCATATGCCAGGACAGGTCGAAGCCGGGGTCGGCTTCCCAGCGCGGCGGAGCGAGACCGGCCGGCAGGGCGACCAGCCGATCCCGGAAGCGGGGCGCCACCCGGGTGCCGCGATCGACGGCCTTCACCAGTCGTTCCCAGTCGGGCTCGGCGTCGAGCATCACGACCGAGACGATCGTCGAGCGCAGGACCGCGTCGCGCTCCATGCTCCACGAGAACAGGTCGGACTGGCTGAGGTGAGATTCGCGCGTGTCCGTCATCGGCGTGCCTTCGCTGGGAAATCGGCGCCGTGATCGCCGCGGATGCGACTCCCGGCGCCGCTCGTGTCTCGACCGTATGCATCGCACCCGTCGCGCCGGTAGGGCCGAACGTCGGTGCCGCCGTGACCAAGGACTCGTGCCGGTCCGAAAAAAGTTTTCCTTCCATGTCGAAATCCCCGAGGGTCGCGCGAAGGACTTGTCGAGAGCCGGACCGGCCGGCCCAGCCACGGAGGGAAGAACGAGATGAACACCGACGTCACCGCCTACATCGACGGCAAGAAAGCCTGGCAGACCGGGATCTGCGCGAGCCTGCGCCGTACCGTGCACGGCACCCTGCCGGGTGTCGTGGAGGTATTCCAGTACGGCAAGCCACATTTCACGGTCGACGGGACGAACGTGGCCGTGTTGCACGTGGCCGCGGCTAAGGTCTCGTTCATGGTTTTCGGCGCACAGGAGATCGAGCCGGTGCCGGGGGTGCTTCGGTCGTTGGGGTCCGGTGAGCGCAAGGCCGTCGACTTCCGCGAAGGCGACGCTGTCGATCCCGAATTCATCGCCGACCTGCTGCGCCGCGTAGCCGGCAGCAACTGAGAAAAGAGGTTTCGTCATGCGCGTGATGGTGATGACCAAGGGCGATGCCGCCGACGAAGGCAAGGGGCAGCCGACCCAGGAGATGTTCGAGAAGATGCAGGAGTTCAACGAGAAGTTGGTGAAGGCGGGCATCATGCTCGGCGGCGAAGGACTCCAGCCCAGCAGCACCGGAGCGAAGGTCAGCTTCTCGACTTCCGGAACCTCGGTGGTGGACGGTCCGTTCACCGAGTCCAAGGAAGTCATTGCGGGATACTGGATTTGGGAGGTCAGCTCGCTGGCGGAGGCCGTCGAGTGGGCGAAGCGCTGCCCGTTCGATCCGTCGTACGGTGATTCCCAGGTTCTGGAGATTCGCCCGCTCTTCGATATGGACGACTTCGCCGAAACCGTCGACGCCGAGACCCTGGCCCGCAGCGAGCAGCTGCAGCACCGGCCCTCGGAATGAACCCGGCCGGCCGATGGAACTGCGCGAATCGGTCGAGGCGCTGTGGCGGATCGAGGCACCTCAGCTGATCGCGACGCTGGCCCGCCGCATCGGCGACCTCGACATCGCCGAGGACCTGGCCTCCGAGGCATTCGTCGCCGCCCCGGAGCAGTGGCCCGCCGAGGGCATTCCGGCCAGGTCCGGCGCCTGGTTGACGAGCACCGCGTGGCACAAGGCGATCGACCGTGCCCGGCGGGAGGAGACGGCGCGCAAGAAGGCGCCGCTCCTGCTCGCCGGGCGCGACGGGCAACTCCCGGACGTCACCGCCGAGGCGCTCACTCCCATCCCGGACGATCTGCTGACCATGGTGTTCACCACCTGCCATCCGGTGCTCTCGCCCGAATCGCGGGTCGCGCTCACACTGCGGTTGTTCGGCGGCCTGACCACCGAGGAGATCGCGCGGGCGTTTCTCTGCCCCTCGGCGACCATCGGTCAGCGCATCTCGCGCGCCAAGCGCACGCTCGCGGAGGCTCGGGTCCCGGTCGAGGCGCCCTCGGCCGGAGAACTGCCCGAGCGCCTGCGCGCGGTGCTCGAGTGGCGCACACGCGTCGGCGGGGCGGCGGGGGCTGTCGGCGGGTAGTTGCGGGTTTGTCGGCATCGCGCAATGCCCGCACCCTTATCGCCGCCATCGGTTCGACGCCGGGAGGGGAGCGGGAAGCCAGGAGCGGCGGCGGAAGCCGGGAAGCCGGCGAGGGGAGCGGGAAACCGGCGAGGGGAGCGGGAAACCGGAGCGGGGAGCGGAGACCCGGCAGCGAGGACCCGGGAGCTTGGGCTCGCTGGGGTTCCGGATGGCGATCTCGGTGGTGTGCGGGGACCTCGGTCTCCCGCTGCGCAATCTTGCGATTTCGTTCTGGGAGTCGAACGGAAGGTTGTAGATCCGGGCAACGTTGCGTCAACCTGCGTAGACACTGGTGACGCCCGTACCTGCGGGGCTGCGGCTCGGGATCGACAGGGAGGTAACGATTCATTGCAATCGCATTAATGCGATCTAACCGGAGGACTCAGACCGGTTACGGTGTGTGCGCGGAGGTTGCCCTCCATGGGAGCGGATACGTCGGCCTCCGTTGTTAGGGGATGAACCGGTGCCCCACTTCTGTGGGTCTGAGCCGCCCAGCGGGTGGGGCACTGCCTCTTTTTGCGCACCAACGACCTCCGACGGTGGACGCGGGCGGTCACTGCGTCGCGGAATCTTCGCGGACGTGATGGCCGCATCGCTGTGTGCCCGGTGAGGTCCGCACCCGTACGGTGGGGCGGGGTTTATACCGGTCCGCGGGACGCCCGATGACGTCACTGGCGATGAGGATCCGGTGCCGTGGAGATCGTCTGCCGTGTGCGGGCGCGTCGGCGGATCAAGGTTTCGCCCGTGCGGGTCGGACAGCATGCGGCCCACAGCAATACGGTTGTCGGAATTCCCGCGGCGATCAGCAGGCCGATCACCGGATCGTTGCCGCGACGGCGCGACCGCGCGGGCTCAGTTGCCATCGGCAGCGGTCTCGGCTCGGGACGATCAGGCCGCGCGCGTGCAGGCGGGCCAGGGCGTTGCGGATGCTTCGCGTGGTGTGCGCCGTGGCTCGTTGCAGTTGGGCGGTGGTGAGGAGACCGCCCGGCGCGAGTGTGCGCAGGACAGCGCGCTCGCTCGGATTCACGCGCGAGCTCCGGAGACGTGCCATCGTGCGAAAGACAGGCGAGGGCAAGCGGTTTCGACATCCGCCAGGTGCATGATCAGGTCGAGGGTGCGGGCGTCGAGATGGGCGGGTGTGGGCATCACGACCGCATCCACGTCGGCCGTGCGGATCTGGTCGAGCAGCGGAATGGTCCGATGCGGCGCCGGCCAGAGCAGCGTGTAACCGAGGTGGCGGCCGAGCCGTTTCAACTGTGCCGCATCCCAGTTCGGCGCGGTGCTGACCTCCGGGTCGATCCAGGCCAGCGCTGTCGGACGTGTTCTCATCCCTACCCCTCCTGTCTGTGTATGTCAGATTCGGTGCAGGTAGGGGCGCCGAAGACCAGTGAAGGGACAGGGGGACAGCGCGGCCGTATCGATCTACTCTCGGAGCATGGGCGAACACGTGGGGCGGCGGATCGCATCCGAGCGCAAGATCGCGGGTCTGGGGCAGCGTCAGTTGGCGGCGCGGGCGAACTATTCGCTGTCGATGGTGAAGGCGGTCGAGCAGGGGCGAGAGGTTGCCTCCCCGGGGTTCATTGCGGCGGTATCCAGGGCGTTGGGGATAGACCCGGACAGGTTGCAGGGCACTCCCTATCTCGAGACGCTCGAAGAGGACGGACCCCTCGAAGGCCTTCCGGAGCTGCGCGCCGTACTTGCCGAAGGTTCGTATGTGCAGGCACTGGAGCCGACGACCGCCGCGGAGTTGCGCGCGGAACTCGACTCCGTCGAAGCTGCGTTGCACAACGATCGGACGCGTCGCGCTCTTGCATTGCTGCCGAACCTGATTCGTCGACTGCACGGTGCCGCCGAGACGGCTTCCGACGATGCCGAGCGCGCCGCTGTGTACGGCATGCTGTGCGCGGCCTACATCGCCGCGGAAGGGGCATGCTGCCGGCTCGGATACTCGTCGTTGACCGCTCTGGTACTCGATCGGCTCGATACCGTCGCGTCGCGCGCCGACGACCCCGGCTTTGCGGTTCGCAGTTTGATGAAGCGCTCGCGGCTACTCATGGCGCACGATTCAACCGATGTGGCAATGAATTTGGTGGAACGAGGAATGGCGTTGGTCCCCGGTGCAACCGAGGGAGAACGGGTTTTGCGCGGCTACGGACACCTGCGGGCAGCGATCGTGGCCGCGCGCGGCCGTCGTCTGGAACTCGCGCAGGACCACATCGCCGCCGCGCGTGACATCGCGCGGCCGATGAGCCATGAGAGCGATTTGTACACAACGGATTTCGGCCCAGGCAACGTCGAAATCCATGCCTGTGCTGTGGAGTTGGAAGCCGGTGATCCGGGCAGAGCGGCGCGTGAGGGAGCGGAACTGCGGATCCCGTCCGACGTCGCTGCGCCGCGCGTCGGCCACCACTGGCAGGACAATGCGCGCGCGTGGTTGATGTCGGGTAAGCCGGATCGAGCGCTGGCCGCGCTCAACAAGGCTCGTGCCGCCGCACCGCAGCAGACGCGGCTGCATCCTTCGGTTCGCGAAACCGTGTACGGCATCGCCGCGGCGCAGCGCCGTCAATCCGAGGGGTTGCTGGGATTCGCGGCGTGGATCGGGGCGGGGCTCTAGCGAACCCCCTCGCCTTTTCGTGCCTCGGGGTGCGGTGGTGGGTGAACTATTCGTGCAAACCTCCGCGAAAATTGCGGAAAACTCGAAATATCGACGAGGTTTGCACGATTAGTTCAGGGTCCGCCCGCTCCGAACGCATGTCTCGGCCCACGGTCGTCGAGACTTCACGGCGCGGCGACGGTCGTGGTCTCCGGGGCGAACGCCTGGGCGACGGCAAGGCTGTCCTCGTAGACGTGGTGGCGGGTGATCAGGCCGTTCTCCACCGTGAGGTGAAGGGCGAAGCGGGCGCGGTAGGGGCGTCCGGTCGCGCGTGCGGTTTGGCGAATCTCGCCCAGTACCACCGCATCCGGGCCGTCGACGAGAATGCGTTCGACCACCGTGCCGACCTCTTCGGGCACATGGTGTTCAGCGATCTCGCGGAAATGCGCGGCCGCGTCGGCGCGGGTGGAGCGGTGTGTGATCCACGGGGTGGCGGCGCGGCCGTGCTCGTCCTCCGGCCAGTTCAGTTTCCAGTCGCTCGTCGGGGCGTACAGCGCGGCAACAGTTTCCGGATCGCCGCCCGCCATGCGGGCCAGCAAATCTTCGACGACGGTGCGGGTGGCAGCGGAATCGTTCACTCTGTCGACCCTGCCCGCGCGGGGGCCGCAAGTCCATTACCTCCGACGTCATGCGGATCGAACTTTCAGGACCTTTTGCTCGGGATGACGACGACCACGATGAGGGTCAGGATGCTGAAGAACAGTCCCAGTAACCCCCAGCCGAACGGATTGCGGCCCTTGGCGGCGGCGATGGCGGCGCAGATGAACGCGGCGATGATGCTGCCGATGGCGACGAAGATTCCTTTCACGCCGCGCAGGATGAATCCGGCCGCTTCCGGATCGGTGTGGGCGGCAGCCAGCAACAAGTTCATGATCACTCCTCCTGTGCCGCGAGCTTCCGGGCCGAAATAGAGTCCGGTGTGCGGCTTCTCAGCAGTACCCGCGCGCTGAGGCCGCAAACGGCGGCGCTCCCCTTGCGGCCGAGCGACCGCCGCCCGTCCCGACCAGCGGCCCGCGCACCGACGGGACCGACGTGGGCCGCACGTCGTCCGGGTCATCATCCCCTCGCTGTCGCCAACACCAACTTGCCTGTGCTGGAGCCTGATTCGATGCGTCGATGCGCGTCGACAACTTGGTCGAACGGCAGGGATTCGACCTGGACGCGTAGCGCCCCGCGTGCGGCTGCTTCGACTGCCCGGCGCAGCGCGGCGCCCGCTTCGGCGGGGTAGGCGGCGGCGAAGGCGGCGAGATTGAATCCGGAGACCGTTTTGCTGGTGAACCACAGCTCGTTCGCGGAAACTCCGACGTCTTCGGCGCCGGAAGCGTTGCCCATCACGATCATTCGGCCCAGCGGGCGAAGGCGGTCGAGACTGGCGCGACGGGCAGGGCCGCCGACCATATCGACCACGATGTCGAACTCACCTGCGCTGGAGATGTTCTCGCGCAGGATCACCTCGTCGTAGCCGAAGGACCGAGCTACGTCGATCTTCTCGGCGCTGCCGACGGTGCCGACCACCCGGCCCGCACCGAGCAATCGTGCGGCCTGGCCGAGCTGGCTGCCGACGCCGCCGGCCGCCGCATGGACCAGCACACTCTCGCCGGGTTCGATCCGCGCCACGCGATCGAGAACGAGAAAGGCGGTGGTGCTGTTGGACGGCAACGCCGCCGCGACATCGAGGCTCAGGTCGAGGCCGTCGAGCGGTGCGACCAAGGCGGCGGAGGTGACCACGACCTCGGCGTAACCGCCACTGTCGACGATGGTCAGCGCCGCGACCGGCCGGCCGACCGTCAGTCCCGTCACGTCCGGTCCGACGGCACGGATCCGGCCCGAGACCTCGATACCCGGCACGAACGGCAACGGCACACCGACCACGCCCTGCCGGTACAACACCTCGGCGAAGTTGGCTCCCGCGTAGGCGACGTCGATGGAGACCTGGCCCGGGCCGGGTTCCGGGATGTCGACGGTGGCCGGCCGCAGCACCTCCGCGGGGCCGAATTCGGGGATGGTGATCGCCTGCATCTGTGCATTGCTCATGAGGACGATCCTCGGCGCGCGGAAGGCGAGGAGGCAGTGTCAGCTCATCCTGGGTGTGAGACCACCAGGCTGCAACAGCCGTTCCAGGCGTTCGGCGGTGTCGGTGCCGGGGCGCGGATTGTGCAGGATCAGGTGGTGGCCGGGGTGGTCGGGCACCGGGAACAACGTGGCGTCGAAGATCAGCAAGCCCACGTCGGGATGTTCGACGGCCTTCACCGCGACGCTGTGTTCGGCGGCGTCGTGCCGGTTCCACAGCTCGGCGAATTCCGGGCTGACCTGCGCGAGATCGGTTGCGATGCGGTCGAATTCGGGATCGTCGGGATAGCGGGCGGAGTCGGCGCGGAACCCGGCCGCCACGCTCGGCGCATTCTCCGCCCACTGCCGATGCAGGACGCGGTAGCGGGCATTGGTGAAGTAGGACACCAGGCAGTTGTGGTCGGTGTCGCCGTAACCGAACACGCGCCGGGCGGCGTCGTTGACGGCGGTGAAATTCCAATGCCGGTCCCGGATGTATCCCGGGCGCGGAGCCCATGCGTCCAGCAGGGCCTGCATCTGTGGAGAAGCCGGGACCGACGGCGCGGCCTCACGCTGCGGCGGATTGAGGCCGGAGAGGCGATACAGATGTGCGCGTTCGGCCTCGTCGAGCAGCAGCGCGCGGGCCACGGCATCGAGCACCTCGCCCGAGACCTTGATATCGCGCCCCTGCTCGAGCCACGTGTACCAGGACACGCCGACCCCGGCCAGCACGGCGACCTCTTCACGCCGCAACCCGGGAGTGCGCCGCCGCCCGGCCTCCGGAAGTCCCACCTCGGCGGGCGTGAGCCGTTCGCGGCGGCTGCGCAGATATTCGCGCAGTTCTGCCCGTCGCCGATCTCGCGCGCTCGTGCCGCGCGGATCGTCGTTCGTGCTGATACTCACTCGTTCACGATAGTGACGTGGCGGAAGTGCTGATGGCTCGAGCCCGAATTGATCGTGCAAACCTCGTCGTCACACGAAAGCAGGGCCCGAACATGTCGGTGCCCCGTGGGAGAATCGAGTTCGTTCGGTGGGAATCGGGGGGTTGAAATGAGCGAACAATCAGGGCGTCGGCCCAGGGGGTTGGGTAAGCGGGCATGGCTCACCACGCAGTTCGTGCGCCGGATTCTGCGCACGCTGGCGTGGTCGAACTTCGTGCACGTCACCGTGGTGGGGCGAGAACTGGTGCCGAAGGCGGGGCCGGTGATCGTGGCGAGCAACCACATCTCGATGCTGGACGCGGTGTTCCTGTGGGGTGCGTTGCGGCGCAGGGCAATTGCCATCGCGATGGCCGAGTTGTGGTCGTGGCCGGTGGTCGGGTGGTTGGTGCGGCGACTGGGTCATATTCCGGTGGTGCGGCGCGACAATGTGTCCGGGCAGTCGGCGATGGCACAGGCGGAACAGATTCTGCGGTACGGCGGGGTGCTGATCATCTATCCGGAAGGGCGATTGGTGGCGTCGGGCGACACCGAGCCGTACAAGCCGGGCGTGGCGAAACTGGCTCTGGCGACCGGAGTTCCGATCGTTCCGGTGGGCACCACGGGCACCGACCGAGTGCTGCCGATGCGCCGCAATCGAGGCGATGGCCCCGCATTCGACCGCCGCCAGCAGGTGCGGATCCATTTCGGCACGCCCATCGATCCCGCGGAGTTCGACGATCCGGAGAAATTACTCGATCACCTGCGCCGGCGCATCGAAGATCTGCGGGGATGAGGTCGGCGGACCCCAGGTGCCGAAGGTCTCGCCCTGCCCTCCCGTATGGTCGGGATGTGGCCATTCCGGAAGGAACCGAGCTCCGATGACCACGGAGCGCGTGTGGTACGCCGCTTACGGATCGAACCTGTTCGAGAAGCGGTTCACCTACTACCGGGCGGGCGGCAATCCGCCGGGCACCCCGCGTCTCTACGGGGGGTTCCGCGATCCCACGCCGCCCGCGCGGAATTGTCCGCTGTCACTTCCCGGATGCGTCTATTTCGCGGGGCGGAGCCCGGTGTGGAGCGGTGGTGTGGCCTTCTATGCCCACCGGCCGCCGACGGACTGGCCGGTCGGCGCGGCGGCGCGGGGTTACCTGCTGACCGTCGGTCAGTTCAGTGATCTGATGGCTCAAGAGATGCACCGGCAACCGGGACACGGGCCGGTCTTCGACCCCGAGGAGGTGGTTCGCCGCGGCTCGCTCCAACTCGGCGAAGGCCACTACGAAACGCTCTGGCACGTGGACGACGTCGACGGCATCCCGGTCCTGACCTTCACCGCCCCGGACAGTCCGCTGACCGTTGATCTGACCAAACCGTCCGCACGGTATCTCAGCATGCTGGCCGGCGGACTCGGCGAATCCCACGGCTGGCCTCCGGACCGCATACTGCACTACCTGTCCGACCTGCCGGGCGTCCGAGATTTCTGGGATCCCGACGAACTCCGAACGGTGGTCGACGGCCGGAGCCTCTGACCGGGCAGCGGCACACCCGGCTGGGGCGAGCACGGTGGTACGACCCGCGGTTCAGGTGAGTTCGTCCACCGGCGGGATGGTTCCGGTGGTGGCGTGCAGGGCGGTGCGGGCGGCGGAGATGGTGGGGTTGGTGCGGGTGCCGGCGCGGTAGGCGATCCGGGTGCGGCGGCGGATGGGGAGCGGGGTCAATTCGACCGGGGTGGTGTCGGTTTCAGGATGGAGGGGTATCGCGAGCTGCGGGATGAATGCGACGCCCTGACCGGCGGCGACCAGGGCGAGCACCGTGCCGAAATCGTCGGAGCGGTGGCGGATACGAGGAACGAAACCCGCTGCCTCGCACGCTCTTACGGTCATGGTGTGGCAGAGGGTGCCGGGTGTTCCGGAGATCCAGGCCGCCTCGCGGTAGGCGGCCAGCGGCTGGGTGGTGCGGGCGGCCAGGTAGACCGGTTCCTCCAGGAACGGTTCGGTCTCCAGGCCGGCCTCCGGTTCGGCGGGTACGTAGTCGTACTCCTGGATGAGTGCGATATCCAGCGTGCCGGCGCGCAGTGCCGCGGGCACGGCCGCCGGATCCAGTTCCGTCACATGCAGTTCCAGGCGCGGATGAGCACGGCTGAGCGAGACCAGTGCATGCGGCAGTATCCGCTGCACGGCGGTGGGGAAGGCGCCGATGTGCAGGGCTCCCGTGAGTTCGGCGGTGGCCAGTTCGGCCTCCGCCTGCTCCAGGATCGCGAGGACCGATTCCGTGTGCTCCACCAGGCGACGCGCCGCCGCGGTGAGGGTGACGCGGCGGCCGCTGCGTTCCAGTAGCGTGACCCCTGCCTCGCGTTCCAGCGCGGTGAGCTGCTGGGATACCGCCGACGGGGTGTAGGACACGGCCTCGGCGACCGCAGCAATCGTTCGGCGATGGGCCAATTCCCGCAACAGCCGTAGGCGGCGTACATCGAGCATAAGTTCAGCTTAATCTCGACGGAAGATTTGTGAACTGGACCTGAATCAACGACTGGACGAGGGTAGGTGGCATGACGTTCAGCGGTCTCTTCGTTCCACTCGTCACGCCGTTCACGGCGGACGGCGAGCTGGCCTGTGACGCTCTCGGCCGGCTTGCGCACGACGTCCTCGACGCGGGGGCCTCCGGCATCGTCGCCCTGGGCACCACCGGCGAGCCGGCCACCCTGACACCGGAGGAGAAGCGCCGGGTCGTCGACATCTGCGCCCAGGTCTGCGCCGAGCGTGACGCGTCGCTGATCGTGGGCACCGGCTCCAATTCGACGGCCGATTCCGAGCTCGCGCTGACCACACTGGACGAGCGGGTCGCGGCGGCGCTCACGGTGGTCCCGTATTACACGAAACCCTCGCAGCGCGGCGTGGTGGAACATTTCCGGCGGCTCGCGCAGCGGAGCCCGGTGCCGCTGCTGATCTACAACGTGCCGCATCGCACGGGCCGGCCGCTCGATCCGGAAACGTTGACCGAACTGGCCGAACTGCCGAACGTCGCGGGATTCAAACATGCCGTGGGTGTCGTGGACGAGACCACGGTCGCGTGGCTGGCGGCGGTCGGCGACCGGACGACGGTGCTGTGCGGCGACGACCTGTACGCGGCGCCGCTGCTGGCGATGGGCGCGCAGGGAGCCATTCTGACCTGCTCGAATGTGGCGCCCGCGGCCTATGCGGAGTTGATCGCGGCCTGGCGGGACGGACGGGTCGAGGCGGCCCGCAAAATCGGCAACCGGTTGGTCGAGCTGGCGCGGGCGCTGTTCGCCGAGGCCAACCCGACCGTGGTGAAAGGGGTGCTCGCCGCGCAGGGCCGGATACCGAGCGCGCACGTGCGCCTGCCGCTCCTGCCCGCGTGCGCCGATTCGGTCTCGGCTGCGCTGGCCGCCGCGGGCTCAATCGGCTGATCGGCCGCGCCTGCAAGCTATCTCACGGGTGAGGATATGCGCGTCAGTGATCCGTGCCCGGGTCGCCGTCGCGATGTTGGCGGGAGATCCGCCACAGAAATTCGGGGTCGTCATCGGGACCCACGACTCGACGTCGCTTCTCGGGCCCTCGTCCGATGCCGATCCGGGGCGCATGCTCCGGTCCGAACGCTTTCCAGCACAGCACCGCGACAGCCACGACCGCGATGAGTGCCAACAGGTACGCCACGTCGCTCACCTCCTGACATCGAGGGTAATCCCGTGGACGTACCTGTCGCACTGTGACCGCGAGAATGAGCCCTCGAACTCAGGGGCGGGTCGCCTCGGTGGTCAGCGACTTCAGCAGCTGCATTACCTCCGACTCACGGAAGCGGCGATGTCCGCCAGGGGTGCGCAGCGAGCCCAGCCGTCCGGCATGTGCCCACCGAGTGACCGTTTTCGGATCGACGTGGAACAGCGCCGCCACCTGGCCCGGGGTCAGGAGGGCCTCCTGGCCGTTGACGGAACCCAACGTGCGGCTCGCCGCGGTGATCGCAGTCATTCGCAAACCTTTCCGTAATCGACAGATCCCTCATCAGATAGCGACATCGTTGCACCCGGACCCCCAGGTGTTCGAACGATCTAACGTTGGTAAAGGGGAAGTAATAGACAAATCGGATATACGTACGGCTGAGTAGGTCGCGCCGGCGAACATCCGGTGATCGAATGCGGCGGGACCCGGGCAGGTCGGAACGGGTGCGGCGGCGTCGCCTACCCTGGTCGTGTGAGTGAAGCATCCCGATCCGACGACGCCGCGAGCGATCGGGCCCCGGCCTCGGCGGGTCGGCGGCTCGCGCGCAATCTGGCGCTGTACACCCTGGCCCGGCTGGCCCTGGTCGCCGTGATCGCCGTGATCATCCTGGTGGTGGCGCACGTGGTGAACGTCGACATCCCGCTGATCGTCGCGCTGCTGTTCGCGCTGATCGTGGCGATGCCGCTGTCGCTGGTCCTGTTCAAGCGGCTGCGGGCGCGCGTGAACGAGGACATCGCGGCGGTCGACGAGAAGCGCCGCAACGACAAAGCGAACCTGCGAGCTCGCCTGCGCGGCGAAGAGGCGCAGTGAGCGGGCGGGAGCTGCGGTGAAGTACTGCGATCGCAGTGCTTCGCGGGAGTGGGTCGACAATGCGGTGCGGCTGATCGAGGCCGATGCGCAGCGCAGCGCCGACACCCATCTACTGCGGTATCCGCTGCCACCCGAATGGGGCGTGCGGCTGTATCTCAAGGACGAGTCCACGCATCCGACCGGCAGCTTGAAACATCGGCTGGCGCGTTCACTGTTCCTCTACGCGATCTGCAACGGCTGGGTATGCGAGGGGACGACCATCGTCGAGGCGTCCTCTGGGTCGACCGCGATCAGCGAGGCGTATTTCGCGAAACTGCTCGGCCTGGACTTCGTCTCGGTGGTGCCGGCGAAGACCTCGCCCGAGAAGATCGCGCTGATCGAGGCGCAGGGCGGCCGATGCCACTTCGTCGACCGCGCGCCCGATATCTACGCCGAGGCCGTGCGGCTGGCCGCCGAATGCGACGGCCACTACATGGACCAGTTCACCTACGCCGAGCGGGCCACCGACTGGCGCGGTAACAACAACATCGCCGAATCCATCTATCAGCAAATGATTTTGGAGACCCATCCGGTTCCGGACTGGGTGGTGGTCGGCGCCGGCACCGGCGGAACGAGCGCGACCATCGGCCGGTACATCCGCTATCGCCGCCACGCCACCCGGCTGGCCGTGGTCGATCCGGAGAATTCGGCGTTCTACGGCGGGTACGAGGTCGGGGACCCGGGATATCAGACCGGTATGCCGTCGCGGATCGAGGGCATCGGCCGGCCGCGGGTGGAGCCTTCCTTCATCGGCGATGTGGTCGACCGGATGATCGAGGTGCCCGATGCCGCCTCCATCGCCGCGTGCCGCCATGCCAGTGCGGTGCTCGGCCGGCGAGTGGGCGGATCCACCGGAACCAATCTGTGGGGCGCGTTCGCCCTCATCGCCGAGATGATCGCCGCGGGACGCGAGGGCAGTGTGGTGACGCTGCTGTGCGATGGCGGGGACCGTTATGCCGGAACGTATTTCAACGACGAGTGGGTCGCGGGGCAGGGGCTGGACCTGGCCGAGTCGCTCGTGATTCTCGACGAATTCACCGCCACGGGTATCTGGACCGCCTGAGTCGCGGAATCTCCATCACCGTTCGCCGCAGGTGAACGCCCCTTGTGTCAATTTTGATTGACGCGCCCGCGATGTCAACGTAAATTGACGTACATGAGTGAAGCGACAACGCTGGCGGCCGCCGCCGGCAGTCCCGACCCCCAGGTCGGGCTGCGGGCGGTGCTCGCGCTGCGGCGATTGCTCGAGCGGCTCGAGGCGATCCAGGTGGCCAATGCCCGTAAGCAGGGCTGGTCCTGGCAAGCCATCGCCGAGGCGCTCGAGGTCAGTCGGCAGGCGGTCCATCAGAAGTACAACCGGAAAGGCGGAATCCACTGATGTTCGAGAGATTTGCCAAGGCGGCGCGCTCCGCCGTCGTGGACGCGCAGGAGGAAGCGCGTGAATTGCGTTCGCCCAGTATCGATGTCGAGCACCTGCTGCTGGGGCTCGCCACCTGTTCCGATGCGCAGCTGCGAAAGGTGCTGGAGGACAACGGCATCAGCGCCGAGGCGATTCGGAGGGCACTGCCCGGCCGGCCGCGGACCGAGGAACCGCTGGGCGAGGAGGACGCGGCCGCGCTGAAGTCGATCGGCATCGATCTGGACGCGGTGCGAGACAGTGTGCAGGCCACCTTCGGCGAGGGGGCCTTCGACGAGGCGGTGCCGGTTCCGGACAAGGGCCGCGGGCGGTTCCGGTTCGGCGGTGGAATGAGCTTCGGCCACATCCCCTTCACCCGCGAGGCCAAGAAGACCTTGGAACTGTCACTGCGAGAAGCGATCTCCCGCGGTGACGACCGTATCGAGGCCGGTCACGTCCTACTCGGCATCCTGCGCGCACCCAACCCTGCCACCCGGGAACTGCTGGGCGGCAGCGAAGGGATGGAGCGAGTGCGCAGCGCGGTACAGGAAATGCTCGACCGCGCGGCTTGACGGCGTCCGCCGTTAGCATTGCCGCATGGCACTTCTGCTCCGTTTGGCGATCAACGCCCTCGCGATCTGGCTCGCGGCGGCCTGGGTCGGCGGTATCGAATTGAAGGATCCGCCCGATGCCGGCACCGGCGGCAAGATTCTCGTCGTGGTCTGCGTCGCGATCGTCTTCGGGCTGGTCAACGCGCTGATCAAGCCGATCGTGAAATTGCTGTCGCTCCCGCTGGTGATCGTCACGCTGGGGCTGTTCCTGCTGGTGATCAATGCCCTCATGCTGTGGCTGACGGCGAAGATCACCGAAACCACCGACTACGGCCTGCGGGTCGACGGGTTCTGGGCGGCGATCTTCGGTGCCGTCATCGTGACCCTCGTCAACTGGGTGCTCGGCGTCGTGGTCCCGGAGGGCGGCCGGGACTGACGCTGTCGCGTCGCCGTTCGTCAGCCGAGGCCGAGCGCCAGTGCGGTGAGCAGGGACCAGCCCAGCATCGCCAAACCGGTATCGCGCAGCGAGGGAATCAATCCCGGTCCCTGCTGCCCACCGCGCACGGGGGCGTTGGATCGCACGGCGAGCGGTATCGCCAGCAGGCCCACCAGGGCCCACGGTGTGCGCATCACCAGCAGCAGCGAGGCCACGAACGGCACCACCATCAGCACCAGATGCAGTGTGCGGGTGCGGGTGTCGCCCAGTTTGACGGCGAGGGTGGTCTTGCCGGTCACCGAATCGGTGGGGATGTCGCGCAGATTGTTGGTGACCAGCACCGCGCTGGAGAACGCGCCGACCGCGATCGCGCCGACCAGTCCGGCCCAGTCGAGCCGTTCGGCCTGCACGAATTCGGTGCCCAGCACCGCGACCAGGCCGAAGAAGACGAAGACGGCGATCTCACCGAAACCGCTGTAGCCGTAGGGCTTACTGCCGCCGGTGTAGAACCAGGCGCCGGCCAGGCAGGCCGCGCCGATCAGCAGCAGCCACCACGCGGTGGTGATCACCAGGATCAATCCGAAGACAGCGCCCACGCTCAGGCAGGCGATGGCCGCGCCGCGCACCGCGGCCGGACTCGCCAGGCCCGAACCGACCAGTCGCAGTGGGCCGACGCGCTCGTCGTCGGTGCCGCGGATGCCGTCGGAGTAGTCGTTGGCGTAGTTGACGCCGATGATGAGAGCCAGCGAAACCAGCAGGCTCAGCAGGGCCTTCCACCACACCGCGGCATCCAGCGACGCGGCCGCGCCGGTGCCGACGAGGACCGGGGCGATCGCATTGGGCAGCGTCCGCGGGCGGGCGCCTTCGAGCCATTGTGCTGCACTAGCCATATCCGGCAGCCTAATGGTGGTGGCCCGGAGGCGGCAGCGCAGCGTCACCACGGAGGGCTTCACCATTAGGCAGAATCGACACAGCCTAATGGTGGTGGCCCGGAGGCGGCAGCGCAGCGTCACCGGAGGCGGCAGTACAGCGTCACCACGCGACCCTGTCGACAACATTATTACGATATATCGGAGTAAACTTTACGAGACGCGAGGCCCGGGGAGCGGTCGGCCCCGGCGCAGCGCCCGATATTCATTCGACCGGTCACATACGATTGCGACGGCATGTTTCCTGATCACAGCGGCTCCGGGCCGGCATCGCGCTCCGCCCGTGCGAATGCCGGGACGACGCATACCCGGCCGGACAGCAGCGGCCGGGACGAAAGGCTGCCCGAGATGGATGTCCGCGTGGCGCTTCTGGGGGAGGTCGCGCTGCGCCGCGACGCGGATCTCGTCGCGGTGCCCGGCGCCCGGGCGCGGTTGCTGGTCGCCGCGCTCGCCGTTCATCCCGGGCGCAGCCGCAGCGCCCAGGCGCTGATCGACGACATCTGGGGCGAGCAGCCGCCGCGCGCGCCGATGAACGCCCTGCATACGCAGGTTTCGAGATTGCGGTCGGCCCTGCCGGAAGGTGCGCTGGAGATCGGCCCGGCGGGGTACCGGCTCCTGCTGACCGAGGAGCAGGTCGACCTGAGCCTGGCCCGCGCCCTGGAACGGGAGGCGCAGCTGCGGTTCGAGCGCGGCGACACCGCCGGATGCCTCGGCCTGGTGCAGCGGGCTCGCGCGCTGTGGCGGGGCGAACCCGGTGCGGATCTGCCGCCCGGCCCCGTCGCCGACGAACTGCACGAATTCGCGGCCGCGCGCTGGTCGGCCCTGGACACCCTGGAACTGGCGGCGCGAGAGGCCGCTGGGGATCTCGGCGGTGCGCTGCGAGTGGCGCGGCGGGCGGCCGCGGCCGAGCCGCTCGACGAGCCCGCGCACGCCACCCTGATGCGCTTGCTCGCCGGCGACGGGCGGGCGAACGAGGCCCTGGAGGTCTTCGCCGGACTGCGGACGCGGCTCGGTGAGGAATTGGGCGCGGACCCCGGCCCGGCGCTGGTCGCGTTGAACACCGCGATTCTGCGTGGCGACCATTCGGCGGCGGGCCCGGTGCCGTCGCATCCCGTGCCGGTCACCTCCGCGACACAGCGGGTGTCCACCGCCCAGCACGCGCTGGCCTCGGAACCGCCCTACGGCCACCCGGAAACTACCGGCGCGCCGCCCAATACGGCCCTGGGCCTGCGCGCTGCCCCCAATCCGCTGCTGGGCCGCGACGGCGATCTGGTGGCGCTGGAGAAACTCGTCCAGGAATTCCGGGTGACGACCGTGCTCGGTCCGGGCGGTACCGGCAAGACCCGCGTCGCCAACGAGCTGGGTGCGCGGATCGCGGGCAGGCAGGCGGTGGCGCTGGTCGAATTGGCCTCGCTGCGTGCCGCTTCCGACGGCGACGCCGGTGAGCGCCACGCCGCGACGTGCGCGGAGATCGAGGCGGCCATCGGTGCGGTCCTCGGCGTCAACGAATACTCCCGCGAAGCGAATGTGTTGCGCCGCAACCAGACCATCGACGGCCGGCGCCGATTGCGCGAGGCGCTGTCGTTGCGTCCCGTCCTGCTGATCCTGGACAACTGCGAACATCTCATCGACGCGGCGGCCGAGGTGGTCGCCGACCTGGTCGGCAGTTGTGAACATCTGACGGTGGTGACCACCAGCCGGGCGCCGTTGGCCATCACGGCGGAGACGGTCTATCCGTTGCCGCCCTTGGCGATCGACGCGCAGGGCTCACCCGCAACGGAGTTGTTCATCAGCCGGGCGCGGGCGGTGCGGCCCTCGGCCCGGCTGGATCCGGCGGTCGTCGCCCGGCTGTGCCGCACCCTGGACGGGCTGCCGCTGGCCATCGAACTCGCCGCGGCCCGCGTGCGGACCATGAGCGTGGAGGAGATCGAAAGCCGGCTCGAACATCGCTTCGCGCTGTTGCGTTCGGGTGACCGCAGCTCACCCGAACGCCACCGCACCCTGCATGCAGTGATCGAGTGGAGCTGGAATCTGCTCGAACCCGAACAGCGGGTGGCCCTGCGGCGGCTGTGCCGGTTCCCCGCCGGATTCTCCTTGGACGCGGCGGAATCCGTGGTGGCGGGGACGGATTCGATCGACGCGGTGGCCGCGGTGGACGGCTTGGTGAGCCAGTCGCTGCTGACCGTACTGGCCGACGACGAGATGGTCGCCACCCGCTACCGCATGCTCGAGACGGTGCGCGAATTCGGTGAGGAACAGCTGATCGCCACCGGTGAGGCCGATCTGGTGATGGGCCGGATGTGCTGCTGGGCACGGCAATTCGCGCACGACGCGGCACGGAACTACGAGGGTCCGGATCAGATTCGCACCGTGCTGTCGGTCGCCGCCGAACTCGACAACCTGCTGGCGGTGTTGCGCCACGCCGTCGAGACCGCCGATTCCCGCACCGTGTTCTCGGTCTTCGCGCCCGTCGCCATGCTGTGGGTCATGCGGGGCGCGCACATGGAGTTGATGAGCTGGGCGCCCCGGGTCGTGCCGGTGCCACCGCCCGAGGGCCCGCGCACCCGGATCGAGTCGGATCTGGAACTGCAGAGCTATGTCTTCCTGGCCATGCATCTGGCCTTCGGCGAGCCCGGACTGCGGCCCCTCGCGGTGATCCGGGCCCGCGCCCGCCGCGTGCTCGCCACGGCCGACCTCACGCCCGGGATCCGGTATCTCGGCGAAATGCTCTGCACGCGAATAAATGTCGCTCACGGAGTGCGTTTGATGGCGGCGGGTACCCGTTCCGACGACGAGCTCGTCCGGTCGCTCGCCCTGCTGCTGCGCGCCAATATGCGCGAGAACGCGAGCTATACCGCCGGGTCGATCCGCGATGCGCGGGCCGCTCTCGCATTGGTCGAGGGCCGCGATGTCTGGGCCACCGCGATGTGCTCCCAGCATCTCGGGCAGATGGCCTCGCAGGCGGCGCGATACGAGGAGGCGGTGGGCTACTACCGGCGCGCGGCCGAGCTGATGCAGGAGTTGCGCTGCTTCGAGGAAAGTGTGGAAGTGCGTAGCTTCCTCGCCGTCTCCATGGTCGGCGCCGGACAGTTGGTCGATGCGCGGCGGGAACTCGAGTACGCGCTGGGTGTCATCGACGACGGCGTCGGATTGGACGAACCGGTGACACAGCCGAACCATCGCAAGGGTGCGGTCGTCGCCGGAATGGCGGAACTCGAACTGGCGGAGGGCGAGATCGAGCGTGGTCTGCGCACGTTCCGGCGCAGTCTGCAACTGTTCGATTGGCCGAATGGCGGTCCCGGGCCCGGACCGGGCGATGTGATCGTCGCCGCCGCCGTGCTCGACGCCCATGTTCTCCATGACGCCGTCCACGAGGTGCCGGAGTTGCCCGGTCAGGTGGCCCGGGTCGCGCGGGAACGGCTCACCCAGTTCGTCGATCTCCCGCAGATCGGTGGTGCCGCCTGCGCGCTGGGTTCCCATCTCGTGCGGTCCGGAGTCGATCCGGAAACCGGCGCGACGCTGCTGGCGCTGGCGATGAAAGTGGTGGGCCGCCAGGACTATTCCTCGATGCGCTGGAATCGTCACCTGGCGCTGGCTCGGGCCACCGTCGGCGCGGAACTGATCGCCGCCGGGCAGGAGGCGGTCTCGAGTGTCAACCGGCGTTCGGCCGCGCAGCGCGTCCTCGCGATGCTGCCGGAACTCGAGACCCTGCTCGGCGCCTGAGGCGGCAGTCGAGCGATCGCCGGGCTGCGTTCCGGGCGCTGCGGCCGAATCCGTGAAAAGCGGTGTCCGCCGGTCGCTTTCGCGACCGGCGGACAGGGAGGAGGGGCACATCACGCCCGGCGCATGTAGGCCCGGATGGCCAGCGGGGCGAAGATCGCGATCACGACCGCCGAGCCGATCAGGCACCACGCCAGGTTGCTGCTGTAGATGTTGCCGTTCATCAGCTCGCGGCACGAATTCACCATGTAGTACACGGGATTGGCCTTGTTGATGCCCTGCATCCAGCCGGGCATGGTGCTGACGAGAGCGAACGCGCCGGACATGAAGGTCAGCGGGAACATGATCATCATGGAGATGCCCTGCACCGAGGCGGCGCTCTTACCGGTGACACCGACCAGAGCCCAGATCCAGCTGACCGCGAACGAGCAGAACACCACGACCAGACCGGCGACGACCACGCCGAGGACGCCGCCCTCCGGCCGGTAGCCCAGGATCAGGCCGACCACGATGGTGAGCACCGTCGCGATGCCGTAGCGGACCATATCGGCGATCAGCGCGCCCGCCAGGGCCGAAACCCGGGCGATGGGAAGGGATTTGAAGCGGTCGAAGACGCCCTTGTCCATATCCTCGCGCAACTGGGTGCCGGTGACGACCGAGGTGAGCACGACCGTCTGGACCAGGATGCCCGGAATCAGCACCGGTAGATAGGCCTGCACGCTGCCGCCGATGGCGCCGCCGAAGATATAGGCGAACAGGGCGGTGAACAGGATCGGCTGCACGGTGACGTCGAACAGCTGCTCCGGATTGTGCTTGATCTTGAGGATGCCGCGATACGCCATGGTGAGCGAGTTCGCGACGGTCTGGCGGAGTGAAATGTGGTTGCTGGCAACGGGAATCGCGGCGCGCGCGGCGTGCCGGCCGGTTGCGGGAGCGGGAAGAGTGGTGGTCACGATATGTCCTTCGGGGGAGTGGGGAACGTGGCGGGGGCCGGGCTCATGCCGCGGTGCCCTCGGAATCGGTGCCGGCGTCCTCGGATTCGGCGGCGTGGCCGGTGAGGGCGAAGAACACCTCGTCCAGGCTCGGCTTGCTGACGGTGATCTCGTCGACGCGGACGTCGTTGTCGCGCAAGCGGATCAGCAGATCCGCGGTGACGCTCGGATCGCTGAGTGGGGCGGTGACGCGGCCGGCCTCGGGGGAGATGCTCGCCTCGACCAGCTTGCCGTCGGCGCGGGAGAGGAATTCGCCGATGAGCGTGCGGGCCCGTTCGATGGTGTCGCGGTCGGCGACGGTGATCTGCAGCGCAGACTGTCCGACCGAACCCTTGAGTTCGTCGGAGGTGCCGTCGGCGATCACCTTGCCGTGGTCGATCACCGCGATGCGGTCGGCGAGCTGGTCGGCCTCGTCCAGGTACTGCGTGGTGAGCAGCACCGTGGCGCCCTCGCGCACGAGCCGGCGGATGGTCTCCCACATCTGCGCGCGAGTGCGCGGATCCAGGCCGGTGGTCGGCTCGTCGAGAAACAGCAGCGGCGGCGTCGCGATCAGGCTGGCGGCCAGATCCAGGCGCCGGCGCATACCGCCGGAAAAGTTCTCCAGGGCCTTGGTCGCCGCCTCGGTGAGCCCGAATTCCTCGAGCAGTTCGGCCGCGCGGCGCTTGGATTCGGCCCGGCTCAGCCCGAGCAGCCGGGAGAAGATGATCAGATTCTCGGTGGCGCTGAGCTTTTCGTCGACCGAGGCGTACTGGCCGGTGACACCGATCAGCGAGCGGACCGCGGTGGGTTCGGCCACGACGTCGTGACCGAAGATCCGGGCCCGGCCGCCGTCGGGGCGCAGCAGGGTGGCGAGCATGCGGATGGTGGTGGTCTTGCCGGCCCCGTTCGGGCCGAGCACGCCGTAGACGGCGCCCTGCGGCACCGCCAGGCTCACCCCGTCGACGGCCCGCTGCTCCCCGAAGAGCTTGACCAGCCCGTCCGCCTCGATGGCGAGTGCATCAGCAGGTGCGTAAGAAGTCATGCCACAACTGTGCGGGGGGCGTCTTGCACCCTTCTTGCACCGCTGTTGCACGCTCGCGCAAGGGCGATCGAGGGCCGCTTGCATAACGCGCGGCCCACGCAAGCGGAGGCATCGCCGCAGGTGGGAGCGACGATCAGGACAGTGGCGGTGTGAGCGGTGTCACTGCGGAGCGGTCAGTGAGCCGCCTGCTCCAGCAGGTGCTCGCGCAGCTTCACGCGATTCGGCTTGCCGGGACCGCGCATCGGAATCTCGTCGAGGATCGCCAGTTCCCGCGGGGCCGCGATCGGGTCGAGCTCTGCCACCACGTGCGCGCGCAATTCGTCCAGCGTGGGTGTCGTGCCCGGATTGGGCACCACCGCCACCGCCACCCGCTGGCCCAGCCGCGGATCGGGCAGACCCAGCACCACGGCCTCGTTGATCGCCGGATGGGTGGCGAGCACGGCCTCGACGACCTGCGGGATCACCAGCAGGCCACCGGTCATGATCGCCTCGTCCAGGCGGCCGGTGATGGTCAGCACGCCGTCGTCGAAGGTGCCGGCGTCCTCGGTGCGGAACCAGCCGGGCTCGGCGAACGCCGGGTGGTCGGGGATGCCGCGATAGCCCTTGGCCAGCATGGCCCCGCCCAGCAGCACCCGCCCGTCCTCGATGCGCACTTTCGCACCCGTCAGCGGCACGCCCTCGTAGACGCAGCCGCCGCAGGTCTCGCTCATGCCGTAGGTGCGGACCACGTTGATCCCGGCCGCGCGGGCCCGGTCGAGTACCGGCTTCGGTGTCGCCGCGCCGCCGACCAGTACCGCGTCCAGCTCGGCGAGCGCCTGCGCGCCGACCGGATCGTCGAGGGCCTTGATGAGCTGCGTGGGCACCAGCGAGGTGTAGCGCCGGGGTCCGGTCATCCCGGCCACCGCCGTCGCCAGCCCGCCGGGTAGGAAACCACCCGAGACGTCCAGCACCGCCGGTTCGACGCCCGCCTGGATGCTGCGCAACAGCACCTGCACCCCGGCGATGTGGTGGGTCGGCAGCGCCAGCAACCACTGGCCCGGCCCGCCGAGCCGCTCGTGGGTGGCATCGCCGCTGGCGCGCAGGGCGGCCGAGGTGAGCATCGCGCCCTTGGGGACGCCGGTGGTGCCGGAGGTGGTGACCACGAGGGCCACATCGTCCTCGATCTCCTCACCCGGGCGCAGTGCGCTGGAGAGTCGATGGGATTCCCGGCGATCGCCGGTGGGGATCGGCAGCCACGCCGGACCGTTGCCCTCCAAGGCTTCCCGCAGATGCGGCAAGACGTCACCCACCGCGGCTCCGGTGGGCATGGGGAGGGTCCGCAGGGTGGTGCTCACGTTCGCGATCGTGTCATGTCGAGGTCGATGACCCGTGAACGGGTCCGCACTTCCTTCGCTGAATCGGGGAGAAGGTCAGTCCGACGTCGGTGTCGCCAGCGGCCAACCACCCGCTGCCAGGTGCGATGCCACTCGAGCGATATCGTCCTCGCCCGGCAGCTCCTTGGCAACTCGGGCGATCGCCGCCTCGATCTCGTGCTGGGCGATCTCGTCGTCGCCGGCGCGTTCGCGCACCAGCTCCTCGACCACCAGATGCACCTCGTAGTCGGTGAGCCGGCGGTGCAGGACGGCCAGCAGCGCGACATAGTCGGATTGCGGCACACCCTGCGGATATCCGGCGCGCAGCCAGCCCAGCACCTTCTGCAGGACCGACGGCGTGGTCTCGTTCGATTCGGGTTGCTGGGGCGATGCGGATTCGGTGGTCACGAATGTCCTTTCGACGATCAGGGCGGCGCCGTGCGGCCGCTCAGCCTTGACCGAACAGATGGATGCCGAGCCGCGCGGCCAGAAAACCTCTGGCAACGAACAGCACTCCGGCGATGACGGTCAGCGTTACCACCGAATAACACAACCCCGCGCAGGCCGCAGCCGCACGCCGGCGGGTGGAATCCGGTTGTGGCGCAGCCCCCGCGATCGAATGCAGCCGCACCCCGAGCGCGAAGATCGCCGGCAGTCCCGCCCCGAAGAGCAAGGCGGCGGCGGTGACTCGCCACAGTTCGGTCAGATCGTCGATCAGGGTCTGCATCAGAAATTCCTTGCGGCGCGATGGGAGGCGCGGGAGTCGTCGGTCCGTCCGGGCTTTCCGGGCTCGGGCGGTGCCGAGGTCGTGGCGGCGTCCTCGGGGTCGGCGGGTGCCGAACCGGCGGTCCGGGTTTCGACGGCCGGTCCGGTGCCGTCGGCGCCCGGCAGACTCGTCCACTGCTCGTTGACGTTCGCGGCGTGCACCGGGGTCCGGCGCGAGCGCAGATAGATCAGGCCGGCCATCGCGACGAGGATGGCGAAGACCACCAGCACGCCGGCCAGGCCGCCGATCAGATGCGCCAGCGCCCAGCAGATCGCGCCCGCCAGCCCGGCCAGCGGGAGGGTGAAGACCCAGGCCACCACCATGCGCCCGAGCACCGACCAGCGCACCTCGGCGCCCGGACGGCCCATACCCGTGCCCAGGATGGCGCCCGTCACCGTCTGCGTGGTCGACAGCGGCAAGCCGAAATGCGCCGAGGTGAGAATGATCGCGGCGCTGGTGGATTCGGCCGCCAGCCCCTGCGGCGGGGTGATGTCGACCAGACCCTTGCCGAGGGTCCGGATGATGCGCCAGCCGCCCAGCGAGGTGCCCGCGGCGATGGCCACCGCACAGGCCACGATCACCCACAGCGGCAACGGGTCGCTGGGTTGTTTCGATCCGTAGGCGATGAGCGCCAGGAAGATGATGCCCATGGTCTTCTGCGCGTCGTTGGTGCCGTGGGCCAGCGACACCAGCGAGGCCGAACCGATCTGGCCCCATCGGAAACTCCGGTTCACCACTCGCTGATCGCTGCTGCGGGTGATCCGGTACACCAGCCAGGTGCCGATCGAGGCGACCAGTGCGGCGACCACGGGCGCCAGCACCGCGGGCACGATGATCTTGGTGAGCACGCCCTTCTGCCCGGCCGACCAGATCACCCCGCTCCAGCCGAGCGCGGCGATGGTGGCCCCGATGAGCCCGCCGAACAGGGCGTGGGAGGAACTCGACGGCAGCCCGAACAGCCAGGTGAGCAGATTCCACAGGATGCCGCCGACCAGTCCGGCGAAGACGATGGCGAGCAGATCGGCGCCGCCCACCTCGTCCAGGCGCACGATGCCTTCGGCGACGGTGGCGGCCACCTCGACACTGAGGAAGGCGCCGATCAGATTCAGCCCGCCCGACAGCAGCACCGCGGCGCGCGGGCGCAGGGCGCCGGTGGCGATCGAGGTCGCCATGGCGTTGGCGGTGTCGTGGAAGCCGTTGGTGAAGTCGAAAACGAGAGCCGTGACGACGACGATGAGCAGAACGAACAGTTCGGCGGTCACGCCTCCAGTGTGCGTTATCGATCCGTTAACGCGTTGGCCAGGTTCCCGACATGTCGGACGAACCGGGATGGTAAGGCGGGGTCATTCCGGGGGCTTGCGGGTGTCGCGCCGGATCGGATGGTCGGCGGGCACCTCCACCAGCACGATCGGAACGCCGTCCGGATCGCGCAGCCACATCTCGATCAGACCCCAGGGTTCCTGCACGGGCGGACGATCGAGCGCGACTCCCCGGGTCGCCAATTCCGTGGCCGCGATATTCGCGTTGCGCACCTGCAACCAGACGGCGCCCGCGAAACCGGCCGGCGCCGTCTCGTCGCGTCCGTGCGCGGCCACCTCGATCAGCGATTGCCCGGCGAAGAACACCGTGCCACCCGGGTACTCCCGTGCGATCGCCAACTCGAGCCCGTCCCGGTAGAACGCCAGCGTGCGTTCGTAATCGCTCGGCCGCAGGATGATTCGACTGCTGAGGATGTCCACGAATCGAGCCTAGAGGGACGACCTCGGGCCGAGTGGCCGCTTCGCGAGGTCCGGCGGGAAGCCCGGCTCAGAAGTGGTACGGGTAGGGACTCCAGTCCGGCTCGCGCTTCTCCAGGAACGCGTCGCGGCCCTCGACCGCCTCGTCGGTCATGTAGGCGAGGCGGGTCGCCTCACCGGCGAAGAGCTGCTGGCCCACCAGGCCGTCGTCGGTCAGGTTGAACGCGTATTTGAGCATGCGCTGGGCCTGCGGCGACTTCGCGAGGATGTCGGCGGTCCACTCCAGCGCCTCGTCCTCGAGCCGGTCGTGGTCGACGACCGCGTTCACCGCACCCATGTGGTGCATCTGCTCGGCGGTGTAGGGGCGGCCCAGGAAGAAGATCTCCCGGGCGAACTTCTGCCCGACCATCTTCGCCAGGTAGGCGCTGCCGTAGCCGCCGTCGAAGCTGCCCACATCGGCGTCGGTCTGCTTGAACCGGGCGTGCTCACGGCTGGCCAGAGTGAGGTCGCAGACCACGTGCAGGCTGTGCCCGCCACCGGCCGCCCAGCCGTTGACCAGCGCGATGACCACCTTCGGCATGAACCGGATCAGCCGCTGCACCTCGAGGATGTGCAGGCGTCCGGCGCGGGCCTTGTCCACGGTGTCGGCGGTCTCACCGTCGGCGTACTGATATCCGCTGCGCCCGCGGATGCGCTGATCGCCGCCGGAGCAGAACGCCCATCCGTCGTCCTTGGGACTGGGGCCGTTCCCGGTGAGCAGGACCGCACCCACATCCGGCGTCATCCGCGCGTGGTCGAGCGCGCGGTACAGCTCGTCGACGGTGTGCGGCCGGAAGGCATTGCGCACCTCCGGGCGATCGAAGGCCACGCGGACGGTGCCCTGCTCGATGTGCCGGTGATAGGTGATGTCGGTCAGGTCCTCGAAACCCGCGACGGGCTCCCAGAGTTTCGGATTGAACGTCACCTGAGCCATCATGCACCCCACCCGTCACCGGCTGTTCGCCCGCGCCGGGGCCGGCCGCCGCAAATGTGATGTTCGTCCGGTACGTCGCAGAACCGGCGAGCTACCGACGGGTTGGGTTGGACGGTGTAAGAACTGGCGTTACCGTGCAGGTATGAGTGAGCGCGCGGAACCGGCGATCGACACCAGTGCGGTCGATGCCGATCGGTACGAGAAGCACGGCGGATTTCCCAAGGTGGAGGAGGCCGAACTCGGTGCGAACTACGCGCCGTTCCTGGAGGCGATGCGCACGCTCCAGGACCTCACCGTCTCCGTCGACTGTCCCGACGAGGTGTTCGGGCAGGCTCTAGCGCAGGCGAACGCCTTGGCCGAACTGCTCGAGCCCTATCGCGCACCGGAACTTCAGGGCCCGTCGGGACGGGTGCCGGCGCTGCCGGGGCGCGGCAGTCTGCTGCTGCCGCCGTGGGTGATGACCGAGGCCGGTCCCACGGGTGTCCGGATGCGCGGCGAATTCCGCCGGTATCACCTCGGCGGCAACAACGCCGTGCACGGCGGCGTGCTGCCGCTGCTGTTCGACGATCTGTTCGGCTCGCTGGTGCACTACGCCGGTCGGCCGATCAGCCGCACCGCGTTTCTGCACGTCAACTACCGCAAGGTGACGCCGCTGGAGACGCCGCTGACGGTCGAGGGAACCGTCGATCGGGTGGACGGGCGCAAGACTTTCGTCTCCGCGCGACTGCGCGACGAATCCGAAACGTTGCTCGCCGATTGTGAAGGGCTCATGGTGCAGTTGCTGCCCTGGCAGCCGTAGTCGGCCGGAGGACGGTGTGTCCGGTGCGTCCGATGCGTATAGTTACCCGCGCTCGCTCATCGAAAAACTATCCGGAGGAACCTGAAAGTGGTTGCAGCACTGTCTGAATCCCTGCTCGATGACGCCAAACGCCCGGCCTTCCTGGCCGACGCCCAGGAGGTTCTGGATGCGGAGGTGTCGGATAAGGGGGGTGCATCGGGCCTGGCCGTGAAGGGCGGCTACGCCGCGGTGAAGAAGGTCAGCCCGACCATCGTCTCGGACGCGCTGGAGTCGTTCGCACCCAAGTTCGTCGAGCGGCTGGAACCGTACTGGGCCCAGTACCAGGCGTCGGGTAGCGGCTCGTTTGCCGATCTGCTGGTCGCCAACTCCGACGAGGTTGCCGAGTCGCTGCTCGCGGTGACCGACGCGCGTGCCGAGGCCTCGTCGCGGCCGGCGCTGAAGAAGGCGTACTCGTCGCTGCGTTCGTCGGCGAAAAAGCATGTGGTCGAGGCGCTCCCGCGCGTCGGCGACCTGGTCCAGCGGCACGCCGGCTGAGTTGCGGTTTTGCGACCTCGTCGTTCGGCATCCGGACGGAGTGTGATCCCCGGATGCCGGACGGCGGGGGGCCGCGGCGGCACGAGGTGAGCGCCGCGGGTCCCGTCGGAATCCACCCGCGCCGCGCGGTGCCGATCAGCCCGGCGCCGACTTCCCGAACCGCCAGTAGCCGGTGAAAGTGATGTCCGCCTTGGCGATTCCGCGCTCGTTCGCGAGATGTCGCCGCAGGCCGGAGGCCAGTTTCTGTTCTCCCGCCACGAAGGCGTAGACCCCGCTCGCCGCGATGTCTCCCGCTCGCGCGGCTGCCAATGCGAGACTGCCGATCTCGGCGTCCGGATCGCCGCGGACCAGCCAATTCACCACGACCCCTTCGGGTTCGCCCAGATCCTGCGCATCGTCGGGGTGGGTGATCTCCAGATACGCCGCACCTCGCAGATCCCGCGGCGCCGACCGCAGAATTCCGGCGATCGCCGGCAGGGCGCTCTCGTCGCCCGCCAGCAGCGACCACGAACAGTGGTGCGGCGGTTGGTACATGATGCCCTCGTCGAGCAGTCCTACCGCGGTGCCCGGGGTGGTGTTCGCCGCCCACCCGCAGGCGGGGGTGTGCTCGCCGTGCATGGCGAAATCGATGTCCAGCTCGGCTGTTTCGCCGAATTCTCCCCGGCCGGCCGGCCGGAACTCGCGCACGGTGTAGTTGCGCACCACCGGGCGGTGCTCCTTGCTCATCATCAGCCACTGCGCGTACCAGAGATTGCTCGCCGCCGAGGGCAGCCGCAGTTCACCGTCGCGCGGCAGGAAGAGCCGGAACCACTGGTCGAATCCCATCGGGGTGAACTCGGCGAGACCGGCGCCGCCGAGCGTCACCCGCACGAAATTCGGACTGATCCGCTTGTTCGCCAGCACCTCGGCGGTGAGGATCCGCCGCTCCTCGGGCTTGACGTACTTGGTCCGCTTGGCCATGAATATTAGGTTAGCAAAACCTAACTCGATGAACACGGTGTGAGCGGGTCGACGTCCCCTACGGCCGGAAGGTCTGACAGTCTGGGGAGGTGAATCCATCGACAGCACAGGCCCAGGTCGTGGTGGACGAGCTGGTGCGCGGGGGTGTGCGCGATGTCGTGCTGTGCCCGGGCTCACGCAACGCGCCGCTGGCCTTCGCGCTGCAGGCGGCCGATGCGGCGGGGCGGCTGCGACTGCATATGCGCATCGACGAGCGGACCGCCGGATTTCTCGCGGTCGGCATGGCGGTGTCCACCGGGGCGCCGGTGCCGGTGGTGATGACCTCGGGAACCGCCGTGGCCAACCTCGGGCCCGCGGTGCTGGAGGCCAACTACGCCCGGCAGCCGCTGATCGTGCTCAGCGCCAACCGGCCCTACGAGATGCTGGGCAGCGGCGCCAACCAGACCGTCGAGCAGTTCGGCCTGTTCGGCAGTCAGGTGCGGGCCGCGATCAGCCTGGGCCTGGCCGAAGCGGAACCGGATTACCGCAGTCAGAACAGTGTGTGGCGGGCCGCGGTCTGCCGCGTCCTGGCCGCCGCGCGCGGTACCCGGTCCGGCAACGCCGGGCCCGTGCACTTCGACATTCCGCTGCGCGAGCCGCTGGTCCCCGATGCCGTTGCCGGCGAGCCGATTCCGGCTGGACGCGCCGGTGACGCGCCGTGGACCGAAACCCAGTACGCGACCCTGGACGTACCGCTCGAGATCGACCTGACGCTCGATACCGTCGTCATCTCCGGCCACGGCGCGGGCTATCGCGCCGAGCTGGCGCAGCTGCCCACGGTCGCCGAACCCACCGCCGCGATGCCCGGCCCCGCCCTGCATCCGCTGGCGCTGCCCCTGTTGAAGCCGCGCCAGGCCGTCATCACCGGCCGGCCGACGCTGCATCGGCAGGTGTCGAAGGTGCTGGCCGATCCGGATGTCACCGTCTTCGCGCTGACCACCGGGCCGCGCTGGCCCGATGTGTCCGGCAATGTCGTCGGCACCGGCACCCGCGCGGTCACCTCGGGGGCACCGCGCCCGGAGTGGCTCGAGCAGTGCCGCGAACTCGACGCGATGGCGTGCCGCGCGATCCGCACCGAACTCGCCCGCCATCCCAAACCGACCGGCCTGCATGTGGCCTCGGTGGTGATGGACGCCCTGCGCGAGGGCGACCAGCTACTGCTCGGCGCCTCGAATCCGGTGCGCGACGCGGCGCTGGTGTCGCATCCGCGTCCCGGTGTGAAGGTGCTGTCCAACCGCGGTGTGGCCGGTATCGACGGCACGGTGTCCACCGCGGTCGGCGCGGCCCTGAGCCATCCCGGCCGGACCTTCGCGCTGATCGGCGACCTGACCTTCCTGCACGACGCCTCCGGCTTGCTGATCGGCCCGGGGGAGCCGCGCCCGGCGGATCTGACCATCGTGGTCGCCAACGACGACGGCGGCGGCATCTTCGAACTGCTCGAACAGGGTGATCCGCAGTACGCCGGCGTCTTCGAGCGCATCTTCGGCACCCCGCACGGGATGGATCTGGCCGCGCTGTGCGCCGCCTACCGGATTCCGCATCGGCAGGTCGACCCCGCCGAACTGGCGGTGGAAATGACCGGGCACGCCCACGGCATTCGCGTGCTGGAGGTTGCGACCGAGCGATCCAGCCTGCGCGAGTTGCATGCCGCGGTGCGTGCCGGCATCGAATGATCGGTACCGAATAGACCGGCGACCGGTCAGCTCAGTAACCGGCCTCGGGTTCGTCGTATTCGTCGTCGAGCGGCACGGGAATCGACTGCTCGATGAGGTCGGCCTCGGCGGCTTCGCGGTCGACGGCCGGTGTGTCGAACTCGGGTTCGTCCGGCGCCACCTCGAGATTCTGGTCCAGCTGGTCGGCCTCCGGAACCATATCGACGGAGGTGGTGTCGATGGTGGGATCGGTCATCGGTTGCTCCCTTCCGCTCGGGGGTCCGATTCGCCGGATACCGCGATCCGGCACTGTCGAGGATGCCCTCACCGCGTGCGGCTGGCAACCGTTCGTTCGCGGCCGCCGATGAATTCGGGTGGTCCGCCTCGTCCTCTCTATGAGTGCCTGTGCCGGTACAGGCCGTATTCGGAGGAGGACCACATGGCGACACCCCACTTCGATCTGGAGAGCGCCACCGATGCGATGACAGAGATCATCAGCGGCATCGGCGCGGACGATCTGTGCGCCGCGACCCCGAGCCCGGGGGTCAGCGTGCGGGATCTGCTGTTCCACACCCTCGGATTCACCGAGGGATTCCGCCAGGGTGCCACCAAGGAAGGCGTCGGCCGCTCCGCGCCGCCGGAGCAGGCGCCGGATGCGGATCTGCCCGAGGGGTGGGGCGAGCTGATCACGACCCAGTTGAAGGCGCTCACCGAGGCGTGGCGCGATCCGGCCGCCTGGGAGGGCGATACCGAGGTGGGCGGTGTCACCGCCCCCGCGCCCGCGATGGCCGGGTTCGCCCTGAACGAGGTGGTGATGCACAGCTGGGACCTGGCGTGTGCCACGGGTCGCCGCTTCGAGCCGGCCGACAAGGATGTGGCGGTGCTGCTCGAGCAGTTCCGGGAGACGCCGCGCGAAGGCGTTCCGGGGCTGTTCGGCCCGGTGGTGGAGGTACCCGCCGACGCGTCGGATTGGGAGCGCCTGCTCGGTCTGACGGGCCGCGACCCGTACCGGCAGGTGTGAGCGTTCCGTTCGCTCACCGGGTGAACAGGCCTGCGGTGGCGGCTGTCGTCGCGGCTTCCGCGGCGGTCACCGCGACCGCATCGTCGATCGGGTCGCCGGAGATCAGGAAGCGGTAGTACAGCGGGGCCGAGACGGCGGAAACCACGGCGCGGGCATCGGTTCCGGGGGCGAGTTCGCCGCGTTCGACCGCGGCCGTGACGCACGGCTCCCATTCGGTGATCCGCACGTCGTAGAACCGGTGCAGGGCAGCGGTGGTTTCCGCATCGCAGACGGCCGCGGCGACAAGGGCTTTGAACAGCGGACCCTGGCGGGGATCGGTCAGGGTGCGCGCGACGAGGCGGGCGTTGGCGGTGAGGTCGCCGCGCAGCGATCCGGTATCGGCGTGCGGCAGTGAGGTTTCCGCCATATCGGTGAGCATGTCCGCCATCAGCCCGGCCGGGGTGCGCCAGCGGCGGTAGACGGTCGTCTTGCCGACCTCCGCGCGGGCCGCGACCTCGGCGAGGTCGAGTTCGGCGAAGCCGCGTTCGGCCAGTAGATCCCCGGCCGCACGCAGGACGGATTCGCGGACGCGTGCCGTGCGACCGCCCGGGCGTACCGAACCGGGTGCGGCGGTGTCCGAGCCCATAACGGTCCTCCAGTTTCATTAGCGTCGAATCGAGTGTATCGTCTCTCGTGTTAATGAAACTTCAGTTCCGTTAGGGGTTGGTCATGGACTATCGTCGATTGGGTGCCTCGGGCCTGCTCGTCCCCGCTCTCAGCTTCGGAGCGGGCACCTTCGGGGGCCGGGGCGAACTGTTCGGCGCGTGGGGCGATACCGACGCCCAGCAGGCGCGCCGGATGGTCGATGTGGCGCTCGAGGCCGGCGTCACGATGTTCGACACCGCGGACGTCTACTCCGACGGCGCCTCGGAAGAGATTCTGGGCCGCGCGATTCGCGGCCGCCGGGACCGAGTTCTGTTGTCCACCAAGGCGGGCCTGCCCACCGGGCCAGGAGCCGCCGAGGCCGGATCGGGCCGTTCCCGGCTGATCGCGGCCGTCGATGCCGCGCTGCGCCGGCTCGACACCGACTACATCGATCTGTTCCAGCTGCACGCCTTCGACGCCGCGACCCCGGTCGAGGAGGTGCTGGACACCCTCGCGGATCTGGTGCGCGCCGGGAAGATCCGCTATCTGGGCGCCTCCAACTTCGCGGGCTGGCAGCTCATGAAATCTCTCGCTGCCGCCGACCGCGGCGGTCATCCGCGGTATGTCGCCCATCAGGTCTACTACTCGCTGGTAGGCCGCGACTACGAATGGGAACTGATGCCGCTCGGCCGCGACCAAGGCGTCGGCGCGATGGTCTGGAGCCCGCTGGGCTGGGGCCGGTTGACCGGCAAGATCCGGCGCGGACAACCACTTCCGGCGGGCAGCCGCCTGCATCGCACCGCCGAGGCCGGCCCGCCGGTCGACGATGAACTGCTCTACGACGTCGTGGACGTGCTCGACGAACTCGCGGCCGAAACCGGGAAGTCCGTACCGCAGATCGCGCTGAACTGGCTGCTCTCGCGCCCGACCGTCGCGACGGTCATCGTCGGCGCCCGCAACGAGGAACAGCTGCGTCAGAACCTCGGTGCGGTCGGCTGGCAGCTCGAGCCCGAGCAACTGGCCCGGCTGAACAAGGTCAGCGCCGTGACTCCGCCGTATCCGTACTACCCCTACTACCGGCTGCCGGACTTCGCGCGGGTCAACCCGCCCATCGGGATCGCATAGCGGGCGGCTCAGTACACATCGCGCACATACCGTTTCTCCGCGGTCAGCTGCTTCTTGAACGCCAGCGCCGCATTCTCGTCGAGGTTGCCGTGGATGCGGGCGATCTTCAGCAGGGCGTCGTCGACGTCGCGGGCCATGCGCGCGGCGTCACCGCAGACGTACAGGTGAGCGCCGTCGCGCAGCCACGACCACAACTCGGCGCCGTGTTCGATCATGCGGTGCTGCACGTAGATCCGCTCGCGCTGATCCCGCGAGAAGGCGAGGTCGAGCCGGGTGAGAAACCCGGAGCGGAACATGTCCTCGAGTTCGGTGCGGTAGTAGAAGTGGTCCTGAGCGTGCTGATCGCCGAAGAACAACCAGTTGCGCCCTCGGCATCCCAGCGCGCGGCGTTCGTGCAGGAAGCCGCGGAACGGCGCGATGCCGGTGCCCGGGCCGACCATGATCATCGGCGCGGTCGGATCCAGCGGCGGCCGGAAATGCGGTGCGCGCTGCAGGAATACGGGCACGCCACCGGTCTCGTCCCGGTCGGCGAGGAAGGTGGAACACACCCCGCCGCGTGGGTCGTCGGCGGCGCCGTAGCGCACCACACCGACGGTGAGCTGCACCTCGCGCGGACTCACCAGCGGGCTCGACGAAATCGAATACTGCCGCGGTTGCAGCTTTTTCAGCACCGCGAGCCACTCCACCAGATCGGCCCGCACGGGAAAGTCGCGCAGAACGTCGACGGCATGGCGATCCCACAGATAGCGGTCCAGTTCGTTGCGGTTGTCGCGGCGCAGCAGCTTCGCCAACTGCTGACTGGGATTGTGGGCGGCGACGAAGGACAGCAGATCACCACTGATCTTGGTGATGTCGAAATGCGCGCGCAGTGCCGATTCCAGTGGCACGTCGCGGCCGTCGATCTCGACCTGCCGGGCACCGTCGAGTCCGGTCGCCGCCAGCCAATTCCGCACGGCGGCAGTGCTGTTCGCGGGCCACACGCCCAGGCTGTCGCCGACCTCGTAGCCGGCCTCCAGACCGCTCAGGTCGAATCCGAACTGCCGCACCTCCTTACCGGATCCGGGCCGTGACAGCAGGTCGTTGCGGATCAGGGGTGCCAGCACCGGGGCGTTGCGGGTGAACGGCGCGGGAACCGATCGGGTGGTGCGCGCGGGCGCGGCGGTGCGGGCCTCGACGCGATCGAGTACTCGGACGCCGAGCCCCGCGGGCGCGCCGGCACGACCGGCGTCGGTGGTCGTACCGACACCCTCGCCACCGCTCAGCGCGGCGGCCACATCGCTACCGCTGGGCGCGCCGGTGCCCTTGTCGCCGACGGCCGCATTCCCGTGACCGTCGCCCAGGGCGGCGAGGACCGCGGTGATCCACTTCTGCGACGCATCCTCGTGATCCGGTTCGCTGTCGACGCGATCCAGCAGCCGGACACCACCGCGTTCGGACAGCAGCCGATCCACCTTGCGGCCGTAGCCACAGAAATCGTCGTAGGAGGAGTCGCCGAGGGCGAAGATTCCATATCGGAGCCCTGGGAAGCGAGTGCCGCTGTCCTGCAATCGATCCCAGAAGTCGGCGGCGTTGTCCGGTGGGCCGCCGTCACCGAAGGTGCTGGTGACGAACAGGACGTCGCCGGTCAGTTCCGGCAGTTCACACGCGTTCATCTCGACCAGCCGGGGCGCGTGCCCGTGTTCGGCGAGGGCCGCCGCGACCGTCGCCGCCAATTCTTCGGCGGTACCGGTCTGGGAAGCCCACAGCACGGTCACCGGCCGTCGCTGTGGGCCGGCCGGAGCCGCCGAGGGGGCTGCCGCTGTGGCGCCGGGCGGGGAGTCGGCGCCGGGCGGGGAGTCGGCGCCGGGCGGGGAGTCCGGGGCCCGCGAGTACATCCCCGCCAGCAGCCCGTCGATCCACCAGCGGCTGCGGTCGGACAGCGGCGCCGATTCCGGGAGGACGGGCTGCCCCTGGACCGGAAGCGATTGCAGCGCGGCCAGATATCCGCCCAGATAAATCCGCTCCGCCTCGCTGAGCATGGGCGCGGGCGCGGAATCGAGCCCCAGCATGGCGGCGAGTGGATGCGACGCGGGTGCGCCGCCGGATACCAACGGGCTGCCGGCCGCGGCGTCGACCCGATGGTCCGGTTCGATGCCTCCCGGGTTGTCCTCGTCGATGACGTCGCGAGTGTCCCGGGCGGGCCCGACGCGCCGCAGCGTCACCGCGCACGCCTTGAATTCCGGTTGCAGCGAATCCGGATCCACAGCGTCGTTGGTCACGGCATTGATGGTCAGATATTCCCCCTGTTCGTCGTTCCAGTGGAACGGTGCGAAACACGCGCCCGGCCGCACCCGATCGGTGATCTGCACGGGCAGCACCGCTCGCCCACGGCGAGAAGCGATTTCGATCTGATCGCCGGGGCGCACACCGAGCGCGCGCGCATCGTCGGGATGCACATCGAGAAACGGCGCCGGATTCAATCTGTTCAGCTTCGCGACCCGCCCGGTTTTGGTCATCGTGTGCCATTGGTGTTGGACGCGACCGGTATTCAGGACGAAGGGATAGTCGTCGTCGGGCATTTCGGCGGCCGCCATATGCGGCCGGGGCCAGAACACGGCCCGGCCGCTCGCGGTGGGGAAGACCAGCGCGCCCGCATCGCCGGTGCGATAGCGAATCGGGTTGCGGCGCTGCGCGGCATCGGCGCAGGGCCACTGCATCGGTCCCTCGCGCAGTGCGGTGTAACTCATTCCGCTCAGGTCGTATCCGGTCGCCGAATTCGCGAAACCGCGGATCTCGTCGAAGATCTCGGCGCTGGAAGCGTAGTCGAATCCCTCGAATCCCATCGCCGTCGCGATCCGCGCGATCCACTCCCAATCCGGCAGCGCCGCGCCGAGCGGCTCCACCGAATGCCGCAACAACGTGACATTGCGTTCGGAATTGACCATCACGCCGTCGGCTTCGGCCCACAGCGCCGCCGGCAGCAGCAGATCGGCATAGGCATTGGTCGCGGTATCGAGATAGGCGTCCTGGGTGATCACCAGTTCCGCCGCCTCCAGACCGGCGATGACGGTTTTGCGATTCGCCACCGAGGCCACCGGATTACTGCAGATGATCCAGCACGCCTTGATCCGGCCGTCGGCCAATTCCCGGAACATGTCGATCGTGCCGCGTCCGGATTCGGCGCGAATGGTGCCTGCCGGAAGCTGCCATGCGGTTTCGGCGAAGCGGCGATCGGCGTCGACGAGCGCGCTGCGCTGCCCGGGCAAACCGGGACCCATATAGCCCATTTCGCGCCCGCCCATGGCATTCGGCTGCCCGGTCAGCGAGAACGGACCGCTCCCGGGCCGGCAGATGGCGCCCGTGGCCAGATGCAGATTGCAGATGGCATTGGTGTTCCACGTGCCGTGGGTGGACTGATTGAGCCCCATCGTCCACAGCGTCATCCATTCGCCGGCCGCGCCGATCCACGCGGCGGCGGTGCGAATATCGTCCTCGGCCAATCCGGTGATCTCGGCGACGCGGGCCGGTGGATAGTCGGCGAGGAATTGTGGCATCGCCTCCCAGCCCTCGGTGTGGGCGGCGATGAATTCGGCGTCGATATCACCGTTGCCGACCAGCAGGTGCAGCAATCCGTTCAGCAACGCCAGATCGGTGCCGGGTCTGATCTGCAGAAAAAGGTCGGCCCGGGCGGCGGTGTCGGTGCGCCGCGGATCCACCACGATCAGTTTGGCACCGGCCTTGAGCCGATCGGCCATGCGCAGGAACAGAATCGGATGACAGTCGGCCATATTCGAGCCGATCACGAAGAACAGGTCGGCGCGGTCCAGGTCGTCGTAGGAACCCGGCGGGCCGTCGGCGCCCAGCGATTGTTTGTATCCGGTGCCGGCACTCGCCATGCACAGCCGCGAATTGGATTCGATATTCACCGTGCGCAGATAGCCCTTGGCCAGTTTGTTCGCCAGATACTGCGCTTCGAGTGTCATCTGCCCGGAGACGTAGAGCGCGACGGCATCGGGGCCGTATTCGTCGACGATGGCGCGCAACCGCTGCGCCGCCTGCCGCACGGCCTCCTCGACCGCGAGTTCAACCGGTTCCTGCCCGCGCCGGGGCCGGTGCAGGGCCGTGGTCATGCGTCCGGGGGCGCGCATCAATTCCAGGTGGGTGGCGCCCTTGGTGCACAGTCGTCCGGCATTGACCGGATGCAGTTTGTCGCCACTCACCTTCGCGATGACGGGGGCGCCGGCCGCGTCGCGCTCGGTCCGCACCGTGATGCCGCAGCCCACGCCGCAGTAGGAGCACGCGGTCCGGACGGTGCTCGTGGAGTTCTCGGCGCTCGACACACCCCCGATGATGGCGAGCTGCCGTTGCGACGGATTTACCGAACGTTATCGACAGATGACGAAAATTCTCACCTCAGCGGTGCGGTCGCGGTGAGATTTCCGGTTCGCACCCGGTCGGGCCCCGTTTCCGCCGGCGGTCCGGCCGGGCGCGGTGAGCTACTTCACCCCAGTTTGTAACCGCGATGCAGCGCGACGATGCCGCCGGTCAGATTCCGCCACTGCACCGACGACCAGCCGGCGTCGGAGATCCGCATCGCCAGTTGTCGCTGATTGGGCCAGGCCCGGATCGATTCGGCCAGGTAGACGTAGGCGTCCGGATTACTGCTGACGGCCTCGGCGACCTTCGGCAGCACCTTCATCAGGTATTCCATGTAGATCGTGCGGAACGGCCCGAAGACCGGGGTGGAGAATTCCGCCACGACCAGGCGTCCGCCCGGTTTGGTGACGCGCAGCATTTCGCGCAGGGCCGCGTCCGGTTCGGAGACGTTGCGCAGGCCGTAGGAGATGGCGACAGCGTCGAAGGAATCGTCGGCGAACGGCAGGGCGGTGGCGTCACCGTTCACCATCGGAACCCGGCGGAACCGCCCCGCCTCCAACATGCCCTTGGAGAAGTCCAGGGCCAGGCACCAGGCTCCCGACTTCGCGAATTCCGCGGTGGAGACGCCGGTTCCGGCCGCCAGATCCAGCACCCGCTCCCCGGGTCGCAGGGCCAGCGCGCGGCGGGTGGCCCAGCGCCAATAGCGGTCCTGTCCGCCGGTGAGCACCGTGTTGGTCAGGTCGTACCGCTTCGCGACCCCGTCGAACATGGATGCGACCTCATGCGGTTGCTTGTCCAACGAGGCCCGAAACGACTCTGTCTTCGCCACGGAAGTGACCCTAGCGCCCGGCGCCCGGGGCAGGGACGCGGGCCGGTGCGCGATCACGGGGAGGATTGGGCGCCTGCGCTATTCGCTCCTCCGGCTCGACAGTGCGTAGGCCAGATGTTTGACCATCTCGGTCGCCAGCACCGCCTGACCGGAGGTCGAGAAGTGGATGCGATCCGCACTGAGCAGGTTGTCGCGAGCGTTGACCGGGTGCTCCCACATGTCGACCACGACCGCCCCGTAGCCGGCGGCGACTCGGCGCGTGATGTCGTTCATGCTGCGAATTCGCTCGGGCCAGTCGGGCACAGCCGGTACGACATAGGCGCTCCCGAGGGTGAACGTCGTCAGCAGGGCACCCGTGCTCGCCGCGACGTCGTACATGCGCCGCATCGTCGTTTCGATCTCGTCGAAATCGGGATCGCGCCGCGTGATGTCGTTCGGGCCGCACGGCAGATGCAGCAGGTCCGGACCGAACGCCGCGATGCGGTCGAGTTGGTGGGCCGTTGTCTGTGCCGTGGTGGCCCCGATCTTCGCGGTAGCGAGATATCGCATGTCCGGGCGCACGCGCCGCAGTATCCGCACGAGCCGCTCGGACCAGCCCGCGTTCCGGTAGCCGGGGGTGGGGTCGCCGACTCCGGCCGACAAGCTGTCGCCGGCCACGCCGAAGCGGCGCCACGGGGCGTCGAACAGCAATGCGGCCGCGGTGGTCTCGGACAGGCAGAGCGGATCGGCCTCCTCGGCCGTCGCCTTTGTCGTGGGTGTCGACATGGTCACTCGCTTCGCTTCGATCGACGGGTACGGGGTGTGATACCGAAGGCCGTCGCCGCGCCGGCGAGGGCGACGATCGCGACGAACAGCCAGCCGTGCCGGAAAGCGGTCACCATCCGGTCGGTGGTGCCGAACGATCCGAGCAGCGCGATCAGTACCGCGACGCCCACGACGTAGCCGAGCTGGCGGGCGGTGTTGACCACGGCGCTGCCGGTCGCCGAGCGGTCCGGCGGCAGATCGACGGCGGCCGAGGCGATCATGGTGGGCAGTGCGAGGCCGATGCCGATACCGGAGATCACCCAGCCCGGCAGCACCGCGGTGGTGTACCGCACGGGTGTGTCGGCGGTGAACAGCACGAGCAGGACACCGGCCGCGAACAGCGTATTGCCCAGGGCCACAACGACACCCGCCGGAAACCGGCGGATCAGTCGCTGGCTGACGGCGGCGAAGATCGGCACCATGATCGGGCCGGGGACGATGGCGAGCCCGGTTCGGATCGTGCTGAAGTGGGCCGCGTTCTCGAGCCACAGCGTGATGCTCAGGAACCAGGCCCCGAAGGCCGTGCAGAACGCCAGCACGGTGGCGTTGGCCCAGGCGAACGTCGGCACCCGGAACAGATCCGGCGGCACCACCGGGTCCGGATGCCGCCGCATCCGCACGACGAATCCGGCGATGCCGAGCGCCGCCACGGCCGCGGCCGCCCAGGTCGCGCCGCCGGGCCACGCATCGCTTTCGACCAGGGCCAGCGACAGCGCGCCGATCGCCACGATCAGCACCGCCACCCCCAGTAGGTCGGGCATCCGGGCGGAGGTTCGCTGCGGCGGATTCGGCACCAGCCATGCGGCCGCGAGCCCGGTCACCACGCCGACCGGCAGGTTGATCAAGAAGACCCAGCGCCAGGAGATTTCCACCAGCGCTCCGCCGACCACCGGGCCGCAGGCCGCGGCGAACGAACTCGTCGTGGCCCAGATCTTCACCGCGCCCGGCACCCGGGCCGCCGGCAGCACGGTGAGCAGCAATCCCAGACCGGCCGGCGTCAGGGCCGCGGCGCCGACCGCCTGCACGAGCCGGAACGCCACCAGGGCCCACAGCGCCGGAGCCGCGGCACAGGCCACGCTCGCCGCCGTGAACAGGGCGAGGCCCGCGAGGAATCCGGTCTTGCGGCCGCATCGATCCGAGAATCGGCCCGCCGGAATCAACAGGGCCGCATAGACGATCGCGTAGCCGTTGAGCACCCAGCTCACATCGGCCGGCGACGATCCCCGGTAGGACTCGCCGATCTTCGTGAAGGCCACGTTGACCACGAAGACGTCGAGCATCGCCACGAATGCGGCCGAGCACAGGATCCACACGATCGCCGTCGACCGGTCGCGGACCGGCCGCACCGGCGTGGGTTCGTCCGCGGTCACGGACTGTTCGGCTGTTGCGCCATCCATCAGGCATCCCCTCTCGTCACCACCGGCGGTGCCGTCGCTCGCCGATGTGTTCGAAAGAATACGGTCGACCGTATGTTTACCGCAACAGTCGATTCCCTGTGTACGAGTGACATACGATCGACCGTATGGTCGTACCCGAGCAGCAGGCGGCAGCGGAAAGTGCCGATCAGCGGCTCCGTCGCGGCGCGCGTTCGCGTCACGCGGTGACTCGCCGCTCGATCGAGATCGCGTCGGTGGACGGACTCGACGGGTTGAGCTTCGGGCGGCTGGCCGATGATCTCGGCGTCAGCAAGGCCGGGATTCAGACGCTGTTCCGGACCAAGGAGAAGCTGCAACTCGCGACCGTGGAGGCGGCGCGGGAACTGTTCCTGGACACCGTCGTCCGACCGGCCCGGGACGCCCCGGCGGGGGTCGCGCGGCTTCGCGCCCTCGTCGACGAGTGGATCGACTACGTCCAGCGCCCGATGTTTCCCGGCGGGTGCTTCCTGGGCGCGAATCTGCCGATCTTCGACAGCCGGCCAGGACCCGTCCGCGATGCGCTACGAGAGCAACAGCGTGCCTGGGTCGCCCTCCTGACAGCGCAATTCCGGCGAGCCGTCGCCGCCGGCGAGATCGCCGACGTGGATCCCGAAGTGGCGGGCTTCGAGGTCGCCGCGGTGCTGAACGCCGTCAACGTGGCGCTGCGCCTCGGCGACGACGCCGCCGTGGGCATGGCCCGGCAGGTCGTCGACCGTCTGCTCGGTGAGGCTGCCTGAACCGCAGCCGGACCGCCTGCGACAGCGCGGTTTTCAGGCGCTGCGGTGCAGTTCTTCCCGGCCGCCGATCACCTCGTGATAATGCCCCATCAGCTCGGTGCAGATGGCGGGCCAGGTGCGGTGCAGCACCGATTTGCGTGCGGCGCCGGCGAATCGAGCTCGAAGAGCCGGATCACGCAGCGCCGCAACCGCACTCGGCAGCAGTTCGGCGAACCGGTCGACGGGCAGCAGATATCCGTTGCGGCAGTGGGCGATCAGATCGCGGGGGCCGCCGGCGTCGGGGCCGATCACCGGAGTGCCGCAGGCCAGCGCCTCCTGCACGCCCTGGCAGAAGGTTTCGTGCTCGCCCGGGTGGACCATCAGATCCAGGCTCGCATAGGCCTGCGCCAGCTCGGCGCCGCCGAGTTCACCGGTGAAGACGGCCGTCGGCAGCAGGCGCTGCAGCTGCGCCCGTTCCGGTCCGTCGCCGACCACGACCAGGCGGATATCGGGATCGCCGGCCAGCGCGGCGAGACGTTCGACGTGTTTCTCCGGCGCCAGCCGGCCGACGAAGCCGACCACCAGCCGGTCGCCGTCCGCCCACCGCGCGTGCAGGCCGGCGTCGCGCGCACCGGGTGTGAACCGCACCGCGTCCACGCCCCGCGCCCAGCGATGCACCCGGGTGATGCCGTGGCGCTCGAGATCCGCCATCGCCGCCGACGAGGGCGCCAGGGTGCGCGCCGCGCGATTGTGGATGCGCCGCGTCCAGGCCCACGCCGCCCGCTGCGCGGCCGCCAGCCCGTAACTGGCCGCGAATCCGGCCACATCGGTCTGATACACCGCCACGGCGGGCAGATCCAGCCGCAATGCCGCCGCCGCCCCGCCGGCGCCGAGCAGGAACGGCGAGGCCAGATGCACCACATCGGCATCGAAATCCTCGATCGCCGAGGTCAGCAATGGTTGCGGCAGGCCGACCGGCAGCGAGCTGATCCGCGGCACCATGACCGCCGGCACCCGGATCACCGGAAAGCGGCCGTAGGAGCGCGGCGCCGCGGCCTGGCCGCGAGGAGTGTCCGGGGCGATGACGAGCGCATCGTGTCCGCCGCGGTCCAGGTGGGCCAGGACCTGCAGCACGGAGTTCACGACACCGTTCATATTCGGCAGAAACGATTCGGAGACGATCGCTACACGCACACCTGCAGTGTGCGATGCGCGGCACGCCAGGACACCACACCCATGTGACGGATGTGCGAAGTTCGGGCGAACAGCTACCCGGAGGCGCGCACCGAACGGCGCTCCAAGCGGCGCACCACCCACAGCACCGGCAGCGCCGCCACCCACACCACCACGATCACCGAGAGTGCGGGAATGACCGCGACCCGGGCGTCGCGCCCGGCGACCCGGACCAATTCCGGATCGCTGCGGCTGTATTCGACATTGATCCGCTCGCCGGCGGTGAGTTTGGTGGGATACAGGACGCCCACCTTCGGATTGTGCGTGACACCGTCCGGCGTCACATAGGTGACCGCGGACCGCAACCGGCCCGCCGACAACACCTCCGCGCTGGTCACGCCCTTGTCGGAGCTGATCAGCAGATCGTCGCGCCAGGCCGCCAGCACCAGCAGCACGGCCAGCACGCTGACCGCGGCGGCGACCACCGCGATGGTGATCCGGGTCCGGCGAAGGCGAGGGGAACCGGCTTCGGCTCGGTGCTCGCGCGCAGCAGACTCGGTGGTTTCCGACACCGCACCAGGCTATTGCATGGTTCCGATAGCGTGTGCGCTCATGTCCCGAAACTTCCGCTTCACCGTGTCATACACCGTCCCGGTCGAGGAATTGCACCGGGCGCTCACGAGCGACGAATTCTGGCACGCCCGCTTCGAGGGCGCCGAGACCGCGACCATCGAACTGGCCCACCCGAACGGGCCCGGCACCATCCATCTGCGCATGACCGAGACGGCGCGCCAGGACAAGATCCCGGCCATCGTCCGCAAGGTTCTCAAAGCCGAGCTCGTGCTCGAACGCACCGACGACTGGGGCCCGCTGGAGGGGAACTCCGCCGCTGGCACGTTCTCCGCGACCTCCTCGGGCATCTCCTCCGAGATGACCGGCAAGTACCTGCTGCGGGCCGCGGGCACGGGCTCCGAACTCGAGGTCACCGGCAGCGTGAAGGTGAAGGTTCCGCTGGTCGGCGGGGCCATCGAGCCGCTCGCCGAACAGTTGCAGCACCGGGTGGTCAACAGCGAGCGAAAGTTCGTCGAGAAGTACTTCGCCACCGAATCCGGGGCATAGCCGACAGTGGTGGGTGCGAGCAGCGCGGGCTCGCACCCGTCCCGCGCTCGGCTACTGCGCCCCCGGACCGAACGCGCCACCGTCGAATTCGCGCTGTTCGACCAGGACGAGCCAATTGCCGGAGTTGTCGCGCATCACCGCCTCGACGCCGTACGGGCGTTCCGCGGGCGGCTGCACGAATTCGACACCCTTCGCGGTGAGCTCCTCGTAGGCCTTCTGGCAGTCCCCCGTGCGCAATCCCAGCGCGCCCATGGTGCCCTTGCCGAGGGAGCGGCGGATCGCCTCGGCCATCGTCTCGTCGAGCGGCGGACCCGGAACCATCAGCGTCACCTCGAGTTCGGGATGATCCGGTTGAGCAACGGTGACCCAGCGGAAACCGTTGTCGCCCATCGAGATATCGGCGGTTTCCACGAAACCCAGCTTGTCGATGTACCACTGCTTGGCGGCGGACTGATCGGTCACATATACCGTGACCAGCGATACGTTGGTGATCGTCGTCATGAGCTCAGGCTATGAGCCCTCGGTGCCCGCCGGCTTCTCCGAAATTGCGCCACCGGGATCGGGCGCCGCCTGCGGCGGTTTCCGGTCGGAGAGGCCGTGCATGAACACGTAACACCCTGGAATGCGCGGAACTCCGTCCGCCGCGAATTTCGCCTGATACGCCGACGGCGTCATCCCCACCAGTTCGGTGAACTTGCGGCTGAACGAGCCCAGGCTCGTGTACCCGACCAGCATGCACGCCTCGGTCACGGTGATGTTGGTGGCGCGCAACAGGTCCTGTGCGCGTTCGATGCGCCGCTCGGCCAGATACAGGGCGGGGGTGCGGCCGTAGGTGGCGGCGAAGCAGCGCAGGAAATGATATTTCGAGACTCCAGCGGTCGCGGCCAGTTCGTCCACGTCGAGCGGGCGGGCGTATTCACGATCGACCAGATCCCGTGCCCGGCGCAGGTGCGGAAGCAGATCCTCCGGCACCGAGGGTGTGCGATCGCGGCGCGGACGTGGCCCGCTGCGGTTGTCCACGCTGCCTCCTGTCCGGCCCTCGGCGCCCCGCATCGCTCAGCTGAACGGCGCCGGATCGTCGAAACGCAGCGATGCCCGGCCCGCCGCCCGCCAGGCCCGGGCGGTGAGGTCGGCATCCTCCTCGTCGACGAGATTGCCCATCACCCGCACGGCCGTGCGCTGTAGCAGCGCCGAACGCATCACCGGCGGCCCGCCGGTCGGGACCATCCGCGGATGGGTGGCCAGCGCCGCGATCCGGCGGGCCACCGAGAAGGTGCGCCCGTAGCGGGCCCGCAGCAGATCCGGCCACACCGTGGTCAGATCCGGTTCATCCAGCAGTCCGGACAGCAGGTGACCGCCCTCGAGCCCGTAGTCGATGCCCTCGCCGTTGAGCGGATTCACACATCCGGCGGCATCGCCCACCAGCACCCAGTTGCGGCCCGCGATATTCGACACCGCCCCGCCCATCGGCAGCAGCGCCGAGGCGACGGCCCGCACCTCGCCCTCGAACTGCCATTCCGGCCGGCGCTGCGAAACATAATGCTGCAGAAGGGGTTTCAATGCGATATGCGAGGGCCGGCGTTCGGTGGCCAGGGAGCCCACACCGATGTTGACCTCGCCGTTGCCCAGGGGGAACACCCAGCCGTAGCCGGGGACCAGACCGCCCTCGGCATCGCGCAATTCCAGATGCGAGGTGATCCATTCGTCGTCGCTGCGGGCGGAGCGGATGTAGGCGCGGGCGGCCACACCGTAGGCGAAGCGGCGATGCCAGACGCGGCCCAGCAACTTTCCGACCGGCGAACGCACCCCGTCGGCGACGATGAGGATGTCGCAGCGAATGTCCTGCGAGCCCGCTTCGGTCTGCACGGTGACCCCGGTGATCCGATCGTCCGCGCGCGCCACCGCGACCACCCGCACCCCGTCGACCATGCGCGCACCCCACTTGACCGCGGTCTCACGCAGCTTGTCGTCGAGTTCGGTTCGGGGAACAGCACTTCCGTAGGTGGGGAAGGACCCGCCCGGCCAGGGCAGCAGCGCCTCCCGGCCGAATCCGGCCATCCGCAGACCTCGGTTGACGGTATGCGCGCGCAGCCATTCGCCCAGCCCCAGCGCCTCCAGCTCCGCGGTGGCGCGCGGGGTCAATCCGTCGCCGCAGGTCTTGTCCCGGGGAAACACCGCGGCATCGGTGAGCAATACCTCGCGCCCCGCCCGCGCCGCCCAGGCCGCCGCCGCCGACCCGGCCGGGCCCGCGCCCACCACCAGCACCTCGACGTGCTCGGGCAAGACCGCGCCGCCCTCACGCTCCGGTGCCGTCGAACCGCCGTCCTGAGCTGAACCCATAAGCCCAATAGTGGCAGAGGTGCAGCTCCCGCTTCGCTCGGGCGGGTGTGCCGAGCCGCTCGGTACGCCGCCGAGCATGTTGCGCTACCCGAAACGATTCGGTCGGTAGTCACGCCGCACTCCGGGTATGCGTTTCGAGGATGGTGCTCGAAAAGCGGTTTCGGCCCGCCTCGATTTTGGACTGACGGAGCGGGGGAGCGAAGCGGAGGAGCGGAGGAGGGAAAAATCGAGGCCCAGGGGGCCGAAACCCCGCCGGAGCGAAGCGGAGGCCAATGACACAGCGAAGCGGAGGCCAATCACACACAGGTGTTCATGGGCGCTGGAGGGGCAACACGCTAGGTTCTTCGGTGTGGGGACGGACGCGGCATTGGGAGAAGACATGAGTGCATCGGCTGTGAGCGATGAAAGCACCGTGGTTGCCGGGGTCGATCTCGGCGATCCCGAGCTCGCGGCGACCGTGCGCAACGGGCTCGACGAGGTGGAGAAGCTGCTGGTCAGCGAGCTCTCCGACGGGGAGGACTTCCTGCTGGAAGCCGCGCTACACCTGGCGCGCGCCGGCGGTAAGCGGTTCCGGCCGCTGTTCACCATCCTCACCGGTCAGCTCGGTCCGCGCCCGACCGACCCCGATCTGATCACCGCCGGCACCGTGGTCGAACTGGTGCACCTGGCCACGCTTTACCACGACGACGTGATGGACGAGGCGTCGATGCGCCGCGGCGCCCCCAGCGTGAACTCCCGGTGGGGCAACAGCATCGCCATCCTCTCCGGCGATTATCTGTTCGCCCACGCCTCCCGGCTGGTGTCCACCCTGGGCCCGGACGCGGTGCGCATCATCGCCGAGACCTTCGCCGAACTGGTCACCGGTCAGATGCGGGAAACCTTGGGCGCCAAGAAATCTCAGGATCCGGTCGAACACTATCTGCGGGTGGTGTGGGAGAAGACCGGTTCGCTGATCGCCGCATCGGGGCGCTTCGGCGGTACCTTCTCCGGCGCGAGCCTCGACGACGTGGAACGGCTGGCTCGCCTGGGCGACGCGGTCGGCACCGCCTTCCAGATCTCCGACGACATCATCGACATCTCCTCGGTGTCCGAGCAGTCCGGTAAGACGCCCGGCACCGACCTGCGCGAGGGTGTGCACACCCTGCCGGTGCTGTACGCGCTGCGCGACGAGGGCGCCGAGGGGGACCGGCTGCGCACGTTGCTGGCCCGGCCGCTGGAATCCGACGAGGAGGTCGCCGAGGCGCTGGAGCTGCTGTCCCGCTCGCGCGGCATGGTGCTGGCCAAGCAGAAGTTGCAGGGCTACGCCGATATCGCGCATGCCGAACTCTCCGCCCTGCCGCAGGGCCCGGCCAACGACGCGCTGGAGCGCCTGGTCCGATACACCATCGAGCGAGTCGGCTGAGCCTGTCCGCCGCCGCACGGCGGACAGGCTCAGAGTTCGGTATTCGCGCTGCTGTGATCGATATCGCAGCGCTGTGATCGATGACGCAAACGCCGAGCGCCCGTATCCGAGCGGAACCCGAGTTCCCCGCCGATCGTTGATCCGACATGCATGGTTACGCGAACGGTTTGAAGACCTTCGGGCTGATGGTCGGCCTGTCGGCACTGATCGTGTTCGCAGGCGCGATGTTCCGCAGCCCCACGATTCTGATCATCGCCATCCTGCTGGCCGTGGGCATGAACGCCTACGCCTACTTCAGCAGCGACAAGCTGGCCCTGCGGGCCATGCACGCGCAGCCGGTATCCGAACTCGAAGCGCCCGTGATGTACAAGATCGTGCGTGAGCTGGCCACCGCCGCGCGCCAGCCCATGCCGCGGCTGTACATCAGCCCGACGAACGCGCCCAACGCGTTCGCCACCGGTCGCAACCCGCGTCACGCGGCGGTGTGCTGTACCAGCGGCATCCTGCAGATCCTGGACGAACGGGAGCTGCGCGCGGTGCTCGGCCACGAACTGTCGCACGTCTACAACCGCGACATCCTGATCTCCTCGGTCGCCGGCGCGCTCGCCGCGGTCATCTCGGGCCTGGCCAACCTGGCCTTCTTCGCGAGCATGTTCGGCGGCGGCAGCCGCGACGGCGAAGGCCCGAACATCCTCGGCGTGCTGCTGGTCTCCCTGCTCGGCCCGATCGCCGCCACCCTGATCAAACTCGCCGTCTCCCGCTCCCGCGAATACCAGGCCGATCAGGACGGCGCCGAACTCACCGGCGACCCGCTGGCCCTGGCCTCGGCGCTGCGCAAACTCGAACGCGGCACCCAGGCCGCGCCGCTGCCGCCCGAGCCGCAGCTGACCGCGCAGTCGCACCTGATGATCGCCAACCCCTTCCGGGCCGGCGACAAGATGGCGCGCTGGTTCTCCACCCACCCGCCGATGGGCGAGCGCATCCAGCGCCTCGAGCACATGGCGGGCGGGCCCCGCAGCTACTAGCGGTAGTTGACGAACTGCAGGGCCACGTCGAGGTCCGTGCCCTTCAGCAGCGCGATGACGGCCTGCAGGTCGTCGCGCTTCTTGCCGCTGACCCGCAGTTCGTCGCCCTGGATCTGCGCCTTCACGCCCTTGGGGCCTTCGTCGCGGATCTTCTTGGCGATCTTCTTCGCGTTCTCCGGGGAGATGCCCTGCACCAGGGTGCCGGTGATCTTGTAGGTCTTGCCCGAGGCGGCCGGCTCACCCGCGTCGAAGGCCTTCAGTGAGATGTCGCGGCGAATCAGCTTCTCCTTGAACACCTCCAGCGCGGCCTTCACCCGTTCCTCGGATTCGGCCGACAGCACGATCTCCTCCTCACCCGACCAGTCGATGCTCGCACCCGTGCCGCGGAAGTCGTAGCGGGTGTTGAGCTCCTTGGCCGCCTGGTTGAGGGCGTTGTCGACCTCCTGCCGGTCGACCTTGCTGACGACATCGAATGACGAATCGGCCACGCTGCGCTCCTGTCTGACGGCTCACATTTCACCCGGAACTCCGGTAGGGAACTTTCTACCCCGGCCGCCCCGCATCGGTCACGGCACCCCCGCTGGCCAGCCGGTTTGCATCCGAGCGCCCTGGTCGTTGTATTCTGCTCTGCGCGCTGGCAACAGTGCGAAAGGCGGATTGCCCGAGTGGCCAAAGGGAGCTGACTGTAAATCAGCCGCGCAAGCTTCGGAGGTTCGAATCCTTCATCCGCCACCCTCTCAGGGCCCTCCCTAAACGGGGAGGGCCCTCTTCTTGTTCGAGGGTGATCTGTGGGCGCCCGGCCCGCACACCCCCCGCCGGAGGGGCTTCGCCCCGGCCTCGACGAGATAGCTCTGAAATTCCTCTCTGAACTGCGGGTTTGGTAACTTCGCTGGGGAGTGTGTAACCTCGTTCAAGGCTTCAGCGCCCCGGGTTCGAGGATTCGAGTTCGGAGCGAACGAAGCCATGCCCCCTTAGCTCAGTCGGCAGAGCGTTTCCATGGTAAGGAAAAGGTCAACGGTTCGATTCCGTTAGGGGGCTCGCCGGATTGCCGGTGGTGACCGACGGCATGTCCGAGGCCGGGCGCCATGGCAAACCGACTTTATGGCGGTGTAGCTCAGTCGGTAGAGCAAACGACTCATAATCGTTGTGTCGCCGGTTCAAGTCCGGCCATCGCTACAAAACTGATACCCCGTCAGGTTGACCCGAAAGAAGGCATATCGTGGCCGCGAAGTCCACCGATGTCCGGCCAAAGATCACCTTGGCCTGCGAGCAGTGCAAGCATCGCAACTACATCACCAAGAAGAACCGGCGCAACGACCCGGATCGTCTGGAGCTGAAGAAGTTCTGCCCGAACTGCGGCACCCACCGGGCGCACCGCGAATCTCGCTAGATCTCATCGCGTGCACGCTGCCGCGCGCGAAGTCGGCGCCCGGATCCAGGGAGGTCTGTCGATGACCTTCCCGGATATTCGTGGACCGCGCCGACCCATGCAGCACCTCATGCCGGAGCAGGTTTCCCGACCCGCTCCGGCATTTGCTGTACTTGCGGTAGTTTCACGCTCCGCAGACTCCCGGTAGCGGAGTCAGATAGGGACTCAACTCTCCGTGACAATCAACACCGGAACCGATGCCGTGGCCGCGCAGAACGCCGACAGCGCACCGTTCGACCCGTCGGCCCACGCCGCCGCCATGGTGGGACACCACTACCGGGTCGACGACTACTACGAGGTCGGCCGCGAGAAGGTGCGCGAATACGCACGCGCGGTGCAGGACTATCACCCCGTGCACTGGGACGAGAGCGTTGCCCGCGACTACGGCCACGACGGACTGGTCGCACCGGTGACGTTCATCTCCCTGGTCGGCATCCTGGCCCAGCGCAAGCTGTTCGAACAGGTCGTCACGGGTTACGACCTGAGCCAGATCATGCAGACCGACCAAATCCTGGAATTCCACCGCCCGATCCGGGTCGGCGACCAGCTCACCTGCGACGTCTACCTGCACTCGTTCCGGCAGGCCTTCGGCGGCGACATCATCGTCACCAAGAACATCGTCACGGCGCAGAACGACGAACTGGTGCTCACCACGTACACCACCCTGGTCGGCCGCAGCGGCGGTGACGTCGATCCCAATATCGCCGACGCGGTCCGCAACATCCTCATGCACGGCATGGCGGAGGCGCCCGACCGCCCGACCGCCGAGCCGCCCATCACGGCGCCCCCGGTGCCGGTGACCACCGTTCCCGAGGTCACGGTCAGCAAGCACACGCGCTCGTTCGACAGCGTGGCCGTCGGCGACGAACTGCCGGCCCGCACCGTCCGGCTCACCCGCGGCGATCTGGTGAACTACGCGGGCGTCTCCGGTGACGCGAACCCGATCCACTGGAGCGACGAGGTCGTCGCGCTCGCCGGCCTGGACAACGTCGTCGCGCACGGCATGCTGACCATGGGCCTGGGCGGCGGATTCGTCACCTCCTGGCTCGGTGATCCGGGCGCGGTGAAGGAATACAACGTGCGCTTCACCAGCCCGGTCTACGTGGCCGGCGACCACCCGGCCGAGGTCGAATACACCGGCAAGGTGAAGTCGGTGGACCCGGAGAACCGCACCGCCGTGATCGCGATCGTCGCCAAATCCGGCGGCCGGAAAATCTTCGGACGTGCGACCGCGACGGTGCAGCTGGCATGATGGTCGGCGGGCCGGCAAGCCGCTTCGCGGTGGCCGACGGCCCGATTGGCTATCCGCCGGGGCGGTAACGTACACTCGGATTTCTGGGGTCGCCAGCCACTGCGCGCTGCTCTGAGGGGCTGGTTCCGGGCGGGTGACCGCCGGGGCCGGCACACCGGCGGAGCGGCGCGCGTGTTGTGTGGCCCCGGGTTGGCACAACTGAATAAGCACCGTGCTGGATGACATTGCGATTCCAGCCGAAGGGGCGTAGCTCAATTGGCAGAGCAGCGGTCTCCAAAACCGCAGGTTGCAGGTTCAAGTCCTGTCGCCCCTGCACTGGATGCCAGCGACGAGAGAGGGTTCACGTGAGCGACGAGCGGGACATTCGCCACGGCGCGCATGCCGCCGATGACGAAGACACCGCTGCGGTCAGCCGGCCGAGTGGTAAGCGGTCGACTCGCCGGGCTCGCACCGGATCCTCCTCGGACACCGGCTCCGTCGCCACGATCGACCGTGGTGGCAGCTCGGATTCGGCATCGCGCAAGGCGTCCAAGTCGGCGGGTAAGAAGACCGCCGAACGCGGTCGGGGCAATCCCTTCAAGCGCCTGGTGAAGTTCCTGCGGGAAGTCGTCGCGGAACTGCGCAAGGTGATCTGGCCCAACCGCAAGCAGATGGTCACCTATACGAGCGTTGTCCTGGTGTTCGTGATCTTCATGGTCGCGTTCATCAGCGGGTTGGACCTGGCGTTCATCAAGGGTGTCAACTGGCTGTTCGGCTAGCTGACCGGTGCGTCAGGAGCGGAGCCTGCGGAGCGACCCACGGGCGCTGCCAGCCGTCCGCCGAGCAGGACGGAAACCATAAGCCGGATTCACCTCCGGCGTAGTGGATGTACGTGACGACACAGGAAGCGAGTGCCCAGTGAGCACCCCGGAGAACGGCACAACCGACGAGTTCCCGGTCGACGACGAGGCGGCGGAGACGGCCGTCGACGAGGCGACCGTCTCGGACGGTACCGAGGCGTCCTCCGGCGAAGTCGAGGGTGACACCACCGACACCGACGAGACCGACGCAGCCGCGGAGCCCGCGGCACCGGAAGAGCCCGCCGACCCCGTCGCCGAGATGAGGGCCGCGCTGCGTCGCGCCCCCGGTGACTGGTACGTCATCCACTCCTACGCCGGTTACGAGAACAAGGTGAAGACCAACCTCGAGACCCGCGTGCAGAACCTGGGCCTCGAGGACTACATCTTCCAGGTCGAGGTGCCGACCGAGCAGGTCACCGAGATCAAGAACGGCCAGCGCAAGAACGTGCAGCGCAAGGTGCTGCCCGGCTACATCCTGGTCCGGATGGATCTCAACGACGAGTCGTGGGGCGCGGTCCGCAACACCCCCGGCGTCACCGGATTCGTCGGCGCCACCTCCCGTCCGTCGCCGCTGACGATCAACGACGTGGTGAAGTTCCTGGTCCCGGCCGAGCAGCAGCAGAAGAAGCCGGCTGCCGCCGCGGCGGGCACCGCCGCGTCCACGTCGGAGACCGTCACCGAGGCCGCGGCCAAGCCGGCCATCGAGGTCGACTTCGAGGTCGGCGAATCGGTCACCGTGATGGACGGCCCGTTCGCGACGCTGCCGGCCAGCATCTCCGAGGTCAACGCCGAACAGCAGAAGCTGAAGGTGCTGGTGTCGATCTTCGGTCGCGAGACCCCGGTCGAACTCGCGTTCACGCAGGTCGCGAAGATCTGAGATTTCCGGGGTTCGCGCCCCGGGACAGGCTTACGGAAGTCCGTAAGGAACCTAAACCAAGGAAAGAAAGATGCCCCCCAAGAAGAAGAAGGTCGCCGGGCTCATCAAGCTCCAGATCCAGGCTGGTGCGGCCAACCCGGCTCCGCCGGTCGGCCCCGCGCTGGGTCAGCACGGCGTCAACATCATGGAGTTCTGCAAGGCGTACAACGCGGCGACCGAGTCGCAGCGTGGCAACGTCATCCCGGTCGAGATCACGGTCTACGAAGACCGCTCGTTCGACTTCAAGCTGAAGACTCCGCCCGCCGCCAAGCTGCTGCTCAAGGCCGCCGGTGTGCAGAAGGGCTCCCCCGAGCCGCACCGCAACAAGGTCGCCACGGTCACCATGGATCAGGTCCGGGAGATCGCCAAGACCAAGCAGGAAGATCTGAACGCCAACGACATCGATCAGGCGGCCAAGATCATCGCGGGTACCGCTCGCTCGATGGGTATCACCGTCGCCGACTGACGGTCCCGTCTCCGCCGGTGAACGGCGTGATGTGCGTGGGAGGGACGGCCAGTCCCGACAACCACTTCTGACTTACGAACAGGACAGAGAATCATGGCAAAACGAAGCAAGGCTTATCTCGAGGCGGCCGCCAAGGTGGACCGCGACCAGCTCTACTCTCCGCTGTCGGCCACCCGGCTGGCGAAGGAGACCTCGACCACGAAGACCGACGCGACCGTCGAGGTCGCCGTTCGTCTGGGCGTCGACCCGCGCAAGGCCGACCAGATGGTCCGCGGCACCGTCAACCTGCCGCACGGCACCGGTAAGACCGCGCGCGTCATCGTGTTCGCGGCCGGCGAGAAGGCCGCCGAGGCCGAGGCCGCCGGTGCGGACGCTGTCGGCGCCGAGGATCTGATCGAGCGCATCCAGGGCGGCTGGCTGGACTTCGACGCCGCGATCGCCACCCCGGACCAGATGGCCAAGGTCGGTCGCATCGCGCGTGTGCTGGGCCCCCGCGGCCTGATGCCGAACCCGAAGACGGGCACGGTCACCACCGATGTGACCAAGGCAGTCAACGAGATCAAGGGCGGCAAGATCAACTTCCGCGTCGACAAGCAGGCCAACCTGCACTTCGTGATCGGCAAGGCCTCCTTCGACGAGAAGAAGCTGGTCGAGAACTACGGCGCCGCGCTGGAGGAGATCCTGCGTGTGAAGCCGTCGACCGCGAAGGGCCGCTACGTCAAGAAGGTGACGATTTCGACGAACACCGGACCGGGCATCCCGGTGGACCCGAACCGCACCCGCAACCTCACCGAAGAGGACGCGTAAGGCGTAGCTAGCTTTCGACGAGGGCCGGTAGGAGTTTCCTACCGGCCCTTGTTATTTGGCCTCCGCTTCGCTCCGGCGGGTTCTCGGCCCGCCTCGATTTTTCACTCCTCCGGTCAGTCGCTGCGCTCCCTCCCTCCGTCGCTCCACAATCGAGGCGGGCCGAGACCCACCAAGGTGAGCAATCTCGTAGATGTAGGCCTCGTTTTGGCTTCTAGCTGCTGGTCCGCTATTCTTTTAGACGGTTGCCGACCAGTTCGGTGATCACCCCCAATCGTTCTACCGAAGACCGTTGGTTGCTGCCGTCAGGCAGTCGAAGGTCCGGCGATATTGCCGGCGGCCCACGCAGGGAGAGCCGAGGTGAGGGACGACATGTGAGCCGCGTGCTCATGTCGAGTTTCTTGTGCGCCCCGGGACCACTCTGCGTCCGGGGCGTTTGCTTTGTCGCCGGGTCGACGTAGCCTCCCCGGGCCCAGCCTCCGCGAGTCGGTAGTTCATCGCAGAACCGACCATCCAGAGAGGAGGCGAAGTATGGCGAAACCAGAGAAGGTCACCGCGGTCGCGGAGATCACCGAGCAGTTCAAGAGCGCTACGGCCACTGTGATCACGGAATACCGTGGTCTGTCGGTCGGCAACCTCACCCAGCTGCGTCGTGCGCTGGGCAGCAATGCCACCTACTCCGTCGCCAAGAACACCCTGGTCAAGCGTGCGGCCGCCGAGGCGGGCGTCGAAGGCCTGGATGACTTGTTCGTCGGTCCGACCGCGATCACCTTCATCACCGGTGAGCCGGTCGACGCCGCCAAGGCCCTCAAGACCTTCGCCAAGGACAACAAGGCGCTGGTCATCAAGGGCGGCTACATGGACGGCGCCGCGCTGTCGGTCTCCGAGGTCGAGCGCATCGCCGACCTGGAGTCGCGCGAGGTGCTGCTGGCCAAGCTGGCCGGCGCCATGAAGGGCAACCTGACCAAGGCGGCCGGCCTGTTCGCCGCGCCGGCCGGCCAGGTGGTTCGCCTGTTCGCCGCGCTCGAGGACAAGCAGCGCGCCGCGGGCGGTGCCGAAGCGGCCCCGGCCGCCGACGCCGAATAAGCCGACCCGGACAAGTCGACAAACCCCCATACTCTTTTCCCGCCGATGCGGGATGAACCGAAAGGAAACACCATGGCCAACGTGGACGAGCTGCTCGAGACCATCGGCAACATGACCCTGCTGGAGCTCTCGGACTTCGTCAAGAAGTTCGAGGAGAAGTTCGAGGTCACCGCCGCCGCTCCGGTCGCCGTCGCCGCTGTCGGTGGCGCCGCTGCTCCGGCCGAGGCCGCCGAGGAGCAGGACGAGTTCGACGTCATCCTCGAGGGTGCCGGCGACAAGAAGATCCAGGTCATCAAGGTCGTGCGTGAGATCGTCTCCGGCCTGGGCCTGAAGGAAGCCAAGGACCTGGTCGAGGGTGCCCCGAAGCCGATCCTGGAGAAGGTCGCCAAGGACGCCGCCGACGCCGCCAAGGCCAAGCTGGAAGAGGCCGGCGCGAAGGTTTCCGTCAAGTAATTGCGGCAATCGAGTCCGGAAAAGGGCGGTCCCGTTGCGGGGCCGCCCTTTTCGCATATTCGTGGTGAATGTTGTGAACTGTCGCGACCGGCTCATTACCGCCGACATTTCTACCCACCAGTCAGGTAGGGTGTCCTGCACCAGCGGCATGCGATACAGTGGCCGCACCCCAGTGTGACGCGTCACACCGCGCTGAAATACGGTGACGCGGCCGTGGGCGCTCGTCAGAAGAAATATGGAGGTCGACGTGGGCGTCGAGGTCAGGACCGAAGGTGTTACGAAATCTTTCGGGTCCCAGCGGATTTGGCAGGATGTCACTCTGACCCTGCCCACGGGGGAAGTCAGCGCCTTGCTCGGCCCCTCCGGTACCGGTAAATCGGTGTTCTTGAAGTCGTTGATCGGTCTGCTGCGCCCCGAGCGTGGCTCGATCTACATCGACGGCACCGACATCACCACCTGCTCCAACAAGGAGCTCTACGAGATCCGCAAGTTGTTCGGCGTTCTGTTCCAGGACGGCGCGCTGTTCGGTTCGATGAACCTGTTCGACAACGTGGCCTTCCCGCTGCGCGAGCACACCAAGAAGAGCGAATCCGAGATCAAGCAGATCGTGATGGAGAAGCTCGAGCTGACGGGTCTGCTTGGCGCCGAAGGCAAACTGCCCGGCGAGATCTCCGGTGGTATGCGCAAGCGTGCCGGCCTGGCCCGCGCGCTGGTGCTGGACCCGCAGATCATCCTCGTCGACGAGCCCGACTCCGGTCTGGACCCGGTGCGTACGACCTATCTGTCGCAGCTGCTGATCGACATCAACGCGCAGATCGACGCCACGATTCTGATCGTTACCCACAACATCAACCTGGCTCGTAGCGTGCCCGACAACATCGGCATGCTGTTCCGCCGCCAGCTTGTCATGTTCGGCCCGCGCGAGGTCCTGCTGACCTCGGAGGAGCCGGTGGTCAAGCAGTTCCTCAACGGCCGCATGGTCGGCCCGATCGGTATGTCGGAGGAGAAGGACGAGGCCCAGATGGCGCGCGAGCAGGCGCTCGCCGACGCCGGCCACTACGACAACGGCACCGAGGACGTCGAGGGCATCATCCCGCAGATGAAGGCCACCCCGGGTATGCCCGTGCGCCAGGCCGTGGAACGTCGTCGCCGCCGCGTGCTCGAGATCATGCACACCCTGCCGCACCAGGCGCAGGTGGCGATCCGCGAGTCGATGGAAGAGAACGGCGATACACAAGTCCTTCCGGCGTATACGGGTAACGCTCCGCAATATCAGGGCGGCACGTACGACACCACCGTGCGACACGACACAACCAACGGGTAACATACGCAACCGTGAATCAACCCCTGGCACGGCTGCGCACTCCGGTCGAGTCGGGATTTGCGCAGGCCGGCAATATATTTGCACTGCTCATTTCCGTGGCACGCAACACCCTGCGCCGGCCTTTCCAATGGCGCGAGTTCATCGAGCAGTCGTGGTTCATCGCGAGCGTCTCGATCCTGCCCGCCGCACTGGTGGCAATCCCGTTCGGCGCCGTTGTGGCATTGCAGACCGGTTCACTTATCAAGCAGCTCGGTGCTGAATCGTTCACCGGCGCAACCAGTGTGCTGGCAACTGTGCAGCAGGCCGCTCCCGTCGTCACCGCGCTGATCATCGCCGGTGCCGCGGGTTCGGCCGTGGCTGCCGACCTCGGCTCCCGCACCATCCGCGAAGAGATCGACGCGATGGAGGTGCTCGGCATCGATCCGGTGCAGCGTCTCGTCGTGCCGCGCGTCCTCGGCATGATGCTGGTGGCGCTGTTGCTCAACGGCCTGGTTTCGGTGGTCGGCATCTGCGGTGGATATTTCTTCAATGTGTTGCTGCAGGGCGGAACTCCCGGCGCCTACCTGGCGTCGTTCTCCGCGCTGGCGCAACTCCCGGACCTCTGGATCGGTGAATTCAAGGCTCTGATCTTCGGATTGCTCGCGGGCGTGATCGCCGCATACAAAGGTTTGAATCCCAAGGGGGGACCGAAAGGTGTTGGTGACGCGGTGAATCAATCCGTGGTGATCACCTTCCTGGTGCTCTTCTTCGTCAATCTGCTTCTGACGTTGGTGTACCTGCAGGTCGTCCCGGCCAAGGGTTCGTGACGATGGTTGTTTCCCAGCGTTCTCCGATCTTTTCGAGGCGGATGCGCCGAGTAGGTGCTGCGCTCAAGTCGCCGGTGAATGTCATCGATCGCGCCGGCGATCAGATGTCGTTCTATTCCAAGGCGATCGCCTGGATTCCGCGCACCGTCGTGCATTACCGCAAGGAGGTCATGCGGCTGCTGGCCGAGGTGACCTTCGGTTCGGGTGCACTCGCGGTCATCGGCGGCACCATCGGCGTCGTGGTGATGATGTCGGCCTCGGTCGGTGTCGTCGTCGGCCTGCAGGGTTTCAAAGCTCTCGACGCCCTCGGCAGTTCGGTGCTCACCGGCTTTCTGACCGGCTACATCAATACTCGCGAATTGGCGCCGCTGGTCGCGGCATTGGCATTGTCGGCGACGGTCGGCTGTGGTTTCACCGCGCAATTGGGTGCGATGCGAATTTCCGAGGAAATCGACGCGCTCGAGGTGATGGCGGTACCCGGCGTGCCGTTCCTGGTGACCACGCGTGTCATCGCGGGATTCGTGGCGGTGATTCCGCTCTACATCGTCGGCCTGCTCGGCACGTTCATCGCGTCCAGGCAGATCAGCGTGTGGTTCAACGGGCAATCCACGGGATCGTACGACCATTATTTCGGTCTGTTCCTGCCACCCGAGGACGTGCTGTATTCGTTCGTGAAGGTGCTGGTGTTCGCCTTCGTGATCATCCTGATCCATTGCTATTACGGCTTCAACGCCACCGGCGGTCCGGCCGGCGTCGGTGTGGCCGTGGGACGCGCGGTGCGTGCGTCGATCGTGCTGGTGAACATCCTCGACTTCTTCCTCAGCCTGGCGATCTGGGGTACGACGACGACAGTGCGAGTCGCGGGATGAGCGGACCAGGCGCGGCGGTAGCCCGAAAGGTGGGAGCATGAGCGCGCGCAGTGTGCAATTCTGGCGCTCTACCGAGAAACTCCGGATCCGCACGTTGGGCATCGTGTTCTTCGTGGTGATGGCGCTGTTTCTCGGCACGACGATCGCGGCCTACAACAAGGTGTGGGTCAAGGTGGTCAAGGTCGATCTGATCACCGATACGGTCGGAAACGCGTTGACCCGCAATGCGGATGTGAAAGTTCGCGGCGTCAATGTCGGCGAGGTGCGTTCCAGTGAATCCGCCAACGGCAAGGTGAAACTGCATCTGGCGATCGATCCGGACAAGGCTTCGAAGATTCCGTCCAATGTGACGGCCCGGCTGCTGCCGAAAACCCTGTTCGGCGAGCGTTATGTCGATCTGGTCTGGCCCGAGCAGCCCAGCCCGAAGCATCTGCAGGCGGGAATGACGCTGTATCAGGACGCCAGCGGCAATGCTGTCGAGGTGAGCCAGCTGCTGGATTCGATCATGCCGCTGCTGCAGGCGATTCCGCCGCAGTACCTGGCCTCGACGCTGGGCGCGCTGTCGCAGGCGCTGGGTGGCCAGGGTGAGGAACTGGGCCACACCATCGATCGGCTCGACGACATCTTCCGCGATATCAACGGCGTGATGCCGCAGTTGCAGGACGATATCCACACCTTCGCGACGGTCGCCGACACCTATTCGGACGCGCTGCCGCAGCTGGTCGACGCCTTCGACAATCTGCGCACGCTGAATGCGACCATCGTGCAGAAGCGTTCGCAGTTGGACACGCTGTATTCGGTCCTGACCCCGACCTCGTCGAAGACCGCCGATTTCCTGACGGCCAACCACGACAACATCATCGATGTCGCGGCCGATTCGCGTGAGGCGCTGGAACTGCTGGCGACCTATTCGCCCTCGTTCCCGTGCACGATGAAGAATTTCGCGCAGCTGAAGCCGCGCATCGACAACCTCTTCGGCAAGGGCACCGATACTCCGGGTTCGCGGGTGACGATCGAGATCACCAATCCGCGCGGCCGCTATCTGCCCAACCAGGACGAGCCGCGCTGGCTGGATACGAACCGGCCGCCGGCGTGCTTCCCCGAATATCCGCTCGGGGTGGATCCCGGTCAGTATCCGACCGGGTCGGCCAACGACGGTTCCTATCAGCCGCCGACCCGGAATCCGGGTGACCAGAACATCGGTCAACTGCCGGCGGCACAGTTCTCGGTCTACGGCGCAGCGGGCGCCACGACCATGGGTTCGCCCGCCGAACAGCGCACCCTGGGTGCGATCTACGGTGCGGCGAACGGGGTTTCGCCCGATCAGGTGCCCAGCTGGGTGAGCCGGATCGGCGCCCCCGCGATGCGTGGAAGTGAGGTGAGTGTGCGATGAAGGCCAAGTTGCGTGGTCTGGGCGGGCCCCTGACCAAACTGGGCATCTTCGTGCTCGTGACAGTGCTCGCGACCGCGTTCCTGGCGCTCACCATCGCCAACTATTCCGGCGGCGGCACCGAGTTCAAGGCGCGGTTCAGCGATGTGACATCGCTGAACAAGGGCGACGAGGTGCGCATCGCCGGTGTGCGGGTCGGCAAGGTGACCAAGGTGTCGGTCGTCGACCGCAACATGGCCGAGGTGCACTTCCAGCTCACCGATCGGGACTGGCTGCCCGCCTCCACCACCGCGACCATCCGCTACCGCAACCTGGTGGGGCAGCGCTACATCGCGCTGGAGCAGGGCGCCGGACAGCAGGGCCGCAAGATCACGAAGGGCGCCACGATTCCGCTGGAGCGGACCAAGCCCGCGCTGAACCTCACCACCCTGTTCAACGGTTTCCGACCGCTGTTCCAGACGTTGTCGGCCGAGGACGTGAACAAGCTGTCCTACGAGATCATCCAGGTCTTCCAGGGGGAATCGGGCACGATCACCGATCTGGTGCGCAACACTGCGAGCCTGACGAACAAGATCGCCGACAAGGACGCGGTGATCGGCGAGATCGTCAAGAACCTCAACCAGGTGCTGGACGCGGTGAACGCGCGCGACGGACAGCTCAACGATCTGATCGTCAACACCGAGGCGCTGGTGAGCGGGCTCAACGCCGAACGCGGCACGATCGGCTCGGCGGTGCAGTCGCTGGGCAATCTCGCCTCGGCGACCGCGGATCTGCTGGTTCCCACCCGGCCGACCCTGCAGGGGTCGATCGCCGGCCTGAACCAGCTGACCGGAACCCTGAACGATCGCTCCGGCGAGGTGAATCAGGCCCTGACGAATCTGCCGATCAAGATGGAGAAGCTTGGTCGCGCGGCGAGCTACGGCTCGTGGTTCCAGTTCTATCTCTGCGGTATCGATATCGTCGCCGGTCCCGGGGTGCAGGATGCGCCGCAATTGAACCTGCCGGCTCAGATGCCGACGGTGAATCAGCCGGTCTACACCAACCCGGCGCCGCGCTGTCACGGGAAGGGTGGCCGCTGATGGAAGACCGGGTTCTCCTCGGCAAGCGCAGCCCGGCGTTCATGGGCGGGCTCGGCTTGTTCATGGTGCTGCTGATCGCGTTGTCGGCGTTCTTCTTGGACAAGCTGCCGATCATCGGCGCGAGCACCAGTTACACCGCGGAATTCTCCGAGGCCGCGGGCTTGAAGAAGGGTAACGAGGTACGCATCGCGGGCGTGAAGGTCGGCGATGTGTCCGATGTGCGCCTCGACGGCGACCGCGTGCTGGTCGACTTCCGGACCAAGGACGCGTGGATCGGCGACGCCACCACCGCGTCGATCCAGATCAAGACCCTGCTCGGGCAGAAGTACCTGGCGCTGGATCCCAAGGGTTCCCACCCGGCGGATCCGGACAAGCGAATTCCATTGTCGCGCACGGTTTCTCCGTACGACGTGGTCGAGGCCTTCAGTGATGCCGCCTCGGATATCGAGAAGACCGACACCGCGCAGCTGGCCACCAGCTTCCGGGTGCTCTCCGACGCGTTCTCCGGCACCCCGCCGGAGATCCGCGGCTCGATCGACGGCGTCGCCCGGCTGTCGGAGACGCTGGCCAAGCGCGACGAGGAGCTCAAGCACCTGTTCAACGCGACCAACAAGACCACCAAGGTGCTCGCCGACCGCAACGAGCAGTTCGAGCGGTTGCTGGCCAACGGCGGTGAGCTGCTGGCCGAGTTGAACGTCCGCCAGCAGGCCATCTCGCAGCTGCTCAACGGCGCGAAAACCGTTGCCGCCGAATTGAGTGCGCTGGTGCACGACAACGAGCAGCAGATCGGTCCGGCGCTGACCAATCTGAAGAAGTCCATCGACATGCTCAACGACAATCAGCAGAACATCTCCAAGACGCTGACGCTGGCGGCGCCGTTCTACGGCCTGTACGCCAACGTGCTGGGCAACGGGCGCTGGTTCGACGCGGTGATCGTCAACCTGATCCCGCCGGCGCTGCCGGAGATTCCGGGTAACCGCCCGCCGATCCGCACTCTGGGAGGCAACTGATGCAGGCTGCTCTCGGTAGGGGATCGCGCCGGGATCCGCTGACGGTGATCCGCGAATCCGGCCGCGGCACCAAGATCGCCCTGGCCCTCGGCACGGTTGCCGTGGTGGTCGTCGCCGGTGTGCTGTGGTGGCTGTTCAGCAGCTACAACACCACCAAGATCACCGCCTACTTCGACAAGTCGATCGGTATCTACGAGGGCTCCGAGGTGCGCATCCTCGGCGTCCCGGTGGGCAAGGTCGATTCGGTCACGCCGCAGGGTGATCAGGTGAAGGTCACCATGCACGTCGACCGGAAGTACGACATTCCGGCCGACGCCAAGGCCGCTCAGATCACGCCCTCGGTGGTGTCGGACCGCTACATCCAGCTCACGCCCGTCTACAAGGGCGGGCCGAAGATGCCGCGCAACGCCACCATCCCGCGCGACCGCACGGCCACCCCGGTCGAGGTCGACCGGCTGTACAGGAGCATCCAGGAACTGTCGGATGCGCTGGGGCCCAACGGCGCCAACAAGGACGGCGCGGTGAACGAGCTGGTCCGCACCGGTGCCGCGAATCTGTCCGGGAACGGGGACGCGCTGGCCAACAGCCTGACCCAGCTCTCGCACGCGGCCCGGTATCTGTCGGACGCGCGCGGCGACATCTTCGACACGATCAAGAATCTGCAGATCTTCGTGCACACCCTGGCGGTCAACGACCAGCAGGTGCGCCAATTCAACACGCAGCTGGCGGATCTGGCCGGATTCCTCTCCGGTGAGCGGGAGAACCTCGGGCAGGCACTGAATCTGCTGTCGATCGCGCTCGGCGACGTCGCCCGGTTCATCGACGACAACCGGGACCTGGTCGCCGAGAACGCCGATGCGCTGACCAAGCTGACCCAGACCCTGGCCGATCAGCGCCAGGATGTGGCGAACGCGCTGCCGGTGCTGCCGGTGGCGCTGAGCAACCTGATCAACATCCACAACGGTGAATCCGGCACGCTCGACATGCGCGCCAACTTCACCGATCTGCAGAATCCGTTCGGCGCCGTCTGCAAGATGCTCGACCTCGGCCAATTGCGGCCGGGCGACCCGAAATTCGATGCGATCAGCCGGCAGATGCGCCCGATCCTGGATCAGTGCAAGGTGATCACCGACCAGATCAAGGACGGTGTGCAGACGCCGTCGCTGGTGTTGCCGTTCGGCATCCTCAGCGGCGACAACATCCAGAAGACCCCGGCTCCCGGCAGCGTGCCGGGCACCCCGTCGGACCGGCAGCCGCCGTCGCAGCAGGAAGGTGGCCAGCGATGACGCCCTTCGCATTCCGCAGGACGGCCCGCGGACTGGGGGCCGTCGCGGTGGTCGGCGTGACCGCGATGCTGGTGGGTTCGTGTTCCTCGGACGGTATCTACAGCGTGCCGCTGCCCGGCGGCGCCGATGTGGGTGACCATCCGATGCATATCGACGTGCGTTTCGACGACGTCCTGGATCTGGTGCCGCAGTCGGCGGTCAAGGTCGAGGGTGTGCCGGTCGGCCGGGTGGAGTCCATCGACGTCGCCCCCGACGGCTGGACCGCGAGCGTGCACACGGTGGTCAACTCTTCGGTGAAGCTGCCCGCCAACGCGCACGCCGAGGTGCGGCAGTCGAATCTGCTCGGTGAGAAGTTCGTCGAGCTCTCGGCGCCGAAGGAGGAGGTCTCGCCCGACCGGTTGAAGGACGGCGCGGTCATCCCTGTCGACCGGACCCGGCACGCGGTCGAGATCGAACAGGTCCTCGGCGCGCTGTCGCTGCTGCTCAACGGCGGTGGCGTGGCGCAGTTGCAGCCCATCGTGGTGGAACTGAACAAGGCGCTGGCCGGCCGGGAGAACCGGGTGCGGTCGCTGCTGGATCAGGCCGACACGCTCATCGACGGCCTCAACCAGCAGGTCGCCGATATCCAGCACGCGCTCGACAGCCTGGGCACGTTGTCCAGCCGGGTCGGGCAGCAGTCCGAGCAGATCGGCAAGATCCTCGACGAACTGCCGGCCGGTATCAAGATCCTCGACGAGCAGCGGCCACAGCTGATCGGCTTGCTGAAGCAACTCGACCGGGTCGGCCAGGCCGGTGTCGATGTGCTGGACAAGTCCAAGGACAACCTGATCCGCGATCTGCAGGCACTGCGGCCGACGCTGCAGGAACTGGGCCGTTCGGCGCCCGATCTGGTGACCGCGTTCCCGCTGGTCCTGACCTATCCGTTCCCGGACGAGGCGATCAAATCGACCTTCGGTGGTTCGGTGAACACCTGGCTGTCGGTGGACACCCAGATCGGTGTCCTGATGTCGAATCTCGGTGTGGGCAAACCGGATCCGGTGTACATCCCGCCGAAGTACGGGCCGCCGGTGCCGGTGGATCCGACCAATCCGTATTACAACGGCAACGGCCCGCGGCCGGGCTGGCCGACGGTGTCGCTGGTACCGCTGCCGCCCACCGTGGTGGCTCCGGCCCCCGCCAAGCCGGGTGACCCGATCGGGTCGATTCTCGATCAGTTGGGAGTGCAGCCGCGATGAGTAGATTGGTGCGCTACCAGCTGATCGCCTTCGCGGTGATCGCCGTGCTCGGCGTGGTCTTCGTCGGCGCGAAGTACATTCACCTCGACCACATGCTCGGCTTCGGCCAGTATCAGGTGAAGGTGAAGGCCAAGACGACGGCCAACCTGTCCAAGGGCGCCGAGGTCACCTATCGCGGTGTGCCGGTCGGACGGGTGGACTCCCTCGATATCACCCCCGACGGCGTGATGATCTATCTGGAACTGGATTCCGGGAAGCCGAAGGTCCCCGCCAGTGCCAAGGCCATGATCGCCAACCGTTCGGCGATCGGTGAGCAGTACCTGGATCTGGTGCCGGAGACGTCGAAGGGGCCCTACCTGCGCGACGGTTCGGTCATCGACGGCGCCGAGACCCCGATCCCGGTCGAGGATCTGCTCGCCAGCGTCAATCACTTCTCGAGTACGACGGATCTGGCGGCGTTGAGCACGACCGTCACCGAACTCGGTAAGGCCTTCGACGGGCAGGGCGACAACCTGCGCATCCTCGTCGATTCGCTGAACAAGTTCTCCCAGACCGGCGTCGAGGCGCTGCCGCAGACCGTGCAGCTGATCCGGGACGCCCAGACCGTGCTCGGCACTCAGGCCGACCAGTCGCCGGCGATCCGGACCTTCAGTGACGGCCTCGATCGGCTCGCCGTGCAGTTGCGCGCCAACGATCCCGATATCCGGCGGTTGATCGGCACCGGCGCCGACGCCGGCGAGCAGATCGGCAAGCTGCTCGATCAGAGCGGGCAGCCGCTGACCACGGATCTGTCGAATCTGCGGCTGTTGCTGCAGGCGGTGTCGCCGCAGACCTACACACTGAAGCCGCTGCTGCAGATGCTGCCGCTGCTCTCGGTCGGTGGTTCGGCGACCGCGCCCGGCGACGGCACGACCCACTTCGGCCTGGTGCTGGAAACCAACAATCCGCCGGCCTGTACCGTCGGATACGAGGGAACTCAGCGCATTCTCGACCAGATGAAGGCGCAGAATCCCAATTTCGACGACACCCGCGACGATTTCCCGTTCAACACGGATGCGAAATGCACGGTGCCGTTCGGAAGTCCGACCGATGTCCGCGGCGGCGCGCGTGCGCAGTACGCCGATCCGAATGTCCCGCAGCCGTGGGATTCCAAGCCCAAGACCGATCCGGACAAGCTCAACCTGAGCCCCGTCGCCATCCAGTTGGCCACTCTCATCGGAGTGACCCCGAAGCGGTGAGGCGGGTACGGGAGGCAAGTCCGGAAAACCGACGACGCTAGGGTGTCGCTGTGAGTTCTGATCTGCCCAACCCCTCCTCGCAACCTGCGGTGGAGCCGCCGGACGATGCCGAAAAGGCGGTAGCTGAGGCATCGCCCGAGGAGACCGCGCGCCGGTCCGCCGGTGAGCAGCCGGCCGCCCGGCCGGGTTCGTCGACACTGCGCACGGTCGTGACCTCGGTCGCGGCGGTGTGGCTGGTGGCGGCCCTGGTCCTGGCGGCGTTGTTCGGCACCGGCTGGGTCCGCGCGATGTGGTTCACCGACGGTCCGCGCGCCGATGCGCGCGATACCGCGCTGGATGCGGCCCGGCAGGCGGCGATCAACCTCACCTCGATGAATCCCGGCGATGTCGAGGGGTCGATCACCACCATGCGGTCTTCGATGACCGGCGACATGCTGACCCAGCTCAACGAGAACCACGACCGCATCAAGGATGCCGCCGAGAAGTCGAAGACCAAGATCGACAGCAAGGTGCTGGGAGCGGCGCTGAGCTCGCTGGACAGTGAGCGCGACAAGGCCTCGGCGATCGTCGTGCTGAAACTCACGCAGACCGCGCCCAACGTTCCGGTGCAGTCCTTCAGGGCCACATGGACGCTGGATATGAAGAAGGACGGCGACACCTGGAAGGCCGAGCAGGCCAATTCGCTCGGCCAGCTGGTGTCGCTGGACACCCCCGGTCCCGCCGGGGCGGCCCAACCGCCCGCGAACGGAAACGCCGCGCCCGCGCCGAGCGCGCCCGCGAATCCGTCCGAGGCGCCCGCCCCCCAGCCGGGATCGTAGGAGAGGTACACCGATGGCATCCCGCCCGCCGATCAACAAGGTTTCCCCGCGGCTCAAGCCCGGCGACCGCTCGTCCGAATCCGCCGAGCGCACGATCCGCCGCCGCGGCGGCGCCGATCGCACCGCGTCCGGTGCGAAGTCCGCCAAGCCCGCCGGTAAGTCGACGAACACCAAATCCCGCACCAGGACCGTGCGCGCGGGTGCGGCGACCACGCGTCCGGCGCCGCCCGTGGCATCGCGCGCGTCCCGGAGGCTGCCGCGTCCCGGTCGGCTGCCGCGGCCCGCGCCGGCCGCCTGGGGTCTGGCCGCCGGTCTGATCGTGGCGAGTGTGCTGTTGACCGCGTTCGCGGCGTTCGCGGCATTCAAGCCCGGGGTGGACAACGGCAACAAGGCCTTCGTCGACACCAAGGCCACCCAGGAGGTGACCGCGGCGGCCGACAACGCGCTCAAGACGGTCTATTCCTACGACGTGAAGACCGTCGGCGGCTACAAGGATGCCGTGCACAAGGTCGTCACCGGCAAGATGCGCGGCGATTTCGACAAGTTCGCCGACACCACGGTGTCCGCGATCCAGCAGGCGCAGTCGACCGCACAGGCCACTCCTGACCCCATCGGTGTGACTTTGCTCACTGACGACCGGGCGGAGTTGCTGGTGAATCTCACCGTGAGCGCGACCAAGAACGGTGCTCCGCAGGAGAGCGCCTCGGGTCCGATCGTGTTGCACATGCAGAAGGTGGACGGTCACTGGCTGGCGAGCGAGATCGCCGACCGTTGAGTGGGCCAGACGGGTTCGGAAGTATGTTCGAGCCCGTCACCTGCGGAATCTTCCCAGCTCAGCGGCGGATATTCCCCCGCGTGGCGGTGTGATTCGCCAGCGCCACAGGGGATCTCGCGGTTATCGAGGTGGTCTCGCCACTTGACGACTTACGTCCGAACCGTCACGCTATTCACAACAGCGGCAGCTGTGGCAGGGTCGAGTACCCAGGTCGAGGCGCCGCCGGAGACTCGAACGCAGCCAGCGGAAGCGGGTCCGGCGCGCCGAACATCCGGAACTCGGTTCGGATGGTACTTTGACACCCCTTCTTCGTGGGTGTAGGTTTGGACTTTGCGCTGGCTGCCTCCTGTCCATTCCTTGATCGCATCACGAAAGTTCCACCGTTGAGGTGTTACTTCCGTTGTTTGCTGTTCGGGTTTTGTCCGGGTCGTAACCAGCAGAACTCGTAGCAGACAAGCGACGGTCGTTTGGTGTCTTGTACGTACAGGCACCGGGCGACGCGCGTGAGGTGCTGGAAGGACGCATCTTGGCAGTCTCCACCCAGACCAAGGCCGGTATTCCCGGAGCCCCGAAGCGGGTGTCTTTCGCGAAGATTCGTGAGCCCTTGGAGGTTCCGGACCTTCTCGATCTACAAACCGAATCGTTCGCGTGGCTGGTCGGTGCCCCCGATTGGCGTGAGCGGGCCATCGCCCGGGGCGACGCCAGCCCGGTCGGTGGGCTGGAGGAGGTGCTCGAGGAGCTCTCGCCGATCGAGGACTTCTCCGGTTCGATGTCCCTGTCCTTCTCCGATCCGCGCTTCGAAGAGGTCAAGGCCTCTATCGATGAGTGCAAGGACAAGGACATGACCTACGCGGCACCGCTGTTCGTGACCGCGGAGTTCATCAACAACAACACCGGTGAGATCAAGTCGCAGACGGTCTTCATGGGTGATTTCCCGATGATGACCGACAAGGGCACATTCATCATCAACGGCACCGAGCGCGTGGTCGTCTCGCAGCTGGTGCGCTCGCCGGGTGTGTACTTCGACGAGTCCATCGACAAGGGCACCGAGAAGACGCTGCACAGCGTGCGCGTCATCCCGTCGCGGGGTGCGTGGCTGGAATTCGATGTCGACAAGCGCGACACCGTGGGTGTGCGTATCGATCGCAAGCGTCGTCAGCCGGTCACCGTGCTGCTGAAGGCGCTGGGCATGACCACCGAGGAGATCACCGAGCGGTTCGGTTTCTCCGAGATCATGCTGTCGACCCTGGAGAAGGACAACACCGCCGGCCAGGACGAGGCGCTGCTCGACATCTACCGCAAGCTGCGTCCGGGCGAGCCGCCGACCAAGGAATCCGCGCAGACCCTGCTGGAGAACCTGTTCTTCAAGGAGAAGCGCTACGACCTGGCCCGCGTCGGCCGCTACAAGGTCAACAAGAAGCTGGGCGTCAACACCGGTGAGCCGGTGGTCGGCTCGACGCTGAACCGCGAGGACATCGTCGCCACCATCGAGTACCTGGTGCGCCTGCACCAGGGCGACAAGCTGATGACCGTCCCCGGCGGCGTCGAGGTTCCGGTCGAGGTCGACGACATCGACCACTTCGGCAACCGTCGCCTGCGCACCGTCGGCGAGCTGATCCAGAACCAGCTGCGCGTCGGCCTCTCGCGGATGGAACGTGTCGTGCGTGAGCGCATGACCACCCAGGACGTCGAGGCCATCACCCCGCAGACCCTGATCAACATCCGCCCGATCACGGCGGCGATCCGGGAGTTCTTCGGCACCTCGCAGCTGTCGCAATTCATGGACCAGAACAACCCGCTCTCGGGTCTGACCCACAAGCGTCGTCTGTCGGCGCTGGGCCCGGGTGGTCTGTCCCGTGAGCGCGCCGGCCTGGAAGTGCGCGACGTGCACCCCTCGCACTACGGCCGCATGTGCCCGATCGAGACCCCGGAAGGCCCGAACATCGGCCTGATCGGTTCGCTGTCGGTGTACGCGCGGGTCAACCCATTCGGTTTCATCGAGACCCCTTACCGCAAGGTGGAGAACGGCCGGGTCACCGACGAGGTCAAGTACCTGACCGCCGACGAAGAGGACCGGCACGTCCGGGCCCAGGCGAATTCGCCCGTCGACGCCGACGGCAACTTCCTCGACGAGCGCGTGCTCGCCCGCCGCGGTAACGAGGAGATGGAATACGTCTCCCCGGCCGAGGTCGACTACATGGATGTCTCGCCGCGCCAGATGGTGTCGGTGGCGACCGCCATGATTCCGTTCCTCGAGCACGACGACGCCAACCGCGCCCTGATGGGTGCGAACATGCAGCGTCAGGCGGTGCCGCTGATCCGTTCCGAGTCGCCGCTGGTCGGCACCGGTATGGAGCTGCGTGCCGCGGTGGACGCCGGCGATGTGGTCGTCAACGAGAAGCCGGGTGTGGTGGAGGAGGTTTCGGCCGACTACATCACCGTCATGCACGACGACGGCACTCGTAAGAGCTACCGGATGCGGAAGTTCGCCCGCTCCAACCAGGGCACCTGCGCCAACCAGCGTCCCATCGTGGACGAGGGCCAGCGGGTCGAGCACGGCCAGGTTCTGGCCGACGGCCCGTGCACCGAGAACGGTGAGATGGCGTTGGGTAAGAACCTGCTGGTGGCGATCATGCCGTGGGAGGGTCACAACTACGAGGACGCGATCATCCTGTCGCAGCGTCTCGTGGAGGAGGATGTGCTGACCTCG